>JANOJR010000001.1:0-10886 GCA_031418855.1 Rubrivivax sp.
GTGCGCCGCTGCGCGGCCTGCTTCAATATCATCTGGGCACGAGCCCGCTGCGCACGCGCCGCGTCATGCATTCGGTGCACAAACTGCTGGAAACTGGCTAACGATAGACATGAACCCACTCGTCGCACCCGAACAGCAGCACCGCGCGATTAGCACCGCGCTCTCGGTCAACGTCAACAAGGTCGCACACCTGCGCAATACGCGCCACCTGAACATCCCCAGCGTGACGCAAGCGGCGACATGGTGTTTGCAGGCCGGCGCGCAAGGCATCACCGTGCACCCGCGGCCCGACGAGCGCCACATCCGCGCGCACGACGTGCATGACCTATCGGCGTTGCTCAAAGACTGGCCCGAGGCTGAATACAACATCGAAGGCAACCCTTATCAGAACCTGATGCCTTTCGTGCGTGCGCTGCGCCCGCAGCAGTGCACCTTCGTGCCCGACAGCGAAGGCCAATTCACCTCTGACCACGGCTGGGACCTCGCAGTCGAAGCCACACGTCTGCGCCCTCTGATCCAAGAGGCGCAAGCACTGGGTGTGCGCGTGGCCCTCTTCATGGACGCCACGCCCGAGGCCATGGCGCTGGCTGCGGCGGTGGGCGCCGACCGCGTCGAGCTCTACACCGAGCCCTATACCGCTGCATTTGGCACGCCGCAACAAGCCATGCAGCTGGCGCGCTTTGCGGTCGCCGCACGTGCCGCGCAAGGCCTCGGCCTGGGCGTCAACGCCGGCCACGACTTGAACCGCACCAACCTGGCTGACTTCTTGCGCGCTGTGCCCGGTGTGCTGGAAGTGTCGATAGGCCACGCGTTGGTGGCCGATGCGCTGGAGCTCGGCCTGGGCAGCACCGTGCGCGAATACTTGCGCTGCATCGCGCGCGCATGATCTACGGCATCGGCACCGACATCTGCGACGTGCGTCGCATCGAAGCCAGCTTCGCGCGGCGCGGCGAGCGCTTCGCGCTGAAGGTGCTGGGGCCGGGCGAACTTGAGATCTTCAATGCCCGCCGCGCGCGAAGCGAGGTGCGCGGCGTGCGCTTTCTGGCCACGCGCTTCTCAGCCAAAGAGGCTTTCTCCAAAGCGGTAGGCATGGGCATCCGCATGCCCATGACCTGGCGCAGCTGCGAGATCTTGAACGCCGCCAGCGGCAAGCCTTTCATCCGTTTGCATGGCGCGTTAGCACAGTGGTTTGACGAGCGTGGTTTGCGCGCGCACGTCACCGTCACCGATGAAACCGACTACGCCGCGTCCTTCGTGGTCGTCGAAACCCAGGATCCCGCGCCATGAATGCTGACCACCCCGCCCACGCTGCCGTCGTGCTCGACGTTGCCGGCACCACGCTGAACGCCGACGACCGCCGCCGCCTGCGCCACCCGCTTACCGGCGGCCTGTGTCTCTTCGGTCGCAACTGGGTGAATCGCCGCCAGCTCACCGAGCTCACAGCGCAGATCAAGGCGGCCAGGCCGGATGTGCTGATCTGCGTCGACCACGAAGGAGGCCGCGTGCAGCGCTTTCGCAGCGACGGCTTCACGCCGTTGCCCACGATGCGCGTGCTTGGCGAGTTATGGATGCAAGACGCCCTGGCCGCCACCGACGCGGCCACCGCGCTGGGTTTCGTGATGGCCAGCGAGCTGCGCGCCTGCGGTGTCGACCTGAGCTTCGCGCCGGTGCTCGACCTTGACCACGGTGGCAGCACCGTCATCGGCGCGCGCGCCTTCCACCGCGACGCGCGCGTGACCACCATGCTGGCCAAAAGTGTCGCCTACGGCATGCAGTTAGCCGGCATGGGCCACGTGGGCAAACACTTCCCTGGCCACGGCTTCGTCAAGGCCGACAGCCACCACGCCATACCCATCGACGCGCGCTCGCTCAAGGCCATCCTGGCTGACGATGCGCTGCCCTACGCCCACCTCTCGGCCAGCCTCACGGCGGTGATGCCCGCGCATGTGATCTACCCCAAGGTCGACTCGCGCCCGGCCGGGTTTTCCTCGCGCTGGCTGCAAGCCATCCTGCGTGAACGCCTGGGCTTCACAGGATGTGTGTTCAGCGACGACCTCGGCATGGCCGCAGCGCGTGTGCTCGACGGCAAGCCACTGAGCTTCACGCAAGCCGCGCTGGCGGCCTTAAACGCTGGCGGCGACATGGTGCTCTTGTGCAACGAGTCAGAGAACGGCGGTCGTGCCATCGACGAGCTCTTGGCCGGGCTGGTCGACGCGGCGGCCGCCGGCGACTGGGTGCCTAACGACGCAAGTGAGCAGCGTCGCCACAAGCTGCTGCCCCAGACCGTGCCGCTGCCCTGGGACGAGCTGATGCACGACGCGGCCTACCGCCGCGCGCTGGACTTGCTGCCGCTGTAGGACCGCAGCGGCCCGGACCCGAGTTCGGCATCCGCAATGGCCGGTAAGGGCATGCGGTGGCCCATGCCAAACTCGCCCGCCATGAACGACAGCCCCCTCTACCAGCCTGGCCAGAACGTCGACCTCAGCGCCTGGTTGCACGAGCTCAATGGCCTGGACCTCGACCTCAGCCCCGAGGCCCGCGCCCGCGCCGCCAGCGACTACCACTGGTACAGCCCCGTGCTCGCCGCGCGCCTGGCTGGCAAGCTGCCTGCCGTGGTGGTGCGCCCACGCAGTGTGATGGACGTGCAGCGCATCGCCGCCGCCTGCGCGCGCCATTACGTGCCCTTGACGCTGCGCGGTGGTGGCACCGGCAACTACGGCCAATGTGTGCCGCTGCACGGTGGCGCCACACTCGACACCACCGCCTTGAACCACGTGCTGAAGATCGAAGACGGCTGGGCCATCGTCGAGCCCGGTGTCTTGATGCACGACCTGAACGACGCCGCAGTGGCCAGCGGCCAACAGCTGCGCATGTGGCCCAGCACCGCGCGCATCGCCACGCTGGGAGGCTTCATCGCCGGCGGGCACTCGGGCATCGGCTCCATCCGCCACGGCATCCTGGCCGACCCCGGCAACGTGCGCCGGCTGTGTGTGCTGACGCTGGAAGACCCGCCGCGCGTGCTTGATCTGGTGGGCGCTGACATTCAAAAGGTGCACCACGCTTACGGCAGCAACGGCATCATCGTTGAAGTCGAGATCGCGCTAACGCCCAAGGTAAGCTGGCAGCACACCATCGCACTCTTCGACACGTACGACGCCGTGCTGCGCTTTGGCCTGGCGGTGGGCAATGCGGCCGTGCGCCAGCCGCGCGAGATCGACGTCTTCCAGCTCAGCGCGGTGGAGCGCCGCATCACGCCCTACTACGCCGGCCTGCGCGCGCAGCTTGAAGACGCCGACGCGATGTTTGCGCAGGTTTCGCCCGACACCCTGCCCGCCTACGCCGCAATGGTCAAGCACATGGGCGGCCGCCTGGTCGTGCAAGGCAGCGAAGCCGAGCTGCTGGCGCGCGGGCTGCCCTCAGCCACCGAATGCGCCTACAACCACACCACGCTGGAAGCGCTGAAGAGCGACCGCGGTGTCACCTACCTGCAAGTCGCCTACCCCGGCCCGCTGGACCCGGCGCTCGTGGCGCGGCAGATGCAGCGCTTCGGTGATGAAGTCTTCATGCACCACGAATTCAGCCAGGCCGCAAACGAGCTCGTGGCCTTCGCGCTGCCGCTGGTGCAGTACTTCGACGAAGCGCAACTGCAAGAGCTGAAGACGAGCTTCGAAGCCGACGGCTGCTGGATTTTTGATGCGCACACCTGGGTGCTGGAAGACGGCGGCATGAAGCAGGTCGATCAAGCGCAGCTCGACTTCAAAAAACTCGCCGACCCGCAAGGCCTGATGAACCCTGGCAAGGTGCGCGCCTGGGACGAGCTGGTGCTGGGCCGCGCGGGTGGAACGCTCTAAGGCGGGCAGCTGTCGATGAAGCTGCTGCTGGTGTACTGCCACCCCGACCCGCAAAGCTTCGGCGCAGCGATCCGCAGCACCGCCGTGCAAGCGCTGCGCGCCGCAGGCCACGAGCTGCACGAGATCGACCTCTACGCCCAAGGCTTCAACCCCGTCTTCAGTGCTGACGAGAAAGCCACCTACCTGAGCGACACCGCACAGAACATCGCTGGCGTGGCCGAGCATGTGCACGCGCTGCAAGCGGCCGATGGCTGGGTGGTGATCTACCCGACCTGGTTTTACGGTGCACCGGCGATGCTCAAGGGTTGGCTCGAGCGCGTGTGGTTGCCCAGCGTCACCTTCCGCATCGCCACCGCCAAGCAGCGCACCATCGGCGGCGCCTTGGGCAACATCAAACTCTTTGTCGGCATCACCACCTCAGGCGCGCCCTGGTGGTGGCTGAAGTGGATTGGCGACCCCGGCCGCAGCCTCTTCATGAAGGGGCTCAAACCCCTGTACGCGAAAGGCTGCCGCATGAAGTGGCTGCAGCTCTACAACATGAACCACGTGACGCAGCAGGACCGCGAAGCCTTTCTCGCGCGCTTGAAGCTAACGCTAGAAACACTTTGACAATACTTTGACGGAACTTTGACGATTCACGTTTGACGGAGACCGCCCCATGACCATTGCCCAACCCCTGGCCGCATATTCAGCCTGGCGCCGCGCCGGCGACCTGGTCTTCCTCTCCGGCGTGATCGCGGTCGACCCCGCCACGTCGACCATCGTCAAAGGCTACGCCGACATCCCCCCCGCCGCGCGCACGCTGCTTGGCCAAACCGGTGAGTTCTCGACCGACATCAAAGAAGGCCCCATCCTGGCCCAAAGCTGGTTCGTGCTCGACCGCATCCGCGCCACCGTCGAAGCCGCCGGCGGCCAGATGAGCGACGTCTTTAAGCTCGTGCAGTACTTCAAGAACCTCGACCACTTTCCCCACTACAGCCGCGTGAGGAAGCTCTTCTTCACGGGCGAGTTGCCAGCGTCAACGGTCGTGGAAGTCAGCGGCATGCTGCCCACCGCAGACATCTTGATTGAGGTGGAGGCAACGGCGTATATGCCACTGTCGAGATAGGGGCAAACCCACGGCTGCGACGGGGTGCACGGCGTCCAGGCCGAAGCACAATCACGGTGCTGCAAGCACCCATCTGGTGAGCTCAATCCCAAAGCCAAGGCATTGATGCGTGGCACGTGCCTTGCTGACCTGTATTCAAATTCGTTTCAACCTATCGAGGAGCCACCATGCGCCTGACATCAATCGCCACCGCCATCACGCTGGCCGCCGTGGTCACCACCAGCGTCCACGCGCAGGAAAAATTCACCTACATGACCAACTGGTATGCCCAGGCCGAACACGGCGGCTTCTACCAGGCACTGGCCACCGGCCTGTACAAGAAGGAAGGGCTCGACGTGACCATCCGCATGGGCGGGCCGCAGGTCAACGGCATGCAACTGCTGGCCGCCGGCCAAACCGACTGCTTCATGGGCTACGACGTGCAGACCATGAAGGCTCGTGAAAACGGCATCGCCGCAGTCACGGTCGCGGCGGCGTTTCAGAAAGACCCGCAGGTCATGATCGGCCACCCCGAAACGGTGAAGACGATGGCCGACTTGAAGGGCAAGACGATCCTGATTTCAGGCGACGCGCACACCAACTACTGGCCCTGGCTGCGCAGCACCTTTGGCCTGAGCGACTCGCAAGTGCGCCCCTACACCTTCAACATCCAGCCCTTCGTGGCCGACAAGAACGTGGTGCAGCAGGGCTACCTCTCCAGCGAGCCCTTCGCCATCGAAAAAGAAGCCAAGTTCAAGCCCACCGTGCTGTTGATGTCGGACCACGGCTGGCCGGTGTACAGCACCACGGTGGTGTGCATGGAGAAGACCGTGAAAGAGCGGCCGAAGGCGGTGGCCGCGTTCGTGAAGGCGACGATGGAAGGCTGGAAGAGTTACTTGAAGGGCGACCCCTCGGCGGCCAACGCACTGATCAAGAAAGACAACCCCAACATGACCGACGACAAGATCGCCAACGGCATCATGTTGCTCAACCAGACCGGCATGGTGCTGGGGGGCGACGCGGCCAAGTTCGGTGTCGGTATCGTCACCGACGAGCGCATGAAAAAGACCTACGAGATGATGATCGCCATGAAGCTTATCGACCCGGCCAAGGTGGATCTGAGCAAGACCTACACGACTGAGTTTGTGAAGAACCTCAAGGTCATGCCCTGATGTCGGGGCTGGCCCCGGCGCAGGTCTGTGCCGTTGACATCCGCGCCGTCGAGAAGACCTACCCCAACGGCACGCACGCGCTGCAGCCGGTCGATCTGGCTGTCGGCGAAGGCGAGCTCATCACGCTGCTGGGCCCTTCGGGATGCGGCAAGAGCACGCTCTTGAAGATGGTGGCGGGGCTGCTCGGGCCCAGCGCCGGGAACATCGCGCTGTGGGGCAAGCCGGTGGCGCAGGTTGAAGACAGCGGCCACCGCCTGAGCTTCGTGTTTCAAGAGGCCACGCTAATGCCCTGGGCGCGCGTGCAGGCCAACGTGCGCTTGCCGCTGGACCTGGCCGGCGTGCCCCGCGCCGAGGCCGACGCGCGCGTGACCGAGGTGCTGAGGTTGGTGGGCCTGGCGAAGTTCGCGCGCGCGCTGCCGCGTGAGCTCTCAGGCGGCATGCAGATGCGTGTCTCCATCGCGCGTGGCTTGGTGACGCGGCCCACGCTGCTCTTGATGGACGAGCCTTTTGGTGCGCTCGACGAGATCACGCGGCATCGCCTTGACGGCGAACTGCTTGAGCTGTGGCAGGGCAACAAGCTCACGGTCATCTTCGTCACGCACTCGATTTACGAAGCGGTGTATTTGTCGACGCGCGTGGTGGTGATGGCGGCGCGGCCCGGGCGCATCGTCGATGAACTGGTCATCGACGAGCCTTACCCGCGCAATGCCGAGTTCCGCGTCTCAACGCGCTTTGCCGACCATGCGCGTCGCTTGCAAGACAGCCTCTTGCGCGCCAGCGCCGACACGCCCGAGAAGGCGCTGTCATGACCGCCGCGATACCCGTCGCCTGGTACCAACGCCCAGACGTGCAGCGCGTGTTGTGGCCTGCGCTCGTGGCGGTGGTGCTCATCGGCTTGTGGCAAGCGCTGGTGGTGGGCTTCGACGTGCAGCCCTTCCTCGTGCCCAGCCCGCTGCGCGTGGCGATGGTGATGGTGACTGACGCGGGGCTGCTGTTTGGTGCGCTGGTGACCACGCTCAAGATCACGCTCTTCGCCTTCCTCTGCGCCATCGTGCTAGGGGTGTTGATCGCCTTCGCTTTCGTGCAAAGCCGCACCGTGGAGACGGCGCTGTTCCCCTACGCCGTGCTGCTGCAAGTTACGCCCATCGTGGCCATCGCGCCGCTCATCATCATCTGGGTCAAGAACCCGACGGCCTCGCTCGTCATCTGCGCCACGCTGGTGGCCCTGTTCCCCATCATCGCCAACACCACGCTGGGGCTGCGCAGTGTGAATCCGGGGCTGATGAGTTACTTCAAACTGAATCGTGCGACGCGTTGGCAAACGCTCACGCGGCTGCGTATACCGTCGGCGCTGCCGTACTTCTTCGGTGGCCTGCGCATTAGCTCGGGCCTGGCCTTGATCGGCGCGGTGGTGGCCGAGTTTGTGGCTGGTACGGGCGGCACCGGCACGGGGCTGGCGTACCAGATCCTGCAAGCCGGCTACCAGTTGAACATCCCGCGGATGTTCGCGGCACTCGTGCTCATCACGCTTACCGGCGTGGGGCTCTTCGCCTTGATGTCGGTGCTGTCGACTTGGGCTCTGGGTAGCTGGCACGAAAGTGAGACGCACCATGACTGATGACCTGCTGGTGCGTGGTGCGGCGCATCTGTGGACGGGTCTGGCGGGCGCGGCGATGCGCTCGACTAACGGCAACGATGTGCGCATCCGCAGCGGCGTCATCACGGCGCTGGGCACGCTCGCGCCCGAGCCGGGTGAACGCGTGATCGACGCCAGCGGCTGCGTTGTCTACCCGGGCTGGGTCAACACCCACCACCATCTCTTTCAAAGCTTGCTCAAAGGCATTCCAGCCGGCATCAACCTGCCGCTGGTGCCCTGGCTGGCGGCGGTGCCGGTGCCTTACCGGCGCCACTTCGACGGCGAGGCAACGCTTCGGCTGGCCGCGCGTATCGGCCTGGTGGAATTGATGCTCTCGGGCTGCACCACGGTGGCCGACCATCAGTACCACTATTGGCCGGGCATGCCCTTCGATGCGTCGGAGGCCGTGTTCGATGAAGCACAGAAGCTGGGCCTGCGTTTCGTGCTTTGCCGCGGCGGCCAAACGCAGCCGCGGCCGATGACCGACCACGCCGCGCCGCCGCAGGTCATGCCCGAAACGCTGGACCAGTTCATGGCCGCCATCGAGCGCGATACGCGGCGCTTTCATGACCCATCACCGATGGCCATGAAGCGTGTGGTCAGCGCCATCACCACGCCGAATTGGAGCTGCCCGACCGAGCATCTCAAGCCCATGGCCGAACAAGCGCGTGCCCTGGGCATCCGCCTGCACAGCCACTTGTCAGAGAGCTACGACTACGTGCGCTGGGCGCGTGAAAAGTTCAGCTGCACGCCGCTGGAATTCGTCGCCGAACATGGTTGGGTGGGCAGCGACGTTTGGTACGCTCACATGGTGCATCTGGACGACGGCGACTTGAAGATCTGCGCCGAGACGGGCACCGGCATCGCGCATTGCCCGCAGAGCAATGCGCGCCTGGGCTCGGGCATCGCTCGCATCCCCGAAGCCATGGCCCTGGGCATCCCCGTCAGCCTGGCGGTGGACGGCGCGGCGAGCAACGAAGCGGCCGACATGGCCAGCGAGGCGCATGCCTGCTGGCTGATGCACCGCGCCGACCCACGCGCCGGTGCGCGCAGCACACAGCCCGGTGGCTACGCGGGCACGATGACGGTGGAAGACGTGGTGCACATCGGCACCGCCGGCGGCGCGCGTGTGCTGGGGCTGGATGGTGTGGGCACGCTGCAAGTCGGCATGGCGGCCGACCTCGCTGTGTATGAGCTGGATCAGCCGCGCCACTTCGGCCTCTTCGACCCGGCAATAGGCCCCGTGGCCAGCGGCGGCCGCCCGAGCTTGCGCGCGCTCTTGGTGCAGGGCCGTGTCGTGGTCGAGAACGATCAAATCCCGGGGCTGGACATGGCGCAGTTGCGCCATGACGCGCAGCGTTTCGTCAACATGGTGCTGGCGTCATGAGTGAGCATTTCGACATTGCACAAACAGCATTGAAGTGCGCGGCCATGGCCGCACAGTTGAGCAGCATCGAGTGGATCACCGACGCGCGCGTCGAGCGCCTGAGCCAGGACTTCTACTGGTTCAGTCCCGTGCTCAAGCGCCAGCTCGAACACCTGCGCGCGCACGCCGTGGCGCGGCCCAAAACCGAAGAGGAAATCCGCGCCGTGGTGGCGGCCTGCGCACGCGCGGGCGTACCCATCACCGTGCGCGGCAGCGGCACAGGCAACTACGGCCAATGCATGCCGCTGCACGGCGGCGTGATCCTCGACCTCTCGGCCTACAACCAGCTGGTGTGGCACCGCGGCGGCGTGGCGCGCGCACAGGCCGGCATCCGCATGATGGAGATGGAGCGCCACACGCCACAGTGGGAGCTGCGCTGCGTGCCCAGCACCTACCGCAGCGCCACGCTAGGCGGGTTGTACGGCGGCGGTTTTGGGGGCGTGGGCAGCATCAACTACGGCCCGCTGGCAAGCACGGGCAACGTGCTGGGTGTGCGCGCCATGACGGTGGAAATCGCGCCACGTGTGCTCGAGCTGCGCGCGCCCGAAGCGCTGCTGCTGCACCATGTCTACGGCACCAACGGCATCGTGCTGGAGCTTGAAGTCGCACTCGCACCCGCGCACCCTTGGCTAGAGGCGATCGTCTGTTTTGAAGGCTTTGATGCGGCACTCGAATTCGCCGACGCGCTGGCCTCGTCGCCGGGCATCGTCAAGCGCAGCGTCACGCTCTTGGCCGCGCCGATACCCGACCTGCTGCTGGCCGCCACGCCGCTGCTGAAGGGGGCGATGACCGCCGGCGCGCATGCCGTGTTCGTGCTCGTGGCCGAGCCGGCCGAAGCCGCTTTGATGGAGCTCGTGGCCAGCTTCGGCGGCACGGTGACGCTGCGCAAAACGGCCGAAGAGAACGCCAAGAGCAAGCGCACCATCGTCGAATACACCTGGAACCACACCACGCTGCACGCGATGAAAGTCGACAAGGGGCTAACGTACATCCAGAGCGGCTTTCGCGCTGGTGAGCATGTGGCGCAGGCCAAACATTTGCGCCAGCTGCTGGGTGACGAGGTGCTGGTGCATCTGGAGTTCATCCGCACCAAAGAAGGTGCGATGAACTGCAGCGGCTTGCAACTGGTGCGTTTCACTACCGAAGCGCGCTTGAACGAGATCATGCAGATCCACCGCGACAACGGCGTCTACATCGCCAACCCGCATGTCTACGTGGTGGAGGACGGCAAACAAGGCCAGATCAACGCCGATGTGGTGGCGACCAAGCTGCGCTTTGACCCCGCCGGGCTGCTCAACCCCGGCAAGCTGCGTGGCTGGGCGCAGCGCGAGCAGGTCATGGCCGATGCGGCGGCGGGGCGGGTGGCGCTGTCCACGTTGCCGAGCTTTTGACACCGCCATTGGCACACGTCTAACAAGTTAGCTAACGAGACACGATCATGATGCACAGCTACAACCCGCCAGAGCGATTTCTGCCCTACCTGAGCTGGACCGAAGTGGCAGAGCTGCCCGACAAAGAGAACACCGTCATCGTGCTGCCCACCGGCAGCATCGAGCAACACGGCCCGCACCTGCCTTGTTCGGTCGACACGGTGATCTGCTCGGGCGTGGTCGGTCACGCGCTGGCGCGTTTGCCCAAAGACGTGCGCGCGTTCGCCATGCCGCCCATCACCTACGGCAAGAGCGAAGAGCATCTGCACTTCCCCGGCACCATC
>JANOJR010000002.1:0-24230 GCA_031418855.1 Rubrivivax sp.
CCGTCGATCTTGTCCATCTCGCCGGTTTTGGAGTCACCCACCACGAGCGCGGGGCGGTACACCGTCCATGGCTGTTTGCACTCCTTGCGCACGATCTTCTCGCTCTCGTGCTTGGTCATGAAATACGGGTGCTCTAGGTTCTCGGCCTCTTCGAACATGTCTTCGCGAAAGACGCCTTCATACAAGCCTGACGCGGCGATGCTGGAGACATGGTGCACATGCCCGGCGTCCACGGCCTTGGCAAACTCGACCATGTGGCGCGTGCCTTCGACGTTGACCTGCACCTGGCTGGCCTCGTCGGCCTTCAAGTCATACACCGCCGCGAGGTGGTAGACATGGTCGATCTGGCCCTTGAGCGCCTTGATGGCGTCGGCCGTGACGCCGAGCTTCTTGGCCGTGAGGTCGCCCGTCACGGGAATAGCACGCGCCTTGCTAACGCCCCAGTACGTGTACAGCGCATCGAGCTTGCTTTCGCTGCCGGGTCGCACCAGGAAGTGCACGACCGAGCCGCGCCGCGCTAGCAGCGTCTTGACCAGCCGTTTGCCGATGAAGCCAGTCGCGCCCGTGACGAAGTACTGCATGGATTTCCCCTTGAACAAGTGCCTGTGGATGGCGCGAGCATAGAGCCGTCTCCCTAGTGTTTTAGGCTGCGCTCCCCACGGGTGAACCCTATATTCGCTCTCATTGGCAGGCCACCCTGGCCCACCACCCTTCACACCAAGAGGAACACCATGGTCAAGAAACTCAACGCCGCCACCGAGTCCGCAACCAGCGCCGCTACGGGCATGATGGACAGCCACCTGGCCAAGGCCGTCAAAGACTCAGCGCAGCAAATCTGGCTGGCTGGCATGGGCGCCTTCTCCAAGGCCCAGGCCGAAGGCGGCAAGGTCTTCGAGACCCTGGTCAAAGAGGGCCTGAGCCTGCAGAAGAAGACGCAAGGCATGGCCGAAGAAAAGATCAGCGAAGTCACCGGCAAGATGAGCGCGATGGCCGGCACGGTCACCGCCAAGGCTGGCCAAAACTGGGACAAGCTTGAGTCGATCTTCGAAGCGCGCACGGCCAAGGCCATGGGCAAGCTCGGCGTGCCCACCGCCAAAGACGTGGAAGCCCTGGCTGCCCAAGTGCACGCGCTGAGTGCGACGGTTGCCAAGCTGAGCAAAGCGCCTGCCAAGGCTGCGGCCAAGCCCGCCGCCAAAGCCGCTCCGGCGAAGAAGGCCGCCGTCAAGGTGGTCAAGCGCGCGACGCGCAAGGCTGCGTGATCATCTAGCTTGACCACTTGAAGGCGCCGCATTGGCGCCGGCAAATTACAAGGGCGCCACGGCGCCCTTGTTTCGTTTCAGCACACCGCCGCTGTCAGCTCAACTCGCGAGGTAGCGCGCTTCGAGGTGGGCTTTGAAGAAGGCGGGGTTGAGCACCTCGCCGCTGGCGCGGATAGTCAGCTCGTCAGTGGTCCACAAGCTGGCCTGGCTCCAGATGTTGCTGCGCAGCCAGTCGAACACCACCGACAAGTCGCCGCTGGCTATTGAATCGTCGAGGGTGGGCGTGGCGCGGCGCATCGCGGCGAACCACTGTGCGGCGTACATGGCGCCCAGCGTGTAGCAAGGGAAGTAGCCGAGCATGCCCTCGGGCCAATGCACGTCTTGCAAAGGGCCGTCTTTGAAGTTGCCGCGCGTGTCCACGCCGAGCAGCTCGCTCATCTTGGCGTCCCAGAGTGCCGGCACATCCTCCGGTTCGATCTCGCCTTCGATCAGCGGGCGCTCGATCTCGTAGCGCAGGATGATGTGCGCCGGGTAGGTCACCTCGTCGGCGTCCACACGTATGAAGCCCGGCTTCACGCGCGTGACGAGGCGGTGCATGTTCTGCGCCGTGTAGGCCGGCCCGCCGCCGAAGGCGTGGGCCACCATCGGTGCCAGGTGCGCCATGAAGCCTGGATGGCTGCCCAGCTGCATCTCAAAGCTCAGGCTCTGGCTTTCGTGCAGCGCCATCGAGCGCGCATTCGCCACCGGCTGGCCCAGCCATTCACGCGGCAGGTTTTGCTCGTAGCGGCCATGCCCGGTTTCGTGGATGGTGCCCATCAGGCTGCCCAGAAAGTCGTCTTCATGAAAGCGCGTGGTCATGCGCACGTCTTCGGGCACACCACCGCAGAAAGGGTGCGTGCTGACATCCAGCCGGCCGGCGTTGAAGTCGAAGCCCAACCAGCGCACGACCTGCTCGCACAGCGCGCGCTGTGCGGCTAGCGGGAACGGGCCCACGGGCTGCACCAGCGGTTCACGCGATTGCTTGTCGACCACGCGCTGGATCAAGCCCGGCAGCCACTGCCGCAGCTCGCCGAACACACGGTCCAGCGTGACGCAGCGCATGCCCGGCTCGTACTGGTCGAGCATGGCGTCGTAGCGCGAAAGGCCGGTCTGCTGACTCAGCAGCTTGGCCTCTTCGCGCGTGTTGGTGAGCACCTCACGAAAGTTGGCCACGAAACCCTTCCAGTCGTTGGCCGGGCGCTGGCTGCGCCAGGCATGTTCGCAACGCGCACGCGCCATTTGCTGGCGCTGCACCAGCGCTTCGGGCAAGGCGTTGGCACTGCGCCAATCACGGCGGATTTCACGCAGGTTGGCGCGTTGATGCGCCGACAGCGGTTCTTGCTCGGCACGCGACAAATCGTCAGCGAGCCGGGGGTCGGTGCGCATGCGGTGCAGCAAGGCCATCAGCTCCGACATCGCCGACGCGCGCGCTTCGTTGCCGCCGGGCGGCATGTTGGCCGCTTGATCCCAGCCGGCCAGTGAGCCCAGGTGTTGGAAGTTGTAGATGCGCGCATAGGCGCTGGTGACCTGGTCGTAGGCCGCGGTGGGGTTCATGGTGACTTGGCCCTCATGTCAAGAGTTAGGCATCGGCCAACTGCGCAACTCGGCAGCTCGGCTCTCAATGGCTCAGTTGTCCCGGGAACAACCAAAGTAGCGCGGCCGTCATGGTGAGGTAGCGCAAGAATTTGCCGATGGCCATGTACCCGACGCAAGGCCAAAACGGCAGCCGCAGCCAGCCGGCCACGGCACAAAGCGGGTCACCCACCAAGGGCAGCCAGCTCAAGAGGCAGGCTTTGGCGCCGAAGCGCTCCAGCCAGGCCAGTGCCTTGAGCTGCATCGGCTTGCGATGCGCCATGCTCTCGTAGGCGCGCTCGGCGCCGTAGCCCATCCACCAGCTGATAGCGCCGCCCAGCGTGTTACCGGCCGTGGCCACGAACACTGCCTGCCAGAAGAGTTCGGGGTTGAGCTTGATGAGGCCGAACACCGCCGGCTCGCTGCCCAGGGGCAACAAGGTCGCCGAAATGGTGGCGATGATGAAGACCGTGGTCAGCCCGAATTCAGGCAGCGCCAGCGCCGCCAACAGTGCGTCGATCCATGCTTGCATCGACGATTATGGCCACGGGTTTTGAGCCCGCTGCGGCCAGCGGCGCTGGCTATACTCCCGCCTCCTTTTTCAGCACCACCCCCGCAAACCCGCCATGCGCATAGGCCCCATCGAATTGCGCAACCGCCTCTTTGTGGCACCCATGGCGGGCGTCACCGACCGGCCGTTTCGCCAGCTTTGCAAGCGCCTGGGCGCGGGCTATGCGGTGAGCGAGATGATCACCTCGCGCCCCGAGCTGTGGAATTCGCTGAAGACTTCACGCCGTGCTAACCACGAAGGTGAGGTGGCACCGATTGCCGTGCAGATCGCCGGCACCGAAGCCGCGATGATGGCCGAGGCCGCCGCCTACAACATCGACCGCGGCGCGATGATCATCGACATCAACATGGGCTGCCCGGCCAAGAAGGTGTGCAACAAATGGGCCGGCTCGGCGCTGATGCAAGACGAGCCGCTGGCCATACAAATCGTTGAAGCCGTGGTGGCCGTGTGCGCGCCGCGTGGTGTGCCCGTGACGCTGAAGATGCGCACCGGCTGGTGCGCGCAAGCGCGCAATGCGCTGAGCTTGGCGCGTGCCGCCGAACAAAGCGGCGTGGCCATGGTCACCGTGCATGGGCGCACACGTGAACAAGGCTACAAAGGCCTGGCCGAGTTTGAAACCGTGACGGCCGTGAAGGCCGCGCTGAAGATCCCGGTGGTGGCCAACGGCGACATCGACTCGCCGCACAAAGCGCGCGAGGTGCTGGCGCGCACGGGCTGCGACGCTGTGATGATCGGCCGCGCGGCGCAGGGCCGGCCATGGATCTTCCGCGAGGTGGCGCACTTTTTAGAGCACGGCGAGCTGCTGGCGCCGCCGCCCACACGTGACGTGCAGCAGTGGCTACTTGAGCATCTGCAAGACCACTACAGCCTGTACGGCGAACACAGCGGCGTGCGCAGTGCGCGCAAGCACATCGGCTGGGCCGTGCGTGCGCTGCCGGGTGGCGAGGCGTTTCGAGCGGTGATGAACACGCTGGACAACGCGCCCGCACAGCTGCGCGCGGTGTCAAGCTTCTTCGATGAACTGGCTGACCTGCACCAGCTGCTGCCGCAGCCTGCGCTGGCCGCCAACGACGAGCACAACGAGCTGGCGGCATGAGCAAAAAGTACATCGACGAGTGCATTCGCGAAAGCCTGGCGCAATACTTTCGCGACCTGCGCGGCGCCGAGCCGCATGGCCTGCACGATCTCTTCATCGGCGCCGTGGAGAAACCACTGCTCGACGTGGTGATGAAACAGGCCGGCGACAACCAGAGCAAGGCCGCCGAATGGCTGGGCATCAACCGCAATACGCTGCGGCGCAAGCTGCTCGACCACAAGCTCATCAAGTGATCCCGCACCCATGACCACGGCGCTGCTTTCCGTTTCCGACAAGACCGGCATCATCGAATTCGCGCGGGCGCTGATCGCACTGGACGTCAAGTTGCTGTCCACCGGCGGCACCGCCAAGCTGCTGGCCGACGCTGGCCTGGCCGTGACCGAAGTCGCCGAGGTCACGGGCTTCCCGGAGATGCTGGACGGCCGCGTGAAAACGCTGCACCCGCGCATCCACGCCGGCTTGTTGGCCAGGCGCGAATTGCCCGAGCACATGGCCGCACTCAAGGCCCACGGCATCGGCACCATCGACATGCTGGTGGTCAACCTTTACCCCTTTGCACTTGCCACCGCGCGCGCCGATTGCACGCTGGAAGATGCGATTGAGAACATCGACATCGGCGGCCCGGCGATGCTGCGCGCGGCAGCGAAGAACTGGGCTGATGTCAGCGTGCTGATCGACCCTGCCGACTACGCGCAGGTGCTGGCCGAGTTGGCGGCGGGCGGCGTGCAACGCGGCACCAAGTTCATGCTGGCGAAGAAGGTCTACGCCCACACCGCCGCCTACGACGGCATGATCAGCAACTACCTCTCGGCGCTGGCACCGAGCGCCGAGAACCATGTACACAGCGTGCCCACGCGCGCGGCGTTCCCGGCCACCTTCAATCTGCAGGTGACGAAGGTGCTGGACATGCGCTACGGCGAGAACCCGCACCAGGGCGCCGCCTTCTATCGCGAGGCACAGCCGGCCGCCGGATTGCTTGCGGGCTGGACGCAACTGCAAGGCAAAGAGCTCAGCTTCAACAACATCGCCGACGCCGACGCGGCCTGGGAATGTGTGAAGACTTTCGAGTTGCCGGCCTGCGTGATCGTCAAACACGCCAACCCCTGCGGTGTGGCCGTGGGCGAGACGCTGCTGGAGGCCTACCTCAAAGCCTTGAAGACCGATCCGACCTCAGCCTTCGGCGGCATCGTCGCCGTCAACCGCACGCTGGACGTGGCGACGGTTGAAGCGCTCAACGCCGCCAAGCAGTTTGTCGAAGTCTTCATCGCGCCCGCTGTCAGTGCCGAGGCGCGCGCACTGCTGGCGAGCAAGGCCAACCTGCGCTTGCTGGAAGTGCCGCTGTCCAAAGCCACCAATGTGCTGGACTTCAAGCGCGTGGGTGGCGGTCTGCTGCTGCAAAGCCATGACCACCGGCAGGTGCTGGCTAACGAACTAAGGGTGGTGACCAAGCTCGCCCCGAGTGCTGCGCAACTGGCCGACCTGATGTTCGCCTGGAAGGTGGCCAAGTTCGTCAAGAGCAACGCCATCGTCTACTGCGCCGGCGGCATGACGCTGGGCGTGGGCGCGGGCCAGATGAGCCGCATCGACAGCTCGCGCATCGCCAGCATCAAGGCCGCTAACGCCGGTCTTGTGCTGACAGGATCGGCGGTGGCCAGCGACGCGTTTTTCCCCTTCCGTGACGGCCTCGATGTCGTCATCGACGCCGGTGCTGCCAGCGTCATTCAGCCTGGTGGCTCGATGCGGGATGAGGAGGTGATTGCAGCGGCGAATGAGCGCGGCGTGGCGATGGTGTTTACGGGGACGCGGCACTTTCGGCATTGACGGCGCACCTGTGCCTTGCTCCCTCCCCCTGGCAGGGGGAGGGTTGGGGTGGGGGTTGAATGTCGCCGCAATGCCAGAACCGAACCCCCATCCCAACCTTCCCCCTTGAAGGGGGAAGGGGCCAATCACAAACCCAGGCGCGCGAGCTCGCCGCGACCTTCACGCATCACCACCGGCTCGTCGCCCGTCAAGTCGACCACCGTCGTCGGCGCGGCCGGGCAAGCGCCGGCGTCGACCACCGCTTCCAGCATCTTTTGAAAGCGCTCGCGAATCTCGGTCGCATCGTTCATCGGCTCGCGCTCACCCGGCGCAATCAGCGTGGTCGCCAGCAGCGGCTCGCCGAAAAGCGCCAGCAGCTCCTGCGTCACCCGGTGGTCGGGCACACGTAGCCCGATGGTGCGCCGTGACGGGTGCGACAAGCGTCGCGGCACTTCTTTGGTGGCCTCCAAGATGAAGGTGTAGGGCCCGGGCGTGCCGAGCTTGATGAGACGGAACTGGCGGTTGTCCACCCTCGCATAGCTTGCTAGCGACGACAGGTCACGGCACAGCAGCGTGAGGTGGTGCTTGTCGTCGACCTGCCGGATGCGGCGCAGGTTCTCGGCCGCCGCCTTGTCGTCCAGCCGGCACACCAACGCGTAGCTCGAATCGGTGGGCACGGCCGCAATGCCGCCGTCGTGCAGGATCTGCGCGGCTTGTCTGAGCAGGCGCGCTTGCGGGTTGTGCGGATGGACCTCGAAGAGCTGCGACACGGGTGCTAAAGCGCCTTCACATCACGGTGACGGGGATCTTGCCGATGCGCGCCTGCCACTCCCGCGGGCCCGTGTTGTGCACGCTGGTGCCCAGCGCGTCCACCGCCACCGTCACCGGCATGTCTTGCACATCGAACTCGTAAATGGCTTCCATGCCGAGGTCGGCAAAGCCCACGACCTTCGCCCCCTTGATGGCCTTGGCCACGAGGTAGGCCGCGCCGCCCACGGCCATGAGGTACGCACTCTTGTGTTTGCGGATGGCCTCAATCGCCACCGGTCCGCGCTCGGCCTTGCCGACCATGGCGATGAGCCCCGTTTGCGCCAGCATCATCTCGGTGAACTTGTCCATGCGCGTGGCCGTGGTCGGGCCGGCGGGGCCCACCACCTCGTCACGCACGGGGTCGACCGGGCCGACGTAGTAGATGACGCGGTTGTTGAAGTCCACCGGCAATGGTTCACCCTTGGCCAGCATGTCCTGGATGCGCTTGTGCGCGGCGTCGCGGCCGGTGAGCATCTTGCCGCTGAGCAGCAGGGTGTCGCCGGGTTTCCAACTCGCCACCTGTTCACGCGTCAGGCTGTTGAGGTCAACACGTTGGCTCTTGATGTAGTCGGGTTGCCAGTGCACGTCGGGCCACAAGTCAAGGCTGGGCGGCTCCAGGTAGGCCGCACCGCTGCCGTCCATCACCACATGGCCATGGCGCGTAGCTGCGCAGTTAGGAATCATGGCCACGGGCTTGCCGGCGGCGTGCGTGGGGTAGGTGGCGATCTTCACGTCAAGCACCGTGGTCAGGCCGCCCAGGCCTTGCGCGCCAATGCCCAGCGCGTTGACCTTTTCATAGAGTTCGATGCGCAACGCTTCGAGCTTGTTCTGCGGCCCACGCGCGAGCAAGTCGAACATGTCGATGTCTTCCATCAACACTTCTTTGGCCATGAGCATGGCCTTCTCGGCCGTGCCGCCGATGCCGATGCCCAGCATGCCCGGCGGGCACCAGCCCGCACCCATGGTCGGCACCGTTTGCATGACCCAGTCGACGATGCTGTCGCTGGGGTTGAGGATCACGAACTTGCTCTTGTTTTCGCTGCCGCCGCCTTTGGCCGCCACGGTGACGTCAAGCTTGTTGCCCGGCACCACCGTCATGTGCACCACCGCCGGCGTGTTGTCGCCGGTGTTCTTGCGCTCGAAATGCGGGTCGGCCACGATCGACGCACGCAGCCTGTTGTCGGGGTCGAGGTAGCCCTGGCGCACGCCCTGGTTGATGGCGTCTTCGAGCGAGCCGGTGAAGCCCTCAAAGCGCACATCCATGCCGATCTTCAGGAAAACGTTGACGATGCCCGTGTCCTGGCAAATCGGGCGGCGGCCCTCAGCGCACATCCTCGAGTTGGTGAGGATCTGCGCAATGGCGTCTTTGGCCGCTGCGCTTTGCTCACGCTCGTAAGCGCGCGCGAGGTGGCTGATGTAATCCGCCGGGTGGTAGTAGCTGATGTACTGCAGCGCGGCGGCCACGGTCTCGATGAGGTCGGCTTGGCGGATGATGGTCATGGTGGTCTCCGTGTCACTCGTGCTCGGGCTTGTGCGGCGGCGCGGCGTGTGTCATCAAACGGTCGGTCCAGGCGATGGCCACAGCCGACAACAAGAAGGTGATGTGGATCACCGTCTGCCACAGCAGCACCTTCTCTTCGTAGTTGGCGGCGTTGATGAAGGTCTTGAGCAGGTGGATCGAGCTGATGCCGATGATGGCCGTGGCCAGCTTGACCTTCAGCACCGAGGCGTTGACGTGGCTCAACCACTCGGGCTGGTCGGGGTGGCCGTCAAGATTTAGGCGCGAGACAAAGGTCTCGTAGCCGCCCACGATGACCATGATCAAAAGGTTGCTGATCATCACCACGTCGATGAGCGCCAGCACCACCAGCATGATGATGGTTTCGTTCAACCCGGTGACGACCACCTCGCTCTTGTAGCCAATGCTGGTGACCAGTTGCGCCAGCGCCTGCTGGTTGCCAAACGCCGCCTCCACCAGGTGCACCAGCTCGACCCAAAAGTGGAAGACGTAGACGGCTTGCGCCAGGATCAAGCCCAGGTACAGCGGCAGCTGCAACCAGCGGCTGCCGAAGATGACACGGGGTAAGGGGCCAAGCTGGGCGGGGCCGCTTTTGAATCGGGGATGCATGGGCTGGATCGATCTCGGGTTGCTCAAGCCGGGGCGCTTGAAGGTGGCGTAAATTGTAGATGTCGCCCCTCTCAGAGCAGCCAAACCGGCCAGACCGCCGTTCAGCGCGTCAGCGCTTCGTAAGAGCCTGGCCCTAGGCTGCGGGCTTCGCTTCGAGTTGCACCGCACATCAGGAGACACCACCATGTCCAGCGCCGACCAACGCACCGAGTACGCCAGCTACCCACCACCGGCCAGCATGGCCAACGCCCACATTGCTGGCATGGCCGCCTATGACGCGCTGTGCGCCGAGGCTGCGGCCGACTATGAAGGCTACTGGGCACGGCTGGCGCGTGAGCTGCTGAGCTGGAAGACACCTTTCACCAAGGTACTCAACGACAGCGAGGCGCCCTTCTTCAAGTGGTTTGAAGACGGCACGCTCAACGTCTCCTACAACTGTCTGGACCGCAACGTCGAGCGCGGCCTGGGCGAGAAGACGGCCATCATCTTCGAGGCCGATGACGGCGCCACCGCCCGCGTCAGCTACCGTGACTTGTTAGCACGCACGGCCCGCCTGGCCAACGCGCTGAAGGCACGCGGCGTGAAGAAGGGTGACGTCGTCGTCATCTACATGCCCATGAGCGTGGAGGGTGTCGTCGCCATGCAAGCCTGCGCGCGCATCGGCGCCACGCACTCGGTGGTCTTCGGCGGCTTCTCGGCGCAGAGCCTGCGCGACCGCATTGAAGACGCGGGCGCGGTGATGGTCATCACCGCCGACGAGCAGATGCGTGGCGGCAAGAACTTGCCTTTGAAGGCGATCGTCGACGACGCCATGGTCATGCCGGGTTGCGAGTCCATCCGCGACGTCATCGTCTACAAGCGCACCGGCGGCACGGTGGCCTGGCACGCCCATGACCGCTGGATGCACGAGCTCACCGCGCAAGCCGCCGACACCTGCGAGCCCGAGTGGGTGGGCGCCGAGCACCCGCTGTTCTTGCTCTACACCAGCGGCTCGACCGGTAAACCCAAGGGCGTGCAGCACAGCAGCGGCGGCTACTTGTTGCATGCGGCATTGACGACCAAGTGGACCTTCGACCTCAAAGACAGCGACATCTTCTGGTGCACCGCCGACATAGGCTGGGTCACCGGCCACAGCTACATCACCTACGGTCCCTTGGCCCTGGGCGGCACCGAGATCGTGTTCGAAGGCGTGCCCACCTTCCCCGATGCCGCGCGCTTCTGGAAGACCATCGAGAAGCACAAGGTCACCATCTTCTACACGGCGCCCACGGCCATCCGCTCGCTCATCAAGGCCGCTGAAGGCAACGCTGCCGTGCACCCGCGCTTGAGCGACTTGTCGTCGCTGCGCCTGCTCGGCTCGGTCGGTGAGCCCATCAACCCCGCTGCCTGGGAGTGGTACCACCAGCACGTGGGTGGTGGCCGCTGCCCCATCGTCGACACCTTCTGGCAGACGGAGACCGGAGGCCACGTCATCACGCCGCTGCCCGGTGCCACCACGCTGGTGCCGGGCTCATGCGCCCTGCCCTTCCCCGGCATTGACGCGGCGGTGGTCGACGAGCTCGGCCACGACGTGCCCAACGGCCAGGGCGGCATCCTGGTCATCAAAAAGCCCTGGCCGAGCATGATCCGCACCATCTACGGCGACCCCGAGCGCTACAAGAAGAGTTACTACCCCCCTGAGCTCAAAGGTTATTACCTGGCGGGTGACGGCGCCATCCGCGACGCCAAGACCGGCAACTTCACCATCACCGGGCGCATCGACGACGTGCTCAACGTCAGCGGCCACCGCATGGGCACGATGGAGATCGAATCGGCGCTGGTCAGCTGCACCGAGCTCGTGGCCGAAGCCGCCGTGGTCGGCCGCCCCGACGACACCACGGGCGAGGCGATCTGCGCCTTCGTGGTGTTGAAACGCTCGCGGCCGACCGGTGACGAGGCCAAAAAGATCGCCACCGAGTTGCGCAACTGGGTGGCCAAAGAGATCGGCCCCATCGCCAAGCCGCGCGACATCCGCTTCGGTGACAACCTGCCCAAGACACGCTCGGGCAAGATCATGCGCCGGCTGTTGCGCTCGATCGCCAAGGGTGAGGCGATCACGCAGGACACGTCGACCTTAGAAAATCCTGCGATCCTGGAGCAATTGGCGCAGGCGAACTGATCGGGGCGGCAAGCCGTTTCGGCGGACACAGCGGCAACGCTGGGACCGCTCACGCCGGTTCCGGCGCGTTCACCTATGCCACCTTATCCAGACTGCCTGCAAGGACGAGCTTGTATCCACTGTACCCATGTGACCTACTCGTCGCCAGTCGAACCCGGGTCGCCATCCATACCGTCTTCGATACGGAGTTGAATCGCTCTTGGGCTGCACACCTTGAGCCGATGGCCTGCGACGTTGCCATTCATGGTCAACAGCCCACCGCTGTTTCTTCCCTGCCGCTTGCCGTCAAACGTATGGAACTCCGTCGCCTCGTAGTGGATTGCACTTGCAAGATGAATTGCGTCCGGGACGCTGACGAACTTGATCGCGTCCTTCTTTTTGGACCTTTTCTGAAATGCCCGAATTTCACCGGCCAAGTCCATGATCCGGCTATCAATCTGAAGCTCAAGGACGCTCATGCCATCAAAGGCGGCGTCTAGTTTCTTCTTCTGGGATGGCGTCAGGTCAAGGTCGAGAATCTCAGACCGCCAGAGCACCGATGTCATGAGCACGGCCTGCCCACGATCCACCATCTCCAAGACTTCCGCAAGGCCCGACATTTCTGAAGGATCTGCGCGTTTCTCATCTGTAAGCCACGCAATTAGAGGGGCAGTGTCCCAGTAGAACTTCAGCCTACCAATTGCCACTTCGCACCTGTTCAACGTACTCAGTCGAACTACTGCCGCGCAGCGCGCCTACCGCAATGCCTCGCAGGCTCGAAAGCCTGCCGCTATCCGAGCGCTCCGGCAGAACTTCGATCCGAGATACTTTGATCAGGTGAGGGAACTTCTCAGTTCGCTTGAAGTGCAGTTCACCGTAGATGCGAACAGCCTTCTTCACCCCGGCCAGTGCCTCCCCGAGCATCCTCTCGGGGAATTGGCACTTGATGCTTGCTGGACCAACGACAGGGTAGACCTTGAACAGATGCGGCTTGCGATGTACGTCAATCAGATCAAGGCTGCCGACGATCGAGCCTAGTTCAAGTTGATCGGGGCCGAGAAGCTCATCGACCCTCATTTCGAGATTCCTGGGTATCTCCATTGAATCGTTGTCGAACTCGAGCGAAACCTGCGCCAAGTGATTCCGCATTGGACGAGCGAGCGCGCCGTAGGACTCCAACAGATCGAGGTCCGCCTCTTTTGGCCGCTTGCCGCTGATGACAGTCTGTAGATCGCGACTGAGCTTCGCAACGACACGACGACCGTGGACGCCGGAAGTCGTCGTCTTAGAAACCGCCTCCACCACGAAGGTCGCCGGGCTGTTCATGGTGATGCTAGTGACACGGTAGTACAGGCTTGGCGACTTCTGCCCGGAGACTGCCACGTCGACTTGGTTCAAAGTGGACCTGAGAGCGTTTAACTGATCCACAAGGTCGTTCAGACGGATGCTTCCATCAGCCTCTTCCCCCTTGACAGTGATTTTGAAACGGCTCGACTTCATGGTTATCGCTTGGCGACCGTTGGCCGCTCTGGTTTGGCGAGAGTAGCCGATTTCGCCGGCAACGGCGAGGGAGTGGTTTCGCTCACCAGGTTCACCTCCATGGCCGGCTGGACGACCTCAAAGCTGTCCACGATCTCAGCCTCCGCGGCCGTGCACAAGCAGGCCCTTGCATGCGGCGTGTCAACTCTGCACGAACCGCTGCGCCATCGCCCCCAGCGCCGCTACATAACAAGCCATCGGTACGCGCACGATGCCGGCGCCGATCTGGCCGATGCCGGCTTCTTTGTGCGCAATGCCGGTGGTGACGACGGGGCGGATGCCGGTGTCGACGACCTTGCGCACATCAATGCCACATGGCGCGCCGGCGAAGTCGAGTGCGGGCAGGCTCAGGCCCGGGTTGCGGGTGACGGTGATCTCGTACATCTCGCGGCTGTAGCGCACCGCGTCGCCGACCGTGCCGCCAGCCAGCAGCGTGAGCGCGGGTGATGCGGCGAACGAGCAGCCACCGAAGCCGGCGGTTTCGGTGATGGCGCTGTCGCCGATGTCGGGGCACGCATCTTCGGGTTTGAAGCCGGGGAAGAAGAGGCCTTGTGGCAGGTCCGACGCGGCGCAGAACCACTGCGAGCCCAGGCCGCTGATGCGCAGGCCTGTTTGCGTGCCGTTGCGCGCGGTGGCGGTGACCACGCTGCTGAACGGGATGCCGTGCGCGGCGTCCATGATCGCCTTGCACGAGGCCATCGAATAGTTCAGGAAGAACTGCGAGCTCTTGGCCACGAAGTCCAGCGTTTGGTGCACGTGGTCTTGCGGCAAGGCGTGGGCGCTGGGCGATGCCAACGCCACCGCCAAGGTCATGAAGAAGAGCGAGGTTGAGGCGGCGTTGCGGCTGTGCACTTCGTCGCCCATGAGCAGCGCCTGCGACTGGATCGCCTTCAAGTCGATGCCGCCGGTCTTCTCGAACTCATGGCGCACGGCGGCCTTGAGTACGGGTGCCAGCACGGCTTCAAACCACTTGAGCTTGCGCAGCACATCGGGGCCGTTAGCGCCGAAGCGCAGACAGCGGCCGATACCTTCATTGAGGTTGGTGTAGGCGACATTGCCATGCGTGGCGTCGCGCACTTGGATCAAAGGCATCGACGCACTGATGACCCCGGTCATCGGGCCCACGGCCTTGAAGTCGTGGCACTGCGCGAAGGTAATCTCGCCGCGCTCAAGCATGCCCCGCGCCTTCTCCGGCGTGTCGGCCCAGCCCTCGTAGAGCACGGCGCCGACCATTGCACCGTGCATCGGCCCGCACATGTCGCCCCAGGCCACGGGCGGGCCGGCGTGCATCAGCAAGCGCGTGGTTTTCATCTCGGGCCAGACGCCGTCAGCGCGCAAGGCGATGTCTTCCCACATCGGGCGCGCGGCAATGATGCGCCGCGTCGCTTCGGCGTTAGCAGTGTTGATGCGCGCGTCGCCCATTAGCTGTGCCAATTGCCAGGCGCGCTGTGGGTCAGCGTCACCGGGCGGGCGCCATGCGACATTGGCGACGCTGCCGCCATGCGCGCTGATGCTGGCGTTGAAGCCGTCGATGCCGATGTTCAGCACCGCCGGGGGCTGGCTCAGAAGGGTGTTGGTGTGCAGCGTCATGGTGAGGTTGTCAAAGCCAGCAACAAGCCGGCGAGCATGTCGGCGCCCGAGGATGCGCCCACGCGCAGCAGGGCTTGGGTCTTGTGGGTGATGGCGGCAGCGTCGCCGTCTTGCAGCGCCGCCAGCAGCTCGTGCAGCGCGCGGTAGCTGGTGCCGGCTATCAAGTCGTCGAGCAGGGCCGCGCTGATGGCGTTGGTGGCCACTTGCGCAGCGTCGTGGAGGCGCACACGCATGGCAGGCATGTCGGCGCACCAGGCTTGCCGCGGCGCGTGGGCAAGCGCAAAGAAGATGGCGCCGATGAAGTCGTCACCACTGGGCGTCAGGCCATGCCCCAGACCGAGCACGCGCAGTGCGGCGGCTTCGAAGGCGGGTGCGTCGTTGCGCGCCAGTGCCTCGCGCACGGCGTCGAAGCGCGGCCTGGCGTGTTCGAGTGGAAAGGGCAGCGGCTGGTCCAGCAACCAGCGCAACAGGCCTTTGCTGTTCGCCGCTTCGATGTGGCCCAGGCAGGTTCGCGCACCCGCCGCCAGCGCGGGTGCATCGCAACGCAACGGCGGCGGCTGCCAGGGCCGCCACAGGTTGCGAGGGTGGTCCGTGGCGGCCTTGTCACCCGCCCACACGATCGCGCCTTGCTGCCAGGCGTAAGCCGTTGCTTCGAAGCCCACGACGGCTTGCAAACCCTGGGCTGCTGACATCACGGCCTGACGCCCAACGTGATGTGCGTGCCGGCCCGCCCCATCAGCGCTTCAAAAGCTTTCTCAAGCGAGGTGATGATGACCTCACCATCGCGGTTCGCCTCGGGCGACTCTTGAAGGTAGCTGATGGCCGCGTCGATCTTCGGGCCCATGCTGCCCACCGGGAACTGGCCTTGCGCCGCGTGCTCGCGCGCTTGCGCCAGCGTCATGTGGTCGAGCCAGCGCTGGCTGGGCTGGTTGAAGTCGAGCGCCACACGCTCGACACCGGTGAGCATGATCAGCGCGTCGGCGTGCAGGTGCGCGGCGAGCATGGCACTGGTGAGGTCTTTGTCGATCACCGCGGCCACGCCGTTCCAGTGGCCGTCGGCGCCATGCACCACGGGCACACCGCCGCCGCCGCAGGCGATGGGGATGACGCCAGCGTCAAGCAAGGCGTCGATGGTTTTCAGGTCAAGGATCTTGCGCGGCTTGGGGCTCGCGACCATGCGCCGCCAGCCGCGGCCTGAGTCTTCAGCAAAGTGCCAACCCGTAGTGGCGGCCATGGTCTTGGCCTCGGCCTCGCTGAAGAATTTGCCCACGGGTTTGGTCGGATGGGTGAAGGCGGGGTCGGCAGCGTCGACCTCCACTTCGGTGATGACACACGACACCACCATGTCCAGCCCGTGGTCGACCAGCACGTTGGCGAAACTCTGCTGCAGCATGTAGCCCATGCCGCCTTGCGAATGCGCCACGCACACGTCCATGGGCATCGGTGGCAGCTCGCCCGCCGTGCGCGCCATGCGGTAGAGGATGTTGCCCACCACCGGGCCGTTGCCATGCGTGAGCACGAGCTGCCAGCCGGCGCGGATGATCTCGACGAGGTGTACGCACACGCCGCGCATCAAGACGAGTTGCTCGTCGGCCGTGCCCTTGATCGTCGGCGGGTAGGCAGCGTTGCCGCCCAAGGCAACGACAACGCGTTTGCGCGGTGGCAGCAGCGTGCTCATCGCAGCCACCTCGCCGCCAACCACGCGGCGTTGGCGCTGTTGCCGGCCAGCACCATGCCGCTTGCTCGCAGCTTGGCTTCTTGCGCGGCCAGGCCTTGCGGGTCGTCTTCGGTGCCGCAGACGAAGCCGATCACGGCCAGTTCTCGGCCGGCCTTTTTCGCACGGCGCTTGACGTCGGTGATGACCGGTGCGAGCTCGCTGGCAGGGTCGGCATGCGCGCCCCAGCCGATGACCACATCGAGCACGATGACACGCACACTGGTGTCGGCGGCCTCGGCGCGCAGGCGCTCGATGCGCGCGGCCTGGTCGATCATCGGGTGCGGGCGGCCGACGGTGAACGCGTCGTCGCCCAGGTCCAGCGCCGTGTGCTCGCGGCTGCTACGGCGCGCGTCGGGCAACGTGAGTGCGTCGTCCAGCGGCACGTTGGACCAGATCTTCAAGCCGTGCTGCGCCCAGATGATCTGCGCCTCGGCCGCGTAGGTGCCACCTGAAAACAGAGCCCGCAGGTAGCGCTGCGAACGCGCGAAGGCAGGTTGGGTCGGGATGTCATAACGCGCAAACGGTGCTGACTTCACGCGCGCCAGCTTCACGGCCGCTGCGGCCGCATCCACCAGCGTGTGCGCCACCGTGATGCTGCGCTGCTGCGCCGCCGTGAGCTTCAATCTCGCGCCCAGGAAGAGCAGCACCGCCGGCTTGCCCGCAGCAGCCACGGCGGCGAGCACCTTGCGCGTGACCTCAGGCGCGGGCGGTTTGCTGACGATGACGATGACCTGGGTGCCCGCGTCACGCGCCAGCAGTGCGACGCCTTGCAACATGGTGGCACCACCCACCTGTGCGTACACATCCCGCCCGCCGGTGCCGATGGCGTGGCTGATGCCGCCGCCCATGCGATGGATCTGCGTCGTGACTTCCTGCAAGCCCGTGCCCGACGCGGCCACCAATCCGATGCTGCCCCGGCGCACGACGTTGGCAAACCCCAGCGGCACGCCGGCGATGATGGCTGTGCCGCAGTCCGGCCCCATCACCAAGAGGCCGCGGCGCGTGGCCTCTTGCTTCACGGCGACTTCCTGCGCCAGTGGCACGTTGTCGCTGAAGAGAAACACGTTCAAGCCCAGCTGCAGCGCCTTCAGCGCCTCGGCCGCCGCGTAGATGCCGGGCACGGAAATCTGCGCGAGGTTCATGCCGGCTTGCACACCCATGGCCAGGTTGCGTGCGGGCACGGCCTCGACCGCGCTGCTGCTCGCCGCAGCGTCGGGCTGGCCCGCGAGCTGGGCGCGGCACAACGCCTGTGCGGCCTCAGCCGCCGCCAGCGTGCGTGCCTGCACCACCACCATGATGTCGCTGGGGCCGGCACCGCTGACGTCCGCCGTTAGCAGGCCCGCTTCCTGCAAGATTTCCTTGTTCGCAGGGTTGCCCATTTGCAGCGTGGCGTTGACCACCTCGGGCAGCGCCAGCACACGCTGCGCCACGCGCATGAGTGCCACCGAATCCTGGTAGAGATTGGCTTGGATGAAGGCGAGGGTGTGCAAGGTGGTCGTCATGAAGTGGGATCGAAAAACATGGGACGGCGGCGAAGTTGCCTTTGCTACGATGCCTCGATGCAAGCCGCCCAACTACCGAAATTGTCGCCGCTGGCCAAGCCCGCCAGCGCCTTCGATGAATTGAACCCGGCGCCGCGCCTGTTGATGGGCCCCGGCCCGATCAACGCCGACCCGCGTGTGCTGCGCGCCATGTCAGCGCAACTGCTGGGCCAGTTCGACCCGCAGTTCCGCCAGATGATGCGCGAGACGATGGCGCTGTACCGCGCGTTTTTCGAGACGCACAACGACTGGACGCTGGTGCTCGACGGCACCGCGCGTGCGGCGATTGAGATGGTCATGCTCTCGACTATTGCCCCCGGCGACAAGGTGCTGGTGTGCAGCTTTGGGCGCTTTGGCCAGCTGCTCGACGAGATCGCGCAGCGCTGCGGCGCCGAGGTGCGTGTGCTGCAAGCGCCCTGGGGCACGGTGTTCGATCTGGCGCAGATTGAAGCCGCGCTGAAAAGCTTCTCGCCCAAGCTCGTGGCCGTGTGCCAGGGCGACACCTCCACCACCATGCTGCAGCCGCTTGAAGGCCTGGGTGCGCTGTGCCACCGCTATGGCACGATGCTGCAAGTCGACGCCACGGCCTCGTGTGGTGGCACGCCGCTGCCGGTGGACGCCTGGGCGATTGACGCGGTGACTGCCGGCTTGCAGAAGTGCCTGGCCGGGCCCTCGGGGGCCGCGCCGATCACGCTGTCCGACGCCATGGCGCAAACCATCTACCGCCGCCGCCATATCGAGCAAGGCTTGCGCCCCGCCGATTACGTGGCGGGCCAGGGGCCACGCATCGCCTCGAACTACATGGACCTGGCGATGGTGATGGACTACTGGAGCGACGCCGGCCTGAACCACCACACCGAAGCCACGACCATGCTCTACGGCGCGCGTGAGTGCGCGCGCATCTTCGTGCAAGAAGGCCTGCCGCAGGTCTACGCGCGCCACGCCGTCGCCTCGCGCGCGGTGGTGGCCGGCGTGCGCGGCATGAACTTGAAGCTCTATGGCGACCTGGCCCACAAGATGCCCAACGTCACCGGCGTCTACGTGCCCGATGGCGTGAACGGCGACAAGTTGCGCGCGGCGCTGCTGAACCACTTCAACGTCGAGATCGGCACCAGCTTCGGGCCCCTGGCCGGCAAGGTCTGGCGCATCGGCGCGATGGGCTACAACGCGCGCCCCGACTGCGTGCTGCAAACGCTGGGGGCACTTGAAGTGGTGCTCGCGGCGGAAGGCCACGCCTTCACGCGCGGCGCGGGGGTGGACGCGGCGTACGCGGCGTACTTCGGTTGACAGACCCATCGCCAGGGCTTGATATCGCCCTGACAAGGCGTACACTTTGAATTTCATAACTTCAATTTGTACAAATGCTGCCGCGCCAAGCCGCCACCATGATGGGCCAGTTGGCCCTCGCCTTTCCGGTCATCGCGCTGACCGGCCCACGCCAGTCGGGCAAGACCACGCTGGCGCGCCAGGCCTTCCCTGACAAACCTTATTTTTCGCTCGAAGACCCAGAGGTGCGCCAACGCATCCTGGCCGACCCGCGCAGCTTCTTTGCGCAGCATCCGCAAGGCGCCGTGCTCGACGAAGCCCAGCGTGCGCCCGAACTCTTCTCCTACCTGCAAGGTGTGGTCGACGAGCGTGGCTGCATGGGCCAGTTTGTGCTGACCGGCTCGCAGCAGTTCGGCTTGACGCAGGCCATCACGCAGACGCTGGCAGGGCGCGTTGGCCTGGTGCACTTGCTGCCACTGGCTTGGCCTGAACTTCAGGCCAGCACGAGCGCGCCTAGAGGTCTCAATCAAGCCCTGCTTCGCGGTGGCTACCCGGCACTCTTCGACCCACGGCGCCAAGTGCCCGACGCGGCGCCTTGGCTCAGCGCCTACACCAGCACCTACATCGAGCGCGACGTGCGCCAGCTGCTGGGGGTTGTGAACCTCACACTGTTTCGCCGCTTCGTACTGATGTGTGCAGCGCGCAGTGGGCAGCTGCTCAACCTGTCGGCGCTGGCGTCTGACTGCGGCATCAGCCACACCACCGCGCGCGCCTGGCTCAGCGTGCTGGAAGCCAGCTATGTCGTGCACCTGTTGCCCCCCTACCACCGCAACTTCGGCAAGCGCCTGGTGAAGATGCCCAAGCTCTACTTTCTGGACACCGGCCTCTTGTGCCACCTGCTGCGCGTGGACAGTGCGCAGACGCTGGCCACCCACGCCATGCGCGGCGCCATCTTCGAGACCTGGGTCGTGAGCGAAACGCTCAAGCACCGCTTCAACCGCGGCCAGGATGCCGAGCTCTTCTTCTGGCGCGATAACCACGGTACCGAGGTCGACCTTTTGTACGAACACGGCGGCAAGCTGCACGCAGTGGAAGTCAAGTCTGGCGCCACGTTTACCAGCGACTGGCTGCACGCCTGCGAGCTTTGGCTGAAGTACGCCGGCACGGCTGCTGCGGCGCCACTCATCGTCTACGGTGGTAATGAGAGTTTCTCGCTACGCGGCATGCAGGTGATGGCCTGGCACAGAATGGGCTTGGCGGCCTGAGCGTGACGTTTGAGCCCGCCAGGCCACACGAAAGGGCTCCCAGATGCAACGCCGACACGCTGTCCGCACGATGCTCGCCTTGGGTGCAGCGCCGCTCGCCGCAAGCGCGCAGCCAGCACCGCCCAGGCTCGGCCGCATCGTTCGCATCGGCTGGCTCGGCACGCCCTGGGGCATGTCGCACAAGTCGTCGCTAACAGGCTTTCGCCACGGCATGGCGGACCTGGGCTGGCGTGAAGGCCGCGACTGGGTCATGGAGGTGCGCCAAGGCGAGCGCGCCGAAGCCGCCGCGCTGACCGCCGAGCTCGTGCAGACCAAGGTCGAGCTCATCGTCACGCAGGGGCCGATGATTCTTGACGCGCACAAGATCGCCAGCACCACACCGATGGTCTTCGCCTTCAGCGGCGACCCTGTGGCCGCCGGCCTGGTGAGCAACCTGGCGCGGCCGGGTGGCCTGCGCACGGGGGTCACGGCGATGGCGCTCGAGCTGGTAGGCAAGCGGCTGGAACTGCTCAAGCAGGCGGTACCCGCGCTGCGCCGCGTCGCCTTGCTGGCCAACCCGTCGCATGCTGGCGAGCCGCTGGAGCTGCGCGAAAGCCAGGCCGCCGCGCAGCGCCTGGGGCTCACGCTGCACTACCTGCCGGTACGCTCGCCCGCAGACCTGGACGCTGCCTTCCAGGCCATGCTGCGCGAACGCGCCGAGGCCATTTCGGCCTTCCCCGACGCGTCGATCAACCGCCACGGCCGCACGATTGCCGAGTTCGCCCAACGCAGCCGCATCCCGGCCATTTCGGGCTTTGCCGAATTTGCCGAAGACGGCAACTTGATGAGCTACGGCCCCAACTTTCTGCAGCTGTGGCATCGCATGGCGAGTTACGCCGACCGCATTCTCAAAGGCGCGAATGCGGGCGACTTGCCGGTCGAGCAGCCCACGAGCTTCGAGTTGGTGATCAACATGAATGTGGCCAAGGCGCTGGGCTTGGCGCTGCCGCCGGCGCTGCTGCTGCGGGCCGACACGGTCATCACCTGAGCTGCCCTTGCACGGGCCGCATGCGGACGCCAATGTCAGTGCCAAGCACGAGATCGACGATGTGATTCAATGAGATTCAAGGCGCACGCCACGCGCGCGCCGACCGGGAGCGCTTGATGCAACGACGAAGCTTGATGCAATGCGTTGGGTGGACGCTGGCGGCACCTGCCGCGTCTTGGGCACAACCAACGATGAAGCGCGTGGGCTGGCTCGGCTGGCGTGCTGACACCACGCCCATGCCCTCGGTGCCCTTGCAAGCCTTCCGCGCCGGCCTGGCCGATCTGGGCTGGAAAGAAGGCGACAACCTTGTGCTGGAAGTGCGCATCGGCGAACGCGAACAGGCCCCGGCACTGGCCGCTGAGTTGCTGCGCGCGGGCGTCGATGTCATCGCCGCGCAAGGCGCCATGGTCTTCGCTTCGCGTGGACACACTGGCACCACGCCCTTGCTCTTCATGATCAACGGCGACCCCGTCGAGGCCGGCCTGGTGGCCAGCCTGGCGCGACCGGGAGGGCTGGCCACGGGCGTCACGGGGCTCGGTGTCGAGCTCTCGGGCAAACGCCTGGAGATCATCAAGAGCGCCAAGCCGAGCATGAAGCGAGTGGCCTTGCTGGCAAACGGGCGGCATGCCGGGGTCACCACCGAGCTCGCCGCATCGCGCGCAGTGGCCTCGGCCCTGGGCTTGGAGCTGGACTACTTCCCCGTCGCCAACCCAGGCGAACTTGACACCGCGTTCGCCGCCATCAGCGCCTACCGCCCTGACGCTGTCGTCGCCTTCCCCGACACGCTGATCAACCAACTGGCCAAGCGCATCGCCGAATTCAACACCCGCCTGCGCTTGCCGTCGATCTCGGGTTTCTCGGAATTTGCGCTGGCCGGCAACCTGATGAGCTACGGCCCCAACCTGGCGGAGTTTTACCGTCAACTGGCACGCTACGCCGACAAGCTCTTGCGCGGCGCCAAGCCCGCCGAGCTGCCGGTAGAGCAGCCCACGCGCCTGGCGCTAACGCTCAACATGAATGCCGCCAGCGCCATCGGCCTGAAGCTGCCGCCATCCCTGATGCTGCGTGCCGACGAGGTGATTCGGTCGTGAAACGACGCGCACTCATCAGCGCTGGCGGGCTGTGGCTCGCACCGCTGGCGAGCCACGCGCAGCCTGTGCGCAAGGCCTACCGCATCGGCATGCTCAGCGTCGGCGCCAACACCGCCGAGATGGCCGGGCCCACGCCCACGAATCCGGCCAATGCCGCGCTGTTGACCGGGCTGCGCGAACTCGGCTACGTCTACAGCGAGAACTTCGTCACCGAGCCGCGCAGCGCCGCGGGCCAGGTCGAGCGCTTCCCGGGTCTGGTGGCGGAACTGGTCCGGCTGCGGGTCGATGTCATCGTCGCCGCCGGCCCGGCATTGGCCGCGTGCCAGCAGGCCACGTCGACGCTGCCCATCGTGATGGCGGGTGCCGAGGACCCGGTCGGCTTGGGCGTTATCAAGACCCTGGCGCGGCCGGGCACCAATTTCACCGGGCTGAGCAATCAAGCGGTGGAGGCGAACGTCAAAAAGCTCGAGATGCTCAAGGAGATGGTGCCTGGTGCGGCGCCTGTGGCCGTGCTCTGGGATCCCGCCGCGCTCTTGAGCTGGCAGGCCTTGCAGGCGGCGGCGCGGCAGCGCGGATGGAAGCTGCTGCCATTCGAAGTCCACGACGCCGCCGAGATCGAGGCGGCCATCAAGGCAGCCGCAGCGGCCAAGGCCGGCGCCCTGCTAGCTGCAGGTGGGCTTGCCTTTCGGCACGCAAGGCGAATTGCCGAACTGGCTTTCATCAGCCGGCTGCCCGCCAGCCCCGGGGTGCTCAGCTACGGCGCCGACCTCAGCGTGATCTGGCACCGCGCGGCCACCTTCGTCGACAAGATCCTTCGCGGCGCCAAGCCGGCCGACCTGGCGGTGGAGCAACCGACGAAGTTCAAGTTGGTCATTGACCTGGGTACTGCCAGGGCGCTCAGGCTGACGATCCCGCAGGCGCTGCTGCTGCGCGCCGATGAGGTGATTCAGTGAAGCGCCGCTCCTGGCTGCTGGCCATCACGAGCACGACGCTTGCGGGCAGGCTTGCCGCGCAGTCAACGCGTGCGCAGCCTGGCAACGAGCTGCAGCGCATAGGCTATCTGTCGGCAGGCAGCGCCACCTTGAACCCCGCCGGCTTGCAGTCCTTTCGCGAGGGCTTGCGCGAACGCGGGCATGTCGAAGGCCGCGATGTGATGTTGGATGTGCGTTTCGCCGAGGGCCGCGCGCAGGACCTGCCGCGCCTGGCCGCCGAACTCGCGGCGCTCAAGCCGGTGGTCATCATCGCGCCAGGACAGGCCGCCGACGCTGCGCTCGCCGCCACGGCCACGCTGGCCACGCCCATCGTGTCACTGGGCGACCTGGTGGCCTCGGGCTATGCCGTGCAGCTCGGGCGCCCGGGCGGGCGGGTGACGGGGATCAGCTTTCTGCCCTTCCCGCTGAATGCCAAGCGCCTGGAGCTGCTCGCGCAGACCTTGCCCCGGGGCAGCACGGTGCTCAATCTGGCCGGCCTACAGCCAAGGCCCGAAGCCATGCGGATGGTCGAAGACGCCGGGCACGCGCTGGGGCTGGTGACGCATGCGGCCTATGCCAACACGGTGGCCGAGGTCGACGCGGCATTCGCGGCCGCGCGCCGCCTGCGCGTGGCCGGAGTCAATGTGCTCAATTCGCCGTTCCTGTACAACCTGCGCGCGCACATTTTCCAACTCGCAGCGAGTGCCAAACTGCCCGCCATCTACCAGTGGCCCGATGCAGCGCGCGAGGGCGGATTGATGGCCTACGGGCCGAGCCTGGACGCGATGAATCGCCAACTCGCCGGCTACGC
>JANOJR010000003.1:0-6068 GCA_031418855.1 Rubrivivax sp.
GCGGCGATCGACCGCATCATCGAAACTTACGAGCTGCACATCGGCCCGCGCAATGGCGCGCGGGTGGTTGCGCGGGCTTGGGCCGATGCTGAATTTGCCACGTGGCTTGCATCCGACGCCACGGGGGCAATAGCCTCGCTGGGCTACGCCGGGCGCCAGGGCGAACACATGGTGGCCGTGTTCAACACGCCCGAGCTTCACAACTTGGTGGTGTGCACGCTGTGCTCTTGCTACCCATGGCCGGTGCTCGGTTTGCCACCGGTTTGGTACAAGTCGGCGCCCTACCGTTCACGTGCGGTGTTAGCGCCGCGCGGTGTGCTGGCGGAGTTTGGTGTGACGCTGCCCGCGCATGTGCAAATGCGTGTGTGGGATTCCACCGCCGAGGTGCGCTACGTGGTGGTGCCTCAGCGCCCGACCGGCACCGAAGGCTGGAGCGAAGAACGGCTGGCGTTGTTGGTGACACGGGACTCGATGATCGGCACCGGCTTGGCGCTTGAGGCTGCCATGGCGTCAGACACCACACCATGAGTGGCGCGCACGACATGGGTGGGCGGCGCGACTTCGGGCCCATCGACATCGAACCCGACGAGCCGCTGTTTCATACCGCCTGGGAAAAGCGCGCACTGGGCCTGACGCTGGCCATGGGTGCGACCGGGCAATGGAACATCGACGTCTCACGTGCGGCACGCGAAAGCCTGCCCGAGGCGACATACCTGTCGTCCAGCTACTACCGCATCTGGATCCTGGGGCTAGAAAAGTTGATGCTCGCGCGTGGGCTGGTGGATGTGGATGAGTTACGCGATGGCCGCTGCATCACAGCGGCCAAGCCGGTGGCGCGTGTGCTCCGCGAAGCTGACGTTGCGCCCACGCTGGCGCGTGGTGCGCCGACCTTGCGCGACGCCACAACGCTGCCGCGTTTCGCGGTGGGCGACTGCGTGCGCGCGATGCCGGTGCTGTCGTCAGCGCTGTCGTCAAGCCACACGCGCTTGCCGCGTTATGTGCACGGCCATGTCGGCGTGGTGCAGCATGTGCACGGCGCGCATGTGTACGCTGACCGCCACGCGCTGCCGCGCGCGCAAGCTGGGTTCGACGACCGCCCCGAGTGGCTGTACACGGTGGCCTTCGACGGCCGCTCGCTGTGGGGCGCGGGCGCCGAGGCCGGCACGCAGGTCTCAGTCGACGCCTGGGAGCCCTACCTTCAGGCCTGTGACGTGACCGCGGCTTCAACGTGAGCGCAACTTCCGCTGCGCTGCGCTTCTCGTCCCTCGCCGGCCTGCCACGCGACACGCAGGGCCCTGTCTTCGCCGCGCCGTGGCAAGCCCACGCCTTCGCGCTCGTGCTCAGTCTGCATGAGCGCGGCGTCTTCGGCTGGGACGAATGGGCCGCCGCGCTGAGCCAGGCCATCACGCACGCACAAGCCGAAGGCGACGCCGACCTCGGTGACACCTATTACCGCCATTGGCTTGATGCGCTGGAGGCCTTGCTCATCAGCAAAGGCCTGGCCGGCGTTGAGCAGATTCACGCCATGGAAGCAGCCTGGGCGGTTGCAGCGGCACGCACTCCGCATGGCCAGCCCATTGTGCTGACGGTGCTAACGGCCGAAGAACGCGCAGCCTCGCGCGTCTCATCACCACCCGAGTTGAAAGCACCCTGAGCCATGCGCCTGTCGGTACTGGACCAATCGATCGCCTGCGCCGGCCGCGAAGAAGGTGACGCGCTGCGCGACACGCTGGACTTGGCGGTGCACTGCGAAGCGCTGGGCTACGAGCGCTTCTGGGTCAGCGAGCATCACGGCCTGCCCACCATCGTCGGCACGGCGCCCGAAATTTTGATGGCGGCCATCGCCGCGCGCACCCAGCGCATCCGCATCGGCAGCGCCGGCGTCATGCTGCCGCACTACGCGGCGCTGAAAGTCGCCGAGCAGTTCCGTGTGCTTCAAGCGTTAGCACCCGGGCGCATCGACCTCGGCGTCGGCCGCGCGCCGGGTGCCGACATGAAGACGGCGATGCAGCTCAACCCCAACGCTGCGCAGGCGGCGGAAGAATTTCCGCAGCAGATCCTCGATTTGCAAGCCTGGCTGGCGGGGCAGCGCCACCGGGGGGTGTTCGCACACCCGCGGCCGTCTAGCGACCAAGTTGAGCTGACAGCGGCCACACCCGAGATCTGGGTGCTGGGCAGCTCCGACTACGGTGCGCAACTGGCCGCCCACCTGGGCCTGCCCTACGCCTTCGCCTACTTCTTCATGGACGGCCAGGGTGTCGAGCAAGCGCTCGGGATGTACCGCCAGTACTACCGGCCCAGTGCGCGCCACCCCAAGCCGCAAGCCACCATCTGCGTGTGGGCGCTGGCGGCAGAAAGCGAAGAAGAGGCGCAGCACCACGCGCTGTCGCGCGAACGCTGGCGGCTTGACCGTCAGCGCGGCGTGCTCGGGCCGCTGCAAGAGCCGGCCGTCATTGCCGCGCGCGGCTACAGCGCTGATGAATGGCCGCAGGTGCGCGCCACGCGCGAGCGCGCGCTGGTCGGCACAGGCGCGCAGGTGGCGGCGAAGATCAGCGCGCTGGCCGCTGCACTTGAGCTCGACCACATCGTCGTGAACACCTGGGCGCATGAGCCCGCCGCGCGCCGCCGCTCCTATGCCCTCATCGCCAAGGCGTTCGGCCTCAAAGCAATTTGACCGCCCCAGATTTGACGCCCCAAAAGCGAAACCCCTCCAAACCGTTGCCAGTTTGAAGGGGCGGGTGACCTAAGTCACCAGTGGGGCTCCAGAGGTATGAGGTCTGGGGCTCCTGACGCGCAGAGACTGCGCCATCTTGGGTACCCGCACTAGGCGGGCGAACGCAGCATAGTCCTGCACCATGGTGGCTGGCAAGCGGCAAATATTGACCCTCCTCAAGGCCGCATCAACCCGTCGACGATCGCCGCCACACGCGCCTGAACCTCGGCCGTCATGCTGATCGGCCGCCCCCATTCGCGCGCCGTCTCGCCGGGCCATTTGTTCGTCGCGTCCAACCCCATCTTGCCGCCCAGGCCGCTGGTGGGCGAGGCGAAGTCGAGGTAGTCGATGGGCGTCTGGTCCACCAGCGTGGTGTCGCGCACCGGGTCCATGCGCGTGGTGATGGCCCAGACCACTTCTTTCCAGTCGCGAATGTTCACGTCGTCGTCGGTGACGATGATGAACTTGGTGTACATGAACTGGCGCAGGAAGCTCCACAAGCCAAACATCACGCGCTTGGCATGGCCCGGATAGGCCTTGCGGATGGAGATGATGGCCAGCCGGTAGCTGCAGCCCTCGGGCGGAAGGTAGAAGTCGGTGATCTCGGGAAACTGCTTTTGCAGGATCGGCACGAAGACTTCATTCAGCGCCACGCCCAGCACAGCGGGCTCGTCGGGCGGCTTGCCGGTGTAGGTGGTGTGGTAAATCGGCTCATGCCGGTGCGTCAGGCGATTGACCTCAAAAACCGGGAACCAGTCTTGCTCGTTGTAATAGCCGGTGTGGTCGCCAAACAGCCCTTCCAGCGCGTGCAGATAGCCGCCGCGCTCTGCCAGCGGCACGCCATGCCCCGAGTGGCCCTGAAAACCGGCCGGCGCGGTCGGGACGTGCCCTTCCAGCACGATCTCCGCGTAAGCGGGCACTTGCAACATCACGCCAGCGTCACCCACCAGGGTGTCGGCGACTTCAGTTCGGCCACCACGCAGCAGGCCGGCGAACTGGTACTCCGACAGCGTGTCGGGCACCGGCGTTACCGCGCCAAGCATGGTGGCGGGGTCGGCCCCCAGAGCCACCGCAATCGGGAACGGCTGGCCAGGCTGCACCCGCGCGAACTCACGAAAGTCCAGCGCGCCGCCGCGATGCGCCAGCCAGCGCATGACGAGCTGGCGTGGCCCGATCAGCTGTTGCCGGTAGATGCCCAAGTTCTGCCGCGTGCGCGGCTTGGCCACGCCTTGCGGGCCGCGCGTGACCACCAGCCCCCAGGTGATGAGTGGGCCGGCGTCGTCGGGCCAGCAGGTCTGGATCGGCAGCCGCGTCAGGTCGACATCCGGCCCTTCCAGCACCACCTGCTGGCAAGGCGGATTGCGTACCAGCGCAGGCTTCATGTCCCACACGGCCTTGACCAGATGCAAGAGCTTGCCAGCGTCGCGCAGGCCCTTGGGCGGCTCGGGTTCCTTCAGCGCGGCCAGCAAGCTGCCGATCTCGCGCAGCTCATCTACCGACTGTGCGCCCATGCCGAAGGCCACTCGTTCGGGGGTACCGAAGAGGTTGATCAAGCAAGGAATGTGGTGGCCGCTGGGGTTGGTGAAGAGCACCGCCGGCCCGCCGGATCGCAGCAGTTGGTCGCCAATGGCCGTCATTTCCAGGCGTGGTGACACCGATTCGCTGGATTTCTTGAGCTGGCCCAGCGCCTCAAGTTGCGCCATGAAATCCCTCAAGTCTTTGTATTTCATGGTCATTCCAGAATTTAGATCACGATCGATATTCTTGACCGCGTATGAAGCGGTTCCTAGAATCCGGCGCAACCTGAGATTTCAGGGTTTACCCGTGTTTGCGAACTTTGGCCACAGGCCAAGCGCAGACGTCTCGAAAGCACAGGAGGCGCCCGACAGATCGGGCCGCAACGTGCTTGCGATTATCTCTGTCACCACCCGCAGCCAACGCTACGTCGGCCATCGGGCACTGAGTGACAAGCAGGAGGATGAAGATGAAAGCCCTACACGCATTGCGCAAGGCGCAGCACGCTGCGGCCCGTTCGATCGGTGTGTTCGTGCAAGACGTTGGCCGCGGCCTGCTTGAGATCAGCCACAACACATTGGCCTTGGTCGGCTTGGCGGTGGTGACCGCGCTGATCTTGACGGCTGGTCGCGCTGATATTCGCGCCACGCTCGAAACCACCGCGCGGGACTGGCTGCAGACCCGCCATGAGGAGCGCGCCACGCAGTCGGGTGACTTGCTGGTGGCCGTCAGCGACCAAGCTGCCGTGGCACGCGCCACCGCGGTCGACCCCAAGGAGCTCACGCGCGAGCAATCGTCGGTCGCGAGCTGGATCGCCCGGCGCTACAAGGTGGCACCTGAGCCGATCGCGCGCCTGGTGCAGGAAGCCTGGACGATTGGCAGCCGTGCCGGCCTGGACCCGACCCTGATCCTGGCCATCATGGCTGTCGAGTCGAGCTTCAACCCCTTCGCGCAAAGCCCGGTGGGCGCGCAAGGCTTGATGCAGGTGATGACGCGCGTGCACGACGACAAGTACGAAGCCTTCGGTGGCATCCACGCGGCCTTCGACCCCATCAGCAACCTGCGTGTGGGCGTGCAAGTGCTGAAGGAATGCATCGCGCGCGCCGGCAACCTCAACGACGGGCTGCGCCACTACGTTGGCGCGGCACTGCTTGAAGGCGACGGCGGCTATGTTGGCCGCGTGCTGGCCGAGCAGGCGCAGCTGCGCGGCGCGGCCAGCGGCCGGCCGCAGCGTGCGGTAGCACCAACGCCTGCCGCAGCCACGCCCAAGACCGTGGTGTCGCCCACGGCGCCCGCCACGCCTGAGCCGCTGGGCTCGGCCGAGCAAGTCGCCCTGCTGCGCTAAGCGCCCCGCAGGCAAGGGCAAAGGGCTGCCACGCTACACTTCTTGCCTGCGTTACTGGCGATAGAGCAGGCACCTTTTGGGGCCATGTTCGAGGTGGGTACCCACCGGGAAGCGCAGGTCGCCGCCACGTGCAGCGATGTCAGCCGTGCGCCTGGGCAGCCCTTTGCAGCGCCACTTACTGTGGGCGCCGCAAGGCCCACATCCTTGTGAAACAGGACTGCCATGTTTGACCGTCAAGCATCCACCATCGCCCGCGTCGACCCCGAGCTGTGGGCCGTCATCGAAGCCGGGAACCAGCGCCAGGAAGCTCACATCGAGCTCATCGCGTCCGAGAACTACACCAGCCCGGCGGTGATGGCCGCCCAGGGCTCGCAGCTGACCAACAAGTACGCCGAGGGCTACCCAGGCAAGCGCTACTACGGCGGCTGCGAATTTGTCGACGTCGTCGAGACGCTGGCCATCGAGCGCATCAAGCAGCTCTTCGGCGCCCGGTTT
>JANOJR010000004.1:0-1976 GCA_031418855.1 Rubrivivax sp.
TTCGACGCGATGGCGCGCCACTGGCAAGCCAACACCGCGCCGGCGATCGTGCTGGCCCGTTCGCTTCACGCGATAGTTGAAAGCGCAGGTGGCCAGGGTGTCGTCGTCAATCTGCTCGACCAGAAGCTGTGGAACCCCAACGCCGACCACCTGTCGTACACGCTGTCCAAAGCCGCGCTGCAAGCCGCCACCACCATGCTGGCGATGGCGCTGGCGCCGCGCCTGCGTGTCTGCGCCGTAGCGCCAGGTGTCACGCTGCTGTCGGGGCCGATGGCTGACGATGAATTCGAGGCGGCGCACCGCATGACGCCGCTGCAGCGATCAAGCACGCCCGAAGACGTGGCGCGTGCCGTGCGCTTTCTCATCGAGTCCCCCGCCATCACCGGCACCACACTGCTGGTGGACGGCGGGCAGCACTTGCAGGCGCAGCCCCGCGACGTGATGTTCCTTGCGCGCGAGGCCAAGGCTTAACCAGGCATACGAGACGCACGATGCAAGACCTGACCCTGCTCAACAAGCACCGCCGCCTCTTCCTGCGCAAGCATGAAGTCCACATGCACATCGGCGTGCACGACTTTGAAAAGCTCGGCACACAACGTGTGCTCATCAACGTCGACCTCTATGTGGCGCTGGCCACGTCAACCCCCACCGCTGACGCGTTAGCTGAGGTGGTGGACTACGACTTCATCCGCGAGTGCATCGCCCGGCGCATTGCCCTTGGCCCCATCGCACTACAAGAAACCCTGGCCGACGATGTGTTGGCCATGATGCTGGCGCACCCACAGGTACGCGCCGCGCGCGTGTCGACTGAGAAGCCCGACGTCTACCCCGATTGCGAGGCCGTGGGCGTGGAAGTCTTCGGCATGAAAGAGGCCCCACCATGAACGACATGACCGATCAAGGCGAAGCGAAGAAGGCCGCCTTCGAAGCCAACAAGCTGAGCAAGCGCCTGCACCGCCAGGTCGGCCAGGCCATTGGCGACTTCAACATGATCGAGGCCGGCGACAAGGTCATGGTGTGTCTGAGCGGCGGCAAAGACAGCTACGCCATGCTCGACCTCCTGATGTCGATGCGCCAGCGCGCGCCGATTGACTTCGACATCGTGGCCGTCAACCTCGACCAAAAGCAGCCCGGCTTCCCCGCGCATGTGCTACCCGAATACTTGCGCGCGCTGGGCGTGCCGTTTCACATCGAAGACCAGGACACCTACAGCATCGTCAAGCGCCTCATCCCCGAGGGCAAGACCATGTGCAGCCTGTGCTCGCGCCTGCGCCGCGGCATCCTGTACCGCGTGGCCAGTGAGCTGGGTGCCACGAAGATCGCGCTGGGCCACCACCGCGACGACATGGTCGTGACCCTCTTGATGAACATGTTCTTCGGTAGCCGCATGAAGGGCATGCCGCCCAAGCTGGTAAGTGACGACGGCAAACACGTCGTCATCCGCCCACTGGCCTACGTGGCCGAAAGCGACTTGCAGCGCTGGGCCGAGCATCGCCAGTTCCCCATCATTCCGTGCACGCTGTGCGGCAGCCAGGACAACTTGCAGCGCGTACAGGTGAAAAAGATGATCCACACGTGGGAACGCCAATACCCGGGGCGCATCGAAAACATGCTCACGGCCATGGGCAATATCGTGCCGTCGCACATGATGGACAGGAAGCTGTTCCCCTTCACCACGATCCGGACCAAGGGCGTGGCCGACGCCGCTGGCGACAAGGCTTTTGACGATGACGAGACTTGCGCGCCCGCAAACCCGGCGGGCCGCACGGCGATAACATTTGATGCGCTAACTCTCAAGGAGAGCTGACCATGAAGATGCTGCTCAACCGCCACGGCGCCTGCGCCGTGCTGGCGCTGGTGCTCAGTGGGTGCGCCGCCATGCGCAGCGTCACCAGCGACGTGTCAAGCTTCGGCGAATGGCCCCCCGCGCGCAAACCCGCTACCTACGCCTTCGACCGCCTGCCCTCACAAGCCGC
>JANOJR010000005.1:0-2370 GCA_031418855.1 Rubrivivax sp.
GGTGGCCTGCGCTCGGCGTCTGCTGCCCGTGGCGCCGGAGCGGGAGCAGCCGGCGGTGTCATCCGCGCTGGCGCAGGCATCCCCCATGCCGCCGGTCGCGCCACGGGCGCGGCGGCCGTTGCCGGCGCCCGATTCGCGGGAACCATGGCCACTGGCGCCAGTGCCATGGCCCGTCAAGGCTACGGGGTTGCCCGAGCCGCCGCCTACAAGCTCGCTGCCCTGCGCGGTCGGGCTTAGTTTTCAACCAGCCGAAGGAGCGTCGAAATGAACAAACGTCTCAAGGTCGCTGCCGCCGCATGCCTCATTGCTGGCACCTTCGGTGCCGGCAGTGCCCGGGCGCAAGGCATCCCGGTCATCGACGTCGCCAATCTCGTCCAGACCATCATGCAGGTGATGAACGACGTGACCGAGATCAACAACCAGGTGCAGCAGATCACCCAGTTGCAGAGCCAGCTCAACAGCATCAACGGCATGCGCAACCTGGGCAACATCCTCAACAGCCCGATGCTGCGCAACTACGTGCCGGCCGAGGCCTATACCTATCTGAACGCGGTCAACACCTCGGGCTACTCCGGGCTAAACGCCACCGCAAAGGGGCTGCGCGATGCGGGCATGGTCTACAACTGCATGGACCTGGCGGGCGCTGCGCGCACCGGCTGCCAAGCGGCACTGGCTCAGCCGTACCAGCAGAAAGGCCTGCTGCAGGATGCGATGAAGTCCGCCGCCGGCCGGCTCACGCAGATCAACTCATTGATGGATCAGATCAACGCCACCAGCGACCAGAAGGCGGTGCAGGAGATCCAGGCCCGCATTGGCGCCGAGAACGCGCTACTCGCGCACGAGGTTTCGCAGGTGCAAATGCTGCAAGGCATGGCCGACAGCGAGGAACGGATCGCACGCTCGCGCGAGCGAGAGCGGCAGTACCAAATGCTTGGCCGCACTGGCAAGGTCTCCGACTACCTGCCCTGACCGCGCAGATCACAAGAGACAACCCCATGAGTGCCGTCCTGACGCCAGGAAGAGCCGCTGCATTGCCCGGTCGTGACCGCGACGCAGGTGAGGCAGCAGAGTCCCCCACCGTCGAAGCGAATCGAGTCTGGGAGGTCGACCGCGCGCTGATGCTCGAACGCTCCGAGCGCCGCGCATGGTGGGTGGCGATCGCCGGGCTGATGTTGGGCCTGGTCGGCATTGCGGCGGTGTTCGTCCAGGGCCCGCTGCGCCGCGTGGTCGAGATCCCGATCGTGGTCGACCGTGTCACCGGCGAAGCGACGATCCAGCAGCGTCTGAGCGTCGAGACCATCCCGCCGATGGAAGCGCTGGACAAGCACAACCTGGCGACTTTCGTGCGGGCACGCGAGGGCTACAGCTGGATGTTCCTGCAGCGGGATTTCGACCAGGTTGCCCGGATGGCGGTACCTGCTGTTTTCACCGACTACAACCGACTGTTTGAAGGCGACGGCGCGCTGCAGAAGAAGATGGCCGCCAGCGAAGACTGGCGCATCAATGTCGTGGGCGTGCGCCTCGCAGCGTCCGGGCGCAGCGGCAACCGTGGCGAAGCGACGGTTACCTACGACAAGGTCGTGCGGCTCATCGACCGCAACCTGCCCGATCTGACCACGCGGCATGTCGCCAGCGTCGTGTTCCAGTACCAGCCGAAGGTACTCGCCAAGGAACGCGACCGACTGGAGAACCCGTTCGGGTTCGTGGTGACGGCGTACCGCTCGGACCCCGAGATCAACACCGCGCCCGCTGGAGCCAAGCCATGACCGGCCTTGCGATGATCGGCGCGTGTCTCATTGGCGCCGCTACGGCGTCGGCGGTCAGCGCTGCAGAGACCACGGGCGCCGACCCGCGTCTGCGCGAGGTGCTGTATGACGCCCAGGCCGTCGTGACCGTGCCGGTCAAGCGTGGCGTCGTGACGCTCGTCGTCCTCGATGCCGACGAAGCCATCACCGAAGTCGCGGCCGGCCTGGGTGGCGACTGCACCAAGATCGACGCCGCCTGGTGCATCGCCGCGCAGCCGGGCGGCCGCAACCTGTTCGTCAAGGCGAAGAGCACCGCCGGCGCGCCGAACAACCTGGCTGTCGTCACCGACCGGCGTACACACTCGTTCCGGTTCGTGGTCCTGGCGGACAACGATTCGAGAGCACCGGTCTATAGGCTCGTGGTCAAGGCGCCCGTAGTGCGGCCGGTCGCGCCGGTGCGGCCCGCACTCCGCGATGCCGCGCCACTTGCAGTTCTGCCTGCGGTTCCGCCTCCGCCGTCGCCGCAACAAGTGATCGCCGAGCGCCTGCAAGCGAAGGCGCAGGTGCTGAACTCAAGCTACTCGATCGCTGAGGGAAGCGGCTCCGAAGACATCGTGCCGAGCCT
>JANOJR010000006.1:0-12829 GCA_031418855.1 Rubrivivax sp.
GGCACCTTCAACAAATAACGCCAATAACGTCAAAGCTGTACGCACATGACCCCGCACCTGCCCATTTACCTTGACTACGGCGCCACCACGCCTTGCGACCCGCGCGTCGTCGACGCCATGATCCCCTGGCTGCGCGAACACTTCGGCAACCCTGCTTCACGCAGTCACGCTTGGGGCTGGGAAGCTGAAGCCGCCGTCGAGAAAGCGCGCGAGCAAGTCGCCGAGCTGATCCACGCCGACCCGCGTGAAATTGTCTGGACCAGTGGCGCCACCGAGTCCATCAATCTCGCCATCAAAGGCGCGGCGAACTTCTACAGCTCGCGCGGCAAGCACCTCATCACCTTGAAGACCGAGCACAAGGCCGTGCTCGACACCATGCGTGAGCTTGAGCGCCAGGGTTTCGAGGTCACCTACCTTGATGTGCAGGAAGACGGCTTGCTGGATCTGGACAAGTTCAAGGCCGCATTGCGCCCAGACACCATCCTGGTCTCGGTACTGTTCGTCAACAACGAGATCGGCGTCATTCAAGACATCCCCGCCATCGGCGCCATGTGCCGCGAGCGCGGCATCATCTTTCACGTCGACGGCGCGCAGGCCACGGGCAAGGTGGCCATCGACATGGCCACACTGTCCATCGACCTGCTGAGCCTGGCCTCACACAAAACCTACGGCCCCAAAGGCATCGGCGCGCTGTATGTGCGGCGCAAGCCACGCGTGCGCCTGGAAGCGCAAATGCACGGCGGCGGCCACGAGCGTGGCATGCGCTCGGGCACGCTGCCCACGCACCAATGTGTCGGCATGGGCGAGGCCTTCCGCATCGCTCGCGCGGAGATGGGTGTCGAGAACGAACGCATCCGCATGCTGCAAGCGCGGCTGCTCAAAGGCATTGCCGGCATCGAGCAGGTGTTCATCAACGGCGACATGGAGCGGCGTGTGCCGCACAACTTGAACGCGTCGTTCAACTACGTCGAAGGCGAGTCGCTGATCATGGGCGTGAAGGGCATCGCGGTGTCTTCGGGCTCGGCTTGCACCTCGGCCAGCCTGGAGCCGAGCTATGTGCTTCGCGCCTTGGGCCGCAGCGACGAGCTCGCGCATTCGAGCCTGCGCATGACCATCGGTCGCTTCACCACCGAGGCCGAAATCGACACCGCCGTCGCGCTGCTGCAAGACCGCGTGGCCAGGCTGCGTGAACTCTCGCCGCTGTGGGAGATGTTCAAAGACGGCATCGACATCAGCACCATCCAATGGGCGGCGCATTGAGCGCGGCCTGCGGACCATTGAATAACTCCCAGGAGTAGCACCATGGCCTACAGCGAAAAAGTTGTTGAACATTACGAAAACCCGCGCAACGTCGGCTCCTTCGACAAAGGCGACGAGACGGTGGGCACCGGCATGGTCGGCGCGCCGGCTTGCGGCGACGTGATGAAGCTGCAAATCAAGGTCAACCCCGAGACCGGGCTGATCGAAGACGCACGCTTCAAGACCTACGGCTGCGGTTCGGCCATCGCATCGAGCTCGCTCGTCACTGAGTGGGTCAAAGGCAAGAGCCTGGACGAAGCCTTGACCATCAAGAACACGCACATCGCGCAAGAGCTGGCGCTGCCGCCGGTGAAGATCCACTGCTCGATCCTGGCTGAAGACGCCATCAAGGCCGCAGTGGAAGACTACAAAGCCAAGCACGGCGTGATTGTTTCCGCTGTGGCTGCCGCAGTGGCTGCCGCCACGCACTAAGCGCCATGGCCGTCACTCTTTCTGAAGCTGCGGCGCGGCATGTCACGCGCTACCTGGCGCGGCGCGGCAAAGGTGTGGGCGTGCGCCTGGGCGTGAAGACCACCGGCTGCTCGGGCCTGGCCTACAAGCTCGAATACGCTGACGATGTGGCGCCCGAAGACGTTGTCTTCGAAGACCACGGGGTCAAGGTCTTGATCGACCCCAAGAGCCTGCCCTACATCGACGGCACCGAGCTCGACTTCGTGCGCGAAGGGCTGAACGAAGGCTTCAAGTTCCACAACCCGCGCGAAAAAGACCGCTGCGGCTGCGGAGAGTCCTTCCGCGTCTAACACCCAACGTGCTGGCACAAGGCGCGGTGCCAGCGCTATGGCGACCGCGCCTTCGTTTTTTCAGCCCTGCCGTTTCAGCACCACCATGACCGAGCCGACCCACATCCGCACTGAGCGTGCCGACCACCCGCAGGTGCTGGCGCTGTTGGCCGAGCTCGACCGCTACCTGCTCACGCTGTACAAGCCCGAAGAGAACCACATCCTCGACGTGCAGGCCTTGCTAGCGAGCGAAGTCAGCATGCTCACGGCCTGGCAGGGCGACACCTTGGTCGGCTGCGGCGCGGTGCGGCGCATGCCGGCCGAACCCGAGACTGCGGGCCTGCCCTACGGCGAGATCAAACGCATGATGGTGGCCCCGGCGGCGCGCGGCCAGGGCATCGCACAGCAGCTGCTCGTGCAACTTGAAGCCTTGCTGCGTGATGACGGCTACACCCAGACCTTGCTCGAAACTGGCGCCGCGCAAACGCAGGCCGTGCAGCTGTATCTGCGCTGCGGCTACGTGCGCCGCGCGGCCTTCGGCGGCTACTCCGACAACGGCCTCTCACTCTTCCTGACTAAGGCGCTATGAAGCTGGACGACGACCACTTCACGCTCTTCGGTTTGCCGCAGCGCATGGCCCAAGAGCGCAGCGATCTTGACGCGCGCTGGCGCCAGCTGCAAGCCAGTGCGCACCCCGATCGCTTTGCTGCGCAAGGTGCTGCCGCGCAGCGCGTGGCCATGCAATGGGCCGTGCGTATCAACGAAGCGCATGCCTGCTTGAAAGACCCGCTGGCGCGCGCCGCCTACCTGTGCGCGCTGCGCGGTGCGGCCATCAACGCCGAGCGCAACACGGCCATGCCGCGCGACTTCTTGATGCAGCAGATGCAGTGGCGTGAAGCGCTTGACGAGGCCCACAGCCTGGCCCAGGTGCAGGCCATTGACGCCGACATCGCCGCCACTGAAGGCCAGCTGCTCGCGCACGTGCAACATCTGCTCGACGAGACCCACGACGCCACTGCCGCCGCCGAGAAAGTGCGCGCGCTGATGTTCGTGCAGCGCTTTCGCCAAGATATCCACGCGCGCCTTGAGGCGCTTGAAACCTGAACTTCGAGGCCGCATGGCACTGCTGCAAATCTCCGAACCCGGCCAATCGTCCGACCCGCACCAGCGCCGCCTGGTCGTGGGCATCGACCTTGGCACCACGCATTCGCTGGTTGCCAGCGTGCGCAGCGGCGTCGCCGAATGCCTGCCCGACGAACAAGGCCGCATGCTGCTGCCGTCGGTGGTGCGTTATCTCGAACAGGGCCGGCGCGAAATTGGCTTTCAAGCGCAAGCCGCGCTGGCCGACGACCCGCAGAACACGGTCGTCTCAGTCAAGCGCTTCATGGGCCGCAGCCTGGCCGACGTCGAAGGCCACCACAAGCTGCCCTACCGCTTTGTGGACCAACCCGGCATGCTGAGCATCACCACGCGTGAAGGCGACAAGTCCCCGGTCGAAGTTTCCGCCGAGATCCTGGCGAGCTTGCGCCAGCGCGCCGAAGACTCGCTCGGCGACGAGCTCTTCGGTGCCGTCATCACAGTGCCCGCCTACTTTGACGACGCGCAGCGCCAGGCCACCAAAGACGCCGCCGAGATGGCCGGCCTGCATGTGCTGCGCCTCATCAGTGAGCCCACCGCCGCTGCAGTGGCTTATGGCCTGGAGCATGGCAGCGAAGGCTTGTATGCCGTCTACGACCTGGGCGGCGGCACCTTTGACATCTCACTGCTGCGCCTGAGCCGCGGTGTTTTTGAAGTCGTGGCCACGGGTGGCGACGCGGCGCTGGGCGGTGACGATATCGACGCCGCTGTGGCTGCGTGGGCGTTGAATGAGCTCGACGTTGACGCGACCTCGGCCCACGACAAACGCGCGGCGCTCACGGCCGCCCGCGCCGTCAAAGAAGCCTTGAGCAAGGCCTCAAGCGCTAACTTTGATGTGGCGCTGACAGCGGGCCCGCGCAGCGTCGCGATCTCGCGCATGCAGCTGGAGACCTTGGCGCAGCCACTCATCGCCAAGACCCTGGCCGCCGTGCGCAAGGTGCTGCGTGACGCCAAGGTGCAGCGCGACGACGTGCAAGGCGTGGTCATGGTCGGCGGCTCGACGCGCATGCCCCTGGTGCGCACCAGCGTCGGTGAACTCTTCGGCAAAGCGCCGCTGACCAACGTCAACCCCGACGAGGTGGTGGCCATCGGCGCGGCGATCCAGGCCGACGCGCTGGCCGGCAACCAGCGTGGTGGTGACGGCTTGCTGCTGCTGGACGTCATCGCGCTCTCACTCGGGCTGGAAACCATGGGCGGCCTGGTCGAGCGCGTGATCGAGCGCAACACCACCATCCCCGTGGCCAAGGCGCAAGAGTTCACGACTTACCAGGACGGCCAGACGGCCATGGCCATCCACGTCGTGCAAGGCGAGCGCGAGCTGGTCAGTGAATGTCGATCGTTAGCACGCTTCGAGCTGCGCGGCTTCCCGCCCATGGTCGCCGGCGCCGCGCGCATCCGCGTGAGCTTTCAGGTCGACGCCGACGGCCTGCTCTCGGTGAGTGCGCTTGAGACCGGCTCGGGCGTCGAAGCCTCGGTCGTTGTCAAGCCCAGCTATGGCCTTACCGACGACCAGATCGCGCAGATGCTCAAAGACGGCTTTGCGCACGCCGAGGGCGACATGGCCGCACGCTCGCTGCGTGAAGCCCGTGTCGACGCTGAGCGTCTGGTGCTGGCCACACGCTCGGCCATCAGCAGCGACGCCAACTTGCTCGACGACAGCGAGCGTCAGGCTATCGAAGCATTGCTGAAGGCCGCCAGCCAAGCCGCCACAGACGACGACGCGCACGCTATCGAAGCGGCGGTGGAAGCCCTTACCGCCGGCACCGAAGACTTCGCCGCGCAGCGCATGAACCAGGGCATCCGCCAAGCACTGGCCGGGCGGCGCATCGAAGACGTTTGATCCTAGGTTGAACCCCACCCCACCATGCCCGTCATCCACATCCTGCCGCACCCCGAGTACTGCCCGCTGGGTGACAGCATCGAAGCGCCGCGTGGCACCTCGGTGTGCGAAGCACTGCTTGAAAACGGCATCGCCATCGAGCACGCCTGCGAGCTCAGCTGCGCCTGCACCACCTGCCACGTCATCGTCAAAGAAGGCTTGGCCTCGCTGGGCGAGATGGACGAGAGCGAAGAAGACTTGCTCGACCGAGCCTGGGGCCTGACGCCGACCTCGCGCCTGTCATGCCAGGCCATCTTGTCGGACCAGGACGTGACGATCGAGATTCCGAAGTACACGATCAATCACGCGCGGGAGAACCACTGAGCCTTGCGTCAGCCGCCCACCACGCCGCCGTCACTGCGCCGCACCACCACGGTCGACGAACGCGGCCGCGCGCCGGCCGTGGGCCATTGCGAAAACACGGTGGCGTTGCGCGCGATGGCGTTGTCAGTGAGCACCACGCCCGCAGCGTCTTTGGGTGCGCGCGGATGGCCACCCACTTCGCCGGGGTGCTGCACGTTGACGAACATCGTCTGGCGGTCGGGTGTCCAGGTGATGCCGGTGATTTCGCAGCCCGAGGGGCCGACCAGGAAGCGGCGAATTTCTTTGGTGCTCGGGTCGGCCACCAGCATCTGGTTGTTGCCCATGTTGGCGAAGTCGCCGCTGTTGGCATAGCTGCCATCGCTCTGGATCCACAGCCTGCCGAAGCCGTCGAAGGCCAGGCCGTCGGGGCTGTTGAAGAGGTTGTCGACGGTGATGTTGGCTGACGGCGCACGCGGCGCGACCACGCTGGGCTGGCCGGCCAGCACGAAGATGTCCCAGTTGAAGCTGAGCGCGGTGGGGTCGGCGCCGCTTTCATTCCAGCGCACGATGTGGCCCCAGACGTTGCTGCTGCGCGGGTTGGCGTCGTCGGTGGGTGGGCGCGCCGAGCCTGCCGCTGTCGTGCCGTCGGCGTTGTTGACGGTGATGCCGCCACGGCGGTTGTTGTTGGTCAGCGTGAGGTAGACCTCGCCGGCTTTCTTGGGGTTGGCCGCGACCCACTCCGGGCGGTCCATCATCGTGGCCCCCAGCCGGTCGGCGGCCTGGCGCGCGCGGATCACCACGTCGGCCTGGCTCGTGAAACCGTTGGCGGCGGTCAGGCCGCCCTGGCCGAAGACCATCGGCATCCAGATTCCGCTGCCGATGTTGTCGCCGAGTGTGGCCCCGGCTTCAAAGCGCGCCACGTACAGCGTGCCGTCGGCGAGCAAGTTGCGGTTGGCCGCACTCGTCGGGTTGGCGCGGTCGAAGGTGCCTGCCGAGACGAATTTATAGACGTACTCGTTGCGTTCGTCGTCGCCCATGTAGACGACCACCTTGCCATTGGTGGCCACCACCAGCTCGGCGTTTTCATGTTTGAAGCGGCCTAGCGCGCTGCGCTTGATGGGCTTGCTCGCCGGCGCGAAGGGATCGATCTCGACCATCCAGCCAAAGCGGTTGGGCTCGTTGGCGTTTACGCCGACATCAAAGCGCGGGTCGGCCGTGTGCCACAGATAGCCAAAGCCGCCGGCGGTCACGCCGTAGCGCGACTCCAGTACGCCGGCGCTGCGCGTGCTGTCGTTCCAGCCGAAGTAGCCGTTGAAGTTCTCTTCGCAGGTGAGGTAGGTGCCCCAGGGCGTGAAGCCGTTACCGCAGTTGTTGAGCATGCCCAGCACCTCGCTGCCACTGGGGTCTGCGGCTGTCCGCAGCAGGCTGTGGCCGGCGGCGGGGCCCTGCACCGTCATGGGCGTGTTGCCGTGGATGCGCCGGTTGTAGGGTGAGCCCTTGACGTGGCTGATGCTGCCGTCAGTCGCGCGCCTGACATGCGCCACCGACGCGCCATGCGCGGCCAGCGCCTTGCGCGCTTTCTCGAAGGTGAAGGGCAGCAACCAGTTGCTGGCGTCACTGCCGGGCGCGTAGAAGTATTCGGGGTTGATGTACTCGTGATTGATCACCAGCAGGCCTTCGTCGCTGCGCTCGCCAGGGCCGTTGCCCACCGCGTTGAAGCCGAAGAAGTGCATGCCGTCGTGGTTGTCGCCGACCTGCTGTTCCTGTTCGGCGGCCGTATTGCTGGCGTCGGCCTTCCAGTCCGGGGCGAAGCTGTGCATGGGCTCGCCCCAGGGCAGGAATGCGCTGGCAACGTAGCCTGCGGGCACGACCATGGCGTCGCTGCCCGAGATGGACACGGCGCTGAAGCCGAGCATGCGCTCGGCGGGTGGCGCGGGCGGCGGGGCTGGTGCTGGCAGCGGAGCGGGCGCGGGTGCCGCGGCGTCGTCAGAGCCACCGCAGCCTGCCAAGCCGGCCAGGAAGGGCACGGCGGCGGCGCCCAGGCCGCCTATCAAGAGCCGGCGCCGGCTGGGTTGCTCTGCGATGGCCTTGTCAAGCACATCGGCCAGGGTTGGGTTGCGGCTGGCGTTGCTGCTGCCGTCGTCGTCAAGAATGCTCTGAGCCATGGGTCCTCCACGTGGATGTAGAGGACGAGCATGCGCAAGCCGCGTGACCTGTGCGTGACGCGTCGGTGAAAGTCTGGTGACGGTGCGTTGGTTGTTAGCCCGTAGCTCAGCTCGGCTCGCCAGGCACGATGGGCGAGGCATCGACGGGCGCAGCGCCCTCGCCAAAGCTGTCATTGAACGTGAACAGCAGCGAGACATAAAAAGCCGTCGAGAAAATCAGCCCGGCCGGGAAGGCCACAGCGGTGGCCATTTGTTTCATGCCCAAGAGGCCAAAGACCAGCGCGGTAATAACACCGAAAAGGATGATGAGCGCGGCCCAGCACAGGCTGTAGACGAAGAACGCGCCTTTGCTGCGCCACACCGCCACGGTGCTTGAAAAGAGCGCCATGCCCAGGCTCTGCCCGCCCCAGTGCACGAGTGCCGGCGCGTGCCAGAAGGGAATCGATAAGGCCGTGCCGAGCGTGACGCCGGTGACGGTGGCCCACCACACGCCGCTCTCGCCAAGGATGGCGTCGATGGCCGCTTGCGGCGTGCCCGGCTTGGCCATCAGCGTCTGGATGCGGCGCATGGCGCCGTCAGACATCGCGTCGCAGATCACAAGGATGGTCATCGCGCACACGCCGTAGATCACGCACATGATCAAGAGCGTGCGCCGCCGCTTGGCGTCAGCGCGCAGCGGCTCGAAGAACTGCGCGGGCTTGACGGGCCCGCCGAGCAAGGCCGATTGCGCCGCCACCATGAAGCCCAGCGACAGCAGCGGCAACAGCATCATCTGCACCAAGCCACCCACCAGCGGCACCAGGGCCAGCACGACGGCCGCGAAGAGGAACATGACGAACAAACTGCTGAAGGCGAGCGAGCGTTTGCCGAACAGCGAAAAGCCGTCGCGTACCCACATCGCGCCGCGCGCGGCCTTCACGGTTTTCAGACTCAATGCCATGGCGATTGCAGCAGTTCGGTTAGGGGGCAGGGTGCCAGGGATTGTCGATGCGCTGGCGCAGCACGCGCTCGAAATGTGATGGATCTTTGGGCTGCAACAGGGCCGCTTCGCGCGGCAGGTGCCAGTCCCACAAGCGCGACAACCAAAACCGAAACGCCGCCGCGCGCATGAGTGCCGGCAGCAAGCGTTGCTCGGCGCTGGTGAAGGCGCGGCGGGTTTGGTAGGCCTGCAAAAAGGCCAGCGCGCGCGGCTCGTCGAGTACGCCGCTGCTGATCTCGCTGCACCAGTCGTTCAGGCACACGGCGATGTCGAACAGGAGCGTGTCGGTGCCGGCGAAGTAGAAGTCGAAGAAGCCGCACAGACGGTCGTCGCCGGCGGTGTCGTCGAACATCGCGTTGTCGCGAAAGAGGTCGGCGTGGATGACACCGCGCGGCAAGGCCTGGCCTGCGGCCGAGGCCATCACCTGCTGCTGGAATGAGAGCTCGCTCGTCAGCAGCGTGGCTTGTTCTTCGCTCACAAACGGCAGCACCAAGGGCGTCGTCTGTGCCCACCAGGCCAGGCCCCGTGGATGGTCTTGCGCGAGCGCGAAATCGGCGCCGGCCAGGTGCATGCGCGCCAGCATCTCGCCCACCTGCGCTACTTGCCCGGCTTGCGGGCGCAGGCGGTGGCTGCCAGGCAAGCGCGTGACGATGGCTGCAGGCTTGCCCGCCAGCTCATGCACCAGCGCGCCGCTGCCATCGGCCTGCGGCGCGGGCACGGCCACACCATGGGCAGCCAGGTGCTGCATGAGTTGCAGGTAGTAGGGCAGCTCGTCGCGCGACAAGCGCTCGAACAGCGTCACCACCCATTGCCCGCGCGTGGTCTGCGCGTAGTAGTTGGTGTTCTCGATGCCCGAACGGATGCCTTGCAGCTCACTCAAAGCGCCCAGACCCAGACGCTCAAACAGCGAGCCGGCTTGCTCGAAGCCGACGTTGGTGTAGACCGCCATGGCCTCAGAACGAGAGGATGTGCCAGACGCGCTGGCCGGCGGCACGCCGCTCTTGGGCAGGGTCGCGCGCGGGGTCGCCGGTGACGATCTCGTAGGGGCGTGCGCCCGCCACTTTGCTGCGCACCACGACGCGCTGCAACTGGCCGCGCACACGCGTCTCTTCGATGCGCACGCCGTCGTCTTCGACCACCGTGCGCTGCACGGCGGGCTCAGGCTCGGCGCGCACGGCCAGCGGCGTGGTCAGGCTGGCAGCGAAGGCTGCGACGATCAACAAACGGCTCATGGCAGGGCATTCTACGCAGCGGCCTGGTCACGTTTTATGCGCTGAGCCCCGCGCCACAATGTCGCCATGACCCTGCCCACCATGCTGCTGGTTGACGGCTCCAGCTACCTCTACCGCGCTTTCCACGCGATGCCGGATTTGCGCTCTGCGGACAACTTTCCCACCGGTGCCGTGCACGGTATGGTGGCGATGATGAAGCGGCTGCGCGAGCAGTTCCCGGCCGAGCACGCCGTGTGTGTGTTCGACGCCAGCGGGCCGACGTTTCGCGACGCCTGGTACGACCAGTACAAGGCCCAACGCGCGCCCATGCCCGACGCGCTGCGCCAGCAGATCGAACCGATCCACGAAGTCGTCAAGCTGCTCGGCTGGCCGGTGCTGCAAGTGCCCGGCATCGAGGCCGACGACGCGATTGGCACGCTGGCGCGCGTGGCCGCGCAAAGTGGCCACCAGGTGGTGATCTCCACCGGCGACAAGGACCTGGCGCAGCTGGTGGGCGAGCGCGTGACGCTCATCAACACCATGAGCAACGAGCGGCTGGACATTGAAGGCGTGAAGGCCAAGTTCGGCGTCGCGCCTGAGCGCATCGTCGACTACCTGAGCCTCGTGGGCGACGTGGTCGATAACGTTCCAGGGGTGATGGGTGTGGGGCCGAAAACGGCCGCGAAGTGGATTGCCGAGTACGGCTCGCTCGATGGCGTGTTCGCCGCCGCCGCCACTATGAAAGGCGCCGCTGGCGAGAACCTGCGCAAGGCGCTGGACTGGCTGCCGATGGCGCGAAAGCTCGTCACCGTTGTCACCGATTGCGATCTCGTTGGCCACGTGCCGGGTTGGCCCGCGCTCGATGCCCTGGCCTTGCGCGAGATCGAGCGTGAAGCGCTGCTGGCGTTTTACGTGCGCTTTGGGTTTCGCAGTTGGCGGAAGGAGCTTGAAGACGCCATCGGCACGGGTGCCAGCGCCATCCTTAGTGCCGCCACGCAGGAGCGCACGGCGGCCGTCACGGCCCTCGACGCGCCGCCGTTGCCGCGCGAGTACGAAACCATCACCGAGTGGCCACAGCTCGACGCCTGGCTGGCCAAGCTGCAAGCCGCCGAGCTGTGCGCGCTCGACACCGAGACCGATTCACTCGACCCCATGCGCGCGCGCATCGTCGGCATCTCGTTTGCCGTCGAGCCGGGCCGGGCGGCCTATGTGCCGCTAGCGCACAGCTATGGCGATGCACCCACGCAACTGCCGTTAGCGGATGTGCTGGCCAAGCTCAAGCCCTGGCTCGAAGACGAGGCACGTGCCAAGGTCGGCCAGAACATCAAGTACGACACCCATGTGCTGGCCAACGCCGGCATATCGGTGCGCGGCTGGCGCCACGACACCATGCTGCAAAGCTACGTCATCGAAGCGCACAAGTCGCACAGCCTGGAGAGCCTGGCCGAGCGCCACCTCGGCCGCAAAGGTTTGAGCTTCGAGGACCTGTGCGGCAAGGGCGTGCACCAGATCTCGTTTGCGCAGGTGGATGTGCAGCGCGCCACCGAGTATTCGGGCGAGGACAGCGAGATGACGCTGCACGTGCATCAAACCCTGTGGCCGCAGATTGAGCGTGACGCCAAGCTGCGCTACATCTATGACGCCATCGAGATGCCCACCAGCCGCGTGCTGGCGCGCATCGAACGCCAAGGCGTGCTCATCGACGCCGCGCTGTTGGCCAAACAAAGCCAGCAGCTCGCTGAACGCATGATGCAGCTGGAGCAAGAGGCGTATTCAATTGCCGGGCAGCCTTTCAACCTGGGCAGCCCCAAGCAGATTGGCGAGATCCTCTTCGTCAAACTCGGTCTGCCCATCAAGCGGCGCACGGCCACCGGCGCGCCGTCGACCGACGAAGAAGTGCTGCAAGAACTGGCCGCCGACTACCCGCTGCCGGCGCGCATCCTCGACCACCGCAGCCTGGCCAAGTTGAAGGGCACCTACACCGACAAGCTGCCGCTGATGGTCAACCCCGAGACGGGCCGCGTGCACACCAACTACGCGCAGGCGGTGGCCGTGACGGGGCGCTTGTCAAGCAACGACCCCAACCTGCAGAACATCCCCATCCGCACCGCAGAAGGCCGGCGTGTGCGCGAGGCCTTCATCGCGCCGCCGGGCTGTGTGATCGCCAGCGCCGACTATTCGCAGATCGAGCTGCGCATCATGGCCCACATCAGCGAAGACCCGGGGCTGCTGCGCGCCTTCGAGCAAGGCATCGACGTGCACCGCGCCACCGCGAGTGAAGTCTTTGGCGTGCCCGTCGTCGATGTTTCCAGCGAGCAGCGGCGCTACGCCAAGGTAATCAACTTCGGTTTGATCTACGGCATGGGCGCGTTTGGCCTGGCCAGCAACCTGGGCATCGAACAGAAGGCGGCACGCGATTACATAGAGCGTTATTTCGAACGCTTTGCCGGCGTGCGCCGCTACATGGACGCCACCAAGATCAGCGCCAAAGAGCTTGGCTACGTGGAGACGGCCTTCGGGCGGCGGCTGTGGCTGCCCGAGATCAACTCGGGCAACGGCCCGCGCCGCGCAGGTGCCGAGCGCCAGGCCATCAACGCGCCCATGCAAGGCACGGCGGCCGATCTCATCAAGCTGGCGATGATTGCCGTGCAAGAGGTGCTCGACCGAGAGCAGCGCGCTACCCGCATGGTCATGCAGGTGCATGACGAGCTGGTGTTCGAGGTGCCCGAGGCCGAGGTCGAGTGGGTGCGTACGGCCGTGCCGGCGCTGATGGCCGGCGTGGCGCAACTCAAGGTGCCGTTGCTGGCGGAGCTTGGAGTCGGGAAGAACTGGGACGAGGCGCATTGATCTGCGGCCCCGCCCGCAGACTCACTGCGTGAACTTGTAGTCCGTCTTCGCGCCCTTGCGCAGGCTGTCCTGGTACTGTTGCAGCTTCACCTGCTCCAGCCGCTGCACGATCTGGCCTTTGACTTCGTCGAAGCCGGGGAAGGCTGCTTCACGTGTGTCGTCGAGGCGAATGATGTGATAACCGAACTGCGACTTCACTGCTTCTTGCGTCATCTCGCCTTTTTTCAGCGCCGACATCGCCTTGCCGAATTCGGGCACGTACGAGTCGG
>JANOJR010000007.1:0-4358 GCA_031418855.1 Rubrivivax sp.
GCGCGACGCCGAGCTCGGCTGCCGCTGCGCACGTTGCCATGGCTTGATCGGTTTCCTGGAAAACGCGAGCCAAGAGGTCTGGCGCTACCGGGCACCGCAGGCCGATCGCAGTCACGTGGAGGCCATGCTCCGCAGTGGCCAGCTCGACCTTGACTTCACCACCGAGCGCAAGGGCAGCCCGCACGTGCTGCTGTGTACCAAGAACCAGGCGAGCTATGAGCGGCGGGTCACGCAGCGGCGGGTGGATCTCGAAGACCTGGCGCGGTTGGCGGCCGCATCCGGCGCGTAGCCCACGGTTTCACCTTGTCCGTAAAAAGTATAAAAAAGTCTTTTATACTAGTTTTGCGTAGTCAACGGATAGAATTGTGACCTAACTACCGAGACCACCGATCGCTACCAAGGGCTTCCTGCTGTCGACCCCGCGCGAGATCGCCGCAGAGATCGGTGCACGCCTGCGCACGCATCGGCTGGCGCAGTCACTTCGGCGGGAGGATCTCGCCGCCCGTGCCGGTGTGTCGCCCGGCGCGGTCAAGAACCTTGAGACCACCGGCCGCAGCACCATCGAAACGCTGGTGCGCGTGTGCGTGGCGCTGGGCCTGCAGGGCGAGTTCAACACGCTGTTCGTCGCCAAGACGGCACCGACCTTCGACGACCTTGAGCGCGCCGAGCGGGCGCAGCAGCGCAAGCGCGCACCGCGACGGCGCTCGTCAGCATGAAGAAGCTGGACGTCGTCTTTCGCGGCTGGGGCCAGGCGTGGGTGCTGGGCACGCTGGCCGACGCCGACGGCACGGTCCACTTCGCCTACTCGAGCGAAGCCTTGCGCCGGCGTGTCGAACATTCGCCCTTGCACCTGCCGCTGGAGCCCCTGGGCGCGCAGTTGCGCTCGGGATTCCCGCGTCACTTCAATGCCTTGCCCGGCTTCATCAATGATGCCCTGCCCGACGGCTGGGGCATGCTGCTCATGGACCGGGTGTTTCGGCAGGCGGGGCGGGACCCCGCCACACTGAGCCCGCTGGATCGCCTGAGCTTCATCGGCGAACGCGCGATGGGCGCGCTGGCCTTTGTGCCAAGCGCTGACGCCGAGCTCGGCGAGCAGGACCTGTCGCTGCTGGCGTTGGCACGGGCGGCGCAGCAGGTCATCCAGAGCAACGATGTCGCCATGCTGAAGACCTTGGCGCGGCTCGGCGGCTCACCGCATGGCGCAAGGCCCAAGGCGCTGGTGCAATTCGATCCGCGCAGCGGCGTCATCAACACGCGCAGCACGCCCACCACGCCCACCACGAACGAAGGCGCAGCCGGCCAGCCCTGGATCGTGAAGTTTCCTGCCGGCGGCGAGCACAAGGAGGTGTGCGCCATCGAGGCCACGTACGCCGAGCTCGCGCGTGCTTGTGGTGTTGACGTGCCGCCGACGCAGCACTTCGATCTTGGCCGCGGCCTGGCCGCATTCGGCGCGCAGCGCTTCGACCGTGTGCACGGGATGCGCGTGCCCGTGCAGTCATTCGCGGCAGCGCTACATGCCGACTTTCGATTGCCGTCGATCGACTACGAGCAAGTCCTTCGCGTCACGCGCTTCTTCACGCGCGACGAGCGCGACGTGGCGCGGGCGTATCGGCGCTGCGTATTCAATGTCGTGTTCAACAACCGCGACGACCACGCCAAGAACTTCGCCTTCCTCATGGACGACACGATGCGCTGGCGCCTGGCACCGGCCTACGACCTCACGTTCTCGATGGGGCCGGCGGGGCAGCACCAAACATCGGTGCTCGGGGTCGGGATGCCTGGCCGGGCGGAACTGCTGCGACTTGCGGGCCTGGGCGGTGTTGACGTGGGTCTCGCCGAGGAAATCATCAAAGCGGTCTGCGCCCAAGTTCCGTCGCTGCAGCGCAGACTCAGCAACGCGGGCGTGCGCGCCGCCACGGTGCGCCACATGGCGGGCGCGGTGGCCGCGAATGCTGCGCGCTGCAAGGCGCCGCGCGGTCGGGGCTAGGGGAGTACCGCAGCGACTGCATTTGCCTTGCTCCCTCCCCCTCGCAGGGGGAGGGTTGGGGTGGGGGTCGACTGCTGGCCTGGCGCGGCCGGCATTCAACCCCCCTCCCCAGCCCAGCTGCGCACCGTGTCCCGGCTTGCAAGCCGGGACCGTTCAGCGGGCTTGCCGCATGCGGCTCGAAACCCCCGCCTCACCCCCCTGGCAGGGGGAGGGAGCCAGTCCCTGCCGCCACAGCCACGCCGCGCCGCGCACGCCCGAGGCATCACCGTGTTGGCTGGGTAGCAGGCGCGTATGCACGGGCTCATCGGTCTTGCCCGCAGCACCACCGCTGAAGACCCACTGCGACCAAAGGGCCGGCACCTGGGTGTACAGATGCGGCATGCGCGAGAGCCCACCACCGAGCACGATGACATCGGGGTCGAGCACATTGATGACGGCAGCCAGCGCGCGCGCCAGCCGCTGCGTGTGGCGTTGCAGCGTGGCCAGGCAGGCCGGGTGGCCGGCCAGGGCGGCGGTGTGGATCTGCTCGGCGGTGAGCTTGCGGCCCGTCACACGCGTGTGGTCGCGCGCCAGGCCCGTGCCGCTGAGCCAGGTCTCAATACAGTCCTGCAAACCGCAATAACAGTCAAAGTGAACGCGGTCTTGTGCGTCGGCCCAAGGCAGCGGGTTGTGACCCCATTCGCCCGCCAGGCGGTTGGGCCCCGTCAGCACCTGGCCACGCACGGTGATGCCGGCGCCGCAGCCGGTGCCCAGGATCACCGCGAACACGACCTCGGCGCCTGCCGCCGCGCCGTCGGTGGCTTCTGACAAGGCCAGGCAGTTGGCGTCGTTGGCCAGGCGCACGGGCTGGCCGAACAGGGCTTCAAGGTCACGCTGCAACGGCTGCCCGTTGAGCCAGGTCGAGTTGGCGTTTTTCATGACGCCGGCGGCACTCAGACTGCCGGGCGTGCCGACGCCGATGGTCAATGGCGTGGCCACGGCCCTGGCCGCAATGACCAACGATTGCAGTGCCGCCAGCGTGGCGCCGTAGTCCTGCTGCGGTGTGGCGACGCGCTGGCGCCAGACCTCGGTGCCGGCAGAGTCCAGCAGCCGTGCTTCGATCTTGGTGCCGCCGAGGTCGATGCCCAGGGCGTGTTGCGGTGCGCTCAATTCAAATGGCTTCGGTGCGCGTCATCAACCAGGCTAGCGCCGCACCGCTGAGCTTGGGCGTTAGCCGCGCGCGCACGGTGGCGTGATAAGCGTTGAGCCAGGCCACTTCATCGGCACGCATAAGGCTGCGCTCAATGCAGCGTGTGTCGATCGGGCACATCGTGAGCGTCTCGAACTCCAGGAACTCAGCGAAGGTGTCGCCCTCGGGCGTGTTGGCCGGCACATTGAGCACCAGGTTCTCGATGCGCACGCCCCATTGCCCGGGCCGGTACACGCCGGGTTCGATCGACGTGATCATGCCCGGCTCCATCGCCATGTGCGGCTCGGCGACGGCCTTGCTGATGGTCTGCGGGCCTTCGTGCACGGCCAGAAAATAACCCACACCATGACCGGTGCCGTGGCCGAACTCGATGCCCTCTTGCCACAGCGGCGCGCGTGCGATGGCGTCGAGCATGGGCGACATCGTGCCGCGCGGGAATCGTGTGCGCGACAAGGCCATCGTGCCTTTGAGCACCAGCGTGTAGTCGCGTTTCATGGCCTCGCTGACCTTACCGATCGGCCACACGCGCGTGATGTCGGTGGTGCCACCCAGGTACTGGCCGCCCGAGTCGATGAGCAAGAGCCCGTCGCCTTCAATCACCGCGTGCGCGTCGGGCATGGCGCGGTAATGGGGCATGGCGCCGTTGGCGTTGAAGCCGGCGATGGTGGAAAAGCTCAGGCCCACAAAGCCGGGCCGGCGCGCGCGCGCGGCCGAGAGTTTTTCGTCGATGGTGAGTTCGGTGATGCGCTCGTGCCCCAGCGTGGCTTCAAACCAGGCATAGAACTCGCACATCGCCGCGCCGTCCTCCACCATGGCTTCGCGGATGAAGGCGGCGTCTTCGCTGCTCTTGCGGCTCTTCATCATGGTGCTGGGGTTGACGGCCTCGACCACCGTCACACCGGGAGCCACCGCCTCGCGCAGGCCCAGCGTGACGCGCCGGGGGTCGACAAGCAGCACCTGCGTGGTTTCTAACGCGCCAAGTGCGCGCACCGCGTCGGCATAGGGCGCGAGCTGCACGCCGTCGGCCGCCAGCCGTGTGGTGAGTGCGGCGTCGACCTTGCCGGCGCCGACAAAAAGCGTGGCCTGGCTGGTCGTGATGAGCAAATGCGCCAGGAACACCGGGTTGTAGGTCACGTCGCTGCCGCGCAGGTTGGTGATCCAGGCGATGTCGTCCACGGTCGA
>JANOJR010000008.1:0-4922 GCA_031418855.1 Rubrivivax sp.
AGCAACACGTTGGTGTCAACGAAAACGATCGAGACGCTCGGCATAGATCTCGTCACGTGTAGGGTAGGGCGAGCCGTCCGAGGTGAAGCTCGAATCGTGCTGCAGCCACTCGTTCATGGCGCGCGCATAGGCATCGTCATGGCGCATCTTCTCGCCCAGCATTTCGCCGATCAGCTTGGACACGCTGGTGTTGCGCCGGGCGGCTTCAAGCCGCGCCCATTCGGCGACGCTCTCTTCCATGGTCACGGTGACGTTTTTCATGATGTATCCACGAATTCAGTGTTCCACGAATTTAGTGTTACACGAAGTTCGTGTCAAGTCTGTTCTGCGCTTGTCTGTTCCGCGCTTGATGGTGCTGAACTTGGGGGCAGAGGAAAGACCATCTTGCGTTCGCCCTCATCCACCACGCCGGTGTAGCTGAATCCGAGCTTCTCGTAGAACGGCCCGGCATGCGTTTCCTTGTCGACGTGCGAAAGCCCCACGCTGGCGACGCCCTGGCGCCGGGCTTCGTCGATGACCCAGCACATGGCCTTGGCGCCGTAGCCCCGCCCCTGGTGTGCGGCGTCGATCATCAAACGCCAGACATAGAGCTCGTCGGCCGGCTTGTCGGTGGCGCGCCAGGCTTCCCACAGCAGCAAGAAGCCCACAGGCGTGTCGCCGTCGTACAAGCCCAGCGGCCGGCCCGGCGTGTTGTAGGCGGCCTGCGCCAGTGACGTGGCCACGGGTGCGACGAGCTGGCGCTGATGCTCGGCCACCGTGAGCTTGATGAGCGCGTTGACATTGACCGTGTCGACAGCGCGCACGTGAAAGCCGTCGCGCGTGGCCACCGGCTGATCCGACATGCGCATCTCGGCCGCGCGCGCATGCGCCGGCAAGCCTTCGCCGTAAGCCAGCTCGGCGGCGATGGGCCCCAGCACCTGCGCACCCGCCGCGCTCACGTCAATCAGGCTCGTGCGCTTTTGAAAGTCATACACCCCCAGCGGCGACGAGAAGCGCGCGGTGCCGGATGTCGGCAACACATGGTTGGGCCCGGCGCAGTAGTCGCCAAGGCTTTCGCTGCTGTAGGCGCCGAGAAAGATGGCACCGGCGTGTCGCAGCAGCGGCTCCCACTGCTGCGGCTGCGCGGCGCAGATCTCCAGATGCTCGGGCGCGATGCGGTTGCTGATCTCGCAGGCTTCTAACATCGAACGTGTGCGGATCAAGGCACCGCGGCCAGCCAGCGAGGCACGGATGACTTCGCGCCGTGGCATCTGCGGCAGCAGCCGCTCAATCGCCGCACGCACTTCGTCGATGTAGGCCGCATCGGGACACAGCAAGATGCTCTGCGCCATCTCGTCGTGCTCGGCCTGGCTGAAGAGGTCCATCGCCACCCAGTCGGCTGGCGTACTGCCGTCGGCAATGACCAGGATTTCGCTCGGCCCGGCGATCATGTCGATGCCGACTTGCCCGAAGACGCGGCGTTTGGCGCTGGCGACATAGGCGTTGCCGGGGCCGGTGACCTTGTCGACACGCGGGATCGTGGCGGTGCCGTAGGCCAATGCCGCCACGGCCTGCGCGCCGCCGACGGCGAAGATGCGGTGCACGCCGGCCACATGGGCCGCTGCCAGCACCAGAAGGTTCTTCTCGCCATTCGGCGTCGGCACGACCATCACGATCTCGCCCACACCCGCCACCTGCGCCGGAATGGCGTTCATCAACACACTCGACGGATACGCCGCCTTGCCACCCGGCACATAGATGCCGACACGGTCCAGTGGCGTGACCTTCTGGCCCAGCAGGTTGCCGTCGTCGTCGCGCCAGCTCCAGCTGCGCCCGCTGGCGTGCAGTTGGCGCAGGTGGTACTGGCGCACACGCTCGGCCGCCGCTTGCAAAGCCTGGCGCTGCGCGGGCGTGATGGCATCAAAGGCCGCACGGCACTCAAGGGCGCTGATCTCCAGCGCGGCCACGCTGTCGGCCTGGACGTGGTCGAAGCGCTGCGAGTACTCCAGCACCGCTGCGTCACCACGAACCTGCACATCGGCAAGGATGTCCGCCACGCGCGCTTCGATCGCAGCATCGGCCTCCGCCGACCAATGCCGCAGCCGCGCGAACTCGGCTTCGAAGTCCGCCGCGTCGGTGCGCAGTGTGCGGATCAACGCACTCACGTTTGCGCCTCAGCCACCGCCGCCTCAAACGCATTGATCAGCGCGCGAATCGGCTCGCGCTTAAGTTTCAACGCTGCTTGATTGACGACCAGGCGCGACGAGATGTCGACCACCTTCTCCACCTCCACCAGTTGGTTAGCACGCAGCGTGCTGCCGGTGGACACGAGGTCGACGATGGCGTCGGCCAGCCCCGTCAGCGGCGCCAGCTCCATCGAGCCGTAGAGCTTGATCAGGTCGACGTGCACACCCTTTGAGGCGAAGAACTCGCGCGCCGTGCGTGTGTACTTGGTGGCCACGCGGATGCGCGAGCCTTGTTTGACGGCGCGCGCGTAGTCGAAGTCGCGATGCACGGCCACACTCAGGCGGCACAGCGCGATGCGCAGGTCCAGTGGCCGATAAAGCCCGGCACCTTCGTGTTCCAGCAGGATGTCGTGCCCGGCCACGCCGAGGTCGGCGCCGCCATGCTGCACGTAAGTGGGCACATCGGTGGCGCGCACCAGCACCACGCGCACATCGGGCCGTGAGGTGCCGATGATCAGCTTGCGAGACGTTTCCGGGTCTTCCAAGACCTCAATGCCGGCGCGTCGAAGCAGCGGCAAGGAGTCTTCGAAGATGCGGCCTTTGGACAGGGCCAGGGTGATCATGTGGGGCGCTTTAATCCGTGCTCGTGACGACGTGAATCAAAAGCGCGGCACCGAGGTGTGAGGCTGGTGCGCGGCAGCTGCGGCGCACAGCGCCCACCTGCGGCACCGGCGCAGGCGGGGGTCAGTGGTGATGAACCTGGGGGGAATGTGCGGCTTGGGCGGCCTGCGCAGCGTGTTCAGCCGGTGTCAAAGTCTTCATCGAAAGCGCATGAATTTGTTCGCGCATTCTATCGCCCAGGGCGGTGTAGACCCGCTGGTGGCGGCGCACGCGCGACAGGCCTTCGAACTCGCTTGACACAATGGTGGCGAAGAAGTGGCGGCCGTCGCCTTCAACCTCGACATGCTCGCAAGCCATGCCGGCGGCGACGAAGTCGCGGACCTCAGATGCAGTGGGATCAGACATGCGGTGATTGTCTCAGGAGCTTCAGGAGCGCAGCTTGTAGCCGCTGCGCAGCAAGTGCAGCGTCAGTGCGGACACCGCCATGAAGCAACTGCCCACTATGCCAAGGCTCAGCCAGGGCGAGACATCGCTGACGCCAAAGAAGCCATGGCGAAAGCCGTCGATCATGTAGAAAAACGGGTTCAGGTGGCTGACCTGCAACCACACCGCAGGCAGCGAATGCACCGAGTAGAAGACGCCCGACAAAAACGTCATCGGCATGATGATGAAGTTCTGGAAGGCCGCCATCTGGTCGAACTTTTCGGCCCACAAGCCGGCGATGAGCCCCATGGCGCCGAGCATGCCGGCGCCTAGCGCGGCGAAGACCAGAATCCAAAGCGGCTGCGCCAAGTGCAGCGGCGCAAACCACACGGTGACGATGAAAACGCCGCTGCCCACCGCCAGCCCACGCACCATGGCCGCACCCACATACGCCACGAACCAGGCCCAGTGGGTGAGTGGCGAGACGAGCAAGAAAACCAGGTTGCCCGTGATCTTGCTTTGCACGAGGGAGCTGCTGCTGTTGGCAAACGCGTTTTGCAGCACGCTCATCATCACGAGGCCAGGGATGAGAAAGCTGGCATAGCCCACGCCCGGATACACGTCGGCGTGGCCAGACAGCACATGGCCGAAGATGAGCAGGTACAACACGGCCGTTAGTACGGGTGCGGCCACGGTCTGGAAGCCAACCTTCCAGAAGCGCAGCACTTCCTTGTAGAGCAGCGTGGAGGCGCCGGCGAAGATCATGCGGCCACCTCCGTCGGTGCGCCTGCGCTTTGCATGATCTCGATGAACACGTCTTCCAGGTCGGCGCGGCCGATCTCCAGATCTTCGACGCGCACCTTGGCCTGTCGCATCGCGGCTAGATGCGCCTCGACTTCGGCCGCGTCATGCGCCTTGAGCTGCACCACCCGCCCGGTGACGCGTGCCATGGGCGTTAGCACGGCGGGCAGGCTGTCATCGGTCTTGAAGCGCAGCATGGTGCTGGCGGTGCCGGCCAGCAGGTTGGCCGTGCGGTCAAGCGCCACGACCCGGCCCTTTTTCAGCATCGCGATGCGCCCGCACAAGGCCTCGGCCTCTTCGAGGTAATGCGTCGTCAAGAGCACGGTGTGGCCTTCCTTGTTCAGGCGCGCGATGAACTGCCACAGCGTCTGGCGCAACTCAACGTCGACACCGGCCGTGGGCTCGTCCAGCACGATGACGGCGGGCTTGTGCACCAGCGCTTGCGCCACCAGCACACGCCGCTTCATGCCGCCCGAGAGCTGGCGCATGTTGGCGCCGGCCTTGTCGGCCAGGCCCAGGTTGTGCAGCAGCTCGTCGATCCAGGCGTCGTTGCGGCGGATGCCGAAATAGCCGCTCTGAATTCGCAGCGTTTCGCGCACCGAAAAGAAAGGGTCGAAGACGAGCTCTTGCGGCACGATGCCGAGCAGCTTGCGCGCGGCCACGGGGTCCGCCGCGACATCGTGGCCCATCACCAGCGCGTGCCCGTGGCTGGCACTGGTCAGGCCGGCCAGCACCGAGATCAGCGTCGTCTTGCCGGCGCCGTTGGGGCCCAGCAGGCCGAAGAATTCACCCTCTTCGATGTCGAAGGAGACGTCGTCCAGGGCCTGGAAGCTGCCTCGTGAGTTTTGATAGGTCTTGCTGACATGTTGGAAGCGAACGGCGGGCATGGTCGGGATTGTAGGGAGCGTGTTT
>JANOJR010000009.1:0-5561 GCA_031418855.1 Rubrivivax sp.
GCTCGGGCACGGGCGGCATCGGGCACTTGCAGACGGAGCTCTTCAAGAGCCTGGCGGGTGTGTTCATGACGCACATCCCCTACCGCGGCGCAGGCCCGGCGCTGAACGACACCGTGGCCGGCCAAGTGCCTGTGATCTTCGACAACCTGCCATCGGCCTTGCCCTTCATCAAAGACGGCCGCTTGATCGCCATCGTCGTCTCGGCGCCCCAGCGCCTGCGCAGCTGCCCAATGTGCCGACCTTCAAGGAAGTGGGCCTGGAGCCTGTCAATCGCATGGCCTACTACGGCGTGCTCGGACCCAAGGGGCTACCCAAGGACGTCGTCGACAAGGTCGCCGCCGCCGTGAAGAAGACGCTCGAAGACGCCAACGTGCGCAAGCGCATCGAAGACACCGGCTCACTCATCATCGGCAATACGCCCGAGCAGTTTGCCGCGCAGATCAAGGCCGAGCTGGAGGTCTACCAGAGCGTCGTCGCCAAACAGAAACTCACGCTCGAATGAGCCCAGGCCCGAGCGCAGGCTGAGCATGGACAGCGCAGCGCTGATCGACCGCTTTGTCGACGCGCTGTGGATCGAAGACGGCCTGGCGCCGCTGACGCTGGCGGCCTACCGGCGCGACCTGACGCTCTACGCAGCCTGGCTGGCCGCTCAAGGCAAGCACGCGCTGCACGAGAGCACCGAGAGCGACCTGCTGGGCTACGTCAGCGCGCGCCACCAGGGCAGCCGCGCCACCAGCGCCAACCGCCGCCTGAGTGTCTTCAAGCGTTTCTTTCGCTGGGCTTTGCGTGAAGGCCTGGTGCAAGACGACCCCACGCTGCGCATGCTCACCGCGCGCCAGCCGCTGCGTGTGCCGCAGAGCTTGAGCGAAGCGCAGGTGCAGGCTTTGCTCGACGCGCCTGATGTCACCACGCCGCTGGGCTTGCGCGACCGCTGCATGCTCGAAATCCTCTACGCCAGCGGCCTGCGCGTGAGTGAACTGGTGGGCTTGAAGACGGTACACGTCGGCCTGAATGAAGGCGTGCTGCGCGTGGTGGGTAAAGGCTCGAAGGAGCGCCTGGTGCCCTTTGGCGACGAAGCGCACGACTGGCTGCGCCGCTACCTCGCCGAGTCGCGCGGCGCCATCCTGCAAGCGCGCACAAGCGAGGCACTCTTCGTCACCGTGCGCGGCAGCGCCATGACGCGGCAGATGTTCTGGCAGCTCATCAAGCGTTATGCCCTGCGGGCCGAGATCCACACGCCGCTGTCGCCGCACACCTTGCGCCACGCCTTTGCGACGCACCTGCTCAACCACGGTGCCGACTTGCGCGTCGTTCAAATGTTATTGGGCCACGCCGACATCGGCACCACCACCATCTACACCCACGTCGCTCGCGAGCGGCTGAAGGCGCTGCACGCCAAGCATCACCCGCGCGGGTGAGCGTCTACTTGCCGGGCTGGGCCGCCACTGAGTTGATGGTCACGCCGCGCTTGCGGAGCTCGTCCACCAGCAGCCTGGCGTTGCCGTTGCCGGCTTCGGCCAGGCGTTGGGTGTCGGCGGCCAGCGTGTCCAGCGAAGCACGCAGCTTGACAGCGTTGTCGACAGTTTGCTGTTGGCCGACATGCGCGGCTTGCAAGGCTTGGCGGTCGGTATACAGCAGCCAACTCTGATAGCCCATCCAGGCTAATGACGCAACCGTCACCAACAGCAGTGGCATGAACGGCCCGTGGGCTGCATCCTTGCGCGTTGTGTCGCCATGGGCGTCATCGTTTGCGGGCGCATCGTTTGGCTGCGCGGCTACCGGTAGTGTGTCGGCTTCAACGTCGGTCTGGGGCCCTGCCGGCACGTCGTCTGGCGCGCTTGGCGCCGCGGTGTCTGCGTCTGTGGCCTTGGGCAACTTGATGACGGTCTTGCCGCCTTCGCGATTGATCATTTGCGTGGCCCACCGTTCGCCGGGGCAGGGGCCGTGGCCGCCGCCGGGTTGACGGTGTAGCTGATGCCGTGGCGTTGCAGCAGGGTACGCACATCTTCGTCGTTATTGCGCGCTGCCAGCTCGGCCAGCGCGCGCACGATCTCGCGGTACAGGCTCTCGAGTTGCACCGACTGCTGCACGTACTGTTGACGCTGTGCGACCTCGGCCTGCCGGCTGCGATTGAGGCTGCTCAAGGTTACGTTCAGCGCCATGATCGCCACGCACAGCGCGGCCAGTGAGGTGACGATCCAGTACTGCGCTCGTGTCATGTGTTCGGGCCCTCCAGGCTTAGTGCAAACGCCGCCGCCTTGCGATCACACCGGCCACGGCGGCAGCCAGCAGCAGGGCCAGCATACCGGGTTCGGGCACGGGGTTGCCATTGGGGTCGATGACGTTGGCGCGAATGATGAGGTTGCGTGTCTGCGCCAAGCCAGCAGGGTCGCTGGTATTGGTGCCACGACCGTTGAAGACAATCGTGTCCTCATACAGGCCCAGTTGCGCCGCGAGATAGCTCAACGCCAGGGTGTCGACATGTTCGCCGGCGCCCAGGTTGTTGATGGCGTTCCAGCCGTTCAAGACGAAGTCGTTGACCGCGCTGACGTCAAACAGCCCGCTCAGCACATCGGCCGGACCGACGGTGTCGTTGTCGATGCGCAAGAGGCTGTTGATGCTGCTTCCCAGCGTGATGTTGCCCAGCTCGAGCACGTAGTTGCTGCCGTTTTGCGTCAACACACCCAGGCCCGCGAGGAAGTCGAAGTCGGCATTGGCCAGGTTGTTGATCTGCGCGAGCAGGTTCACACCGGCATTGGCACCGGCCGACGCATCAGCCAACTCGGGGTTCTGGCTGAGGAAGGCCATGTTGGCATTGACGTTGTAGATACCCGCCGCAGCCGTGTTCAGCCCGACAGCAATCTGCGCGCTGGCTTGCGCTGCGATGCCGCTGGCCTGTCCGCCGCCGCTGAAGGGGCCGGCGACGCCACTGAGGCTGGCCTGCAAGGTGTCGTTCAAGGCTGTGGTGGCGGCAGCGTTGCTCACCGTCACTTGCCGGCTGGCGACGCCCTGGCCGACGCGCACCACGCCAAAGTTCACAGTGGGTGTATCGAGTTGGCCAAGGGCAGGCGTGTAGAGCTTGCCGTTGACGGTGACGCTGCCGCTGGCAACTTGCGCCGGCACGTCCGCAGCACCCGTGGTGCCAACGCCCGTCGAGATGAACGTTAGATTCACCTGGCCGCTGCTCAAGCCCGCCACGGCGCTGGAGCCCAGGCCAACCTGGATCGATCCATTGTTGTTGCCTTGCGCGCTGAGGTTGGCGATGGCGCCGCTGCCCTGCGCATTGCCGATGGTGCTGCTGATGTTGACCTTCAAACCCTCGGTGAAGAGGTCGGGGCTGGTATTGCTGATCGACACCGCCCGGTTGGCGGCCACCGCGTCACCGACGCGAGCGGCGATGTTGACCACGCCCGTGTTCAGGCTCGGGTTGGCCAGCCGATACACCCCGCCGGTGACCGTCACGTTCTGGCTGGGCAGGTTGAATGTGCAGTTGGGCGCGCAGCCGCCGACGTTGCTGGCGTCGGAGACGAAACTCAGTGTCGCCGTGCCGTTGATGGCGCCGGCATTAGCCGTGTTCATGCCCACACTCAGGCCGGCGCTATTGGTGGCACCCGGCAGCAGCAGGTTGAAGCTGCCCGCAGCCGTGATCGGCGCGTTGCCGGCGATGGTGGCGTTGAGCGCGGCTTGCGGGGCGACGGTGGCCACGTTGCTGACGCTCACGAAGGCGCTAGGCGAGGCCGCGCCGACGCGCACGTTGCCCAGGTTGATGGGGCTGTTGTTGATCTGCGGGCTGGCGGTGTTGATGACGTTGGCTGCGATCGTGCCCAGCACGCCATAAGCCGCACTGCCCACGCCGAGTGTGCCCAGGCTGTTGGTCACGCTGTTGACCGCGCCGGCGCTGGTGAAGTTGACGGCGATGCTGCCGTTCACACTGCCAGGTGCTGCGGTATTGACCGCGACCGTCATCACGCCATTGGCGCCCGTGCTGTTGGTGCCGGCGAGGATGTTGATCAAGCCGCCGCTGCCGCTGATCAACGCCGCACCGGTGCCACTGGTGGCGCCGAAGCTGGCGTTCAAGTCTTCGACGAACCCGGCCGTGCCCACGGCGGTGTTGCCGATCACCAGACTCTGGCTCACGGCCTGGCCGACCTGCACGGTGCCGAAGTTCAGCGGCGCGGTGACGATGGAGCCGGCGGCGAGTTGGTAGACGTTGCCGCTGACGTTGACGACCTGGTTGCCCGCGCTGGTGGCAGACAGCCCGCTGATGGCCACGCCGTTCACCGCCGCGTTGGTCTGGTAGTTGACCGTCACGCTGCCGCTCTTGGCGCCGGCTGTTGCCGTGTTCACGCCCACGCTCATCGCGCTGGCGTTGTTGGCTCCGGCAAGCACCGTGGCGATGGAGCCGGCGTTGTTGGTCGCCGCACCGCTGTTGGCCCCAAAGCTGGCTGCGAGGTCTTCGCTGAAGGCGCCACCTGCAGCGGTGTTGGCCACCGTCAGCAACTGCGCCAGCGAGCCTCCGACACGCTGGTTGGCGATCGCGACCGGGCTGGGCGTGGTGTTGCCCACGGCCATGTTGTAGACCGCGCCGTTGAAGTTCAAGACCTGGTTGCCGTTGGCCAGAGGTGCGGCCCCGGTGGTGCCCGCGCCGTCGGACGCGTAGGCCAGCGTCACGGTGCCGCTCTTGGCGCCGGCGGTGGCCGTGTTCAGCGCCACGCTCATGTTGGCGTTGTTGATGGCGCTCGGCAGCAGCTGGGTGATCGTGCCGGCGGTGGTGACGGCACTACCCGTGCTGCCGCTGAAGCTGGCGTTCAAACGCTCGGAGAAGCCATCGTTGGCGGCGGTGTTGGTGACGCTGAGCAGCTGCGAGGCCCCAGCGTTCACGCGCAGGTTGCCAAAGTTCACCGGGTCAGGTGTGGCCGCCCCGGTGGCCAGGCGGAAGAAGTTGGCCGAGACGTTGATGACTTGCGAGGTCAGGGGCAGATCGGCCAAGCCGCTGGTACCGGCACCGACCGAGGTCAGCGCCAGCGTGGCCGTGCCGGCCTTGGCGCCGGCGGCGCCGGTAGCGAAGCTAACACCCAAGGTGTTGTTGTTGGCGCCCCCGCGTACCAGGTTGGCAACGCTGCCACTGGTGAGCACGCCACCCGTGCTGCCGCTGAAACTTGCCGCCAGGCCCTCCTGGAAGCCGGCCGGTGCCACGGCAGTGTTGCTCAGATCGAGGAAGCTCGCGCCACCGGTGATGGCGCGCACGTTGCCCAGGCTGATGTTGCTGGATGCAAGCGCCGGCTGCGCCGGCAGATAGACGCCGCCGGTGACATTGACGTTCTGGCTGGGCAGGTTGAACTGGCAGTTGGGCGCGCAGCCGCCGACGTTGCTGGCGTCGGAGACGAAACTCAATGTCGCCGTGCCGTTGATGGCGCCGGCATTAGCTGTGTTCATGCCGACACTCAGGCCGGCGCTATTGGTGGCACCCGGCAGCAGCAGGTTGAAGCTGCCCGCAGCCGTGATCGGCGCGTTGCCGGCGATGGTGGCGTTGAGCGCGGCTTGCGGGGCGACGGTGGCCA
>JANOJR010000010.1:0-2719 GCA_031418855.1 Rubrivivax sp.
CGCGCGCGACGGGCACACGTATCTCTTCGTGCAACACGGGCACGCTGCGTGTGGGTTGCGGTGGGGCTGCGGCAGCTGCGGCCGTGTTGGCAGCCGGCGGCACGGTCCCTGCGGCACGCGCACGCAGCAGCGAGCTCACCACCGGGTTGCCCGTGGCGGCGGGTGCGGCCACGGGTGCGGCCACGGGTGCGGCTGCGGCCAGCTCGGTCTGGCGGCGCTTGAGCATGCGTTCACGCACGTAGTCCTGGAACGACAGCGTGCTCATGGCCATGTCGGCCACGTCTTGTTCGACCGTGCTGCCCATTATGGGCTCTTCACGCGTTGCCTCGGCGACACGCGGCGCGGCGGTTTTGCCCGAACTGGTGGTCGCGCCCACCGCCGCTGCCACGCGTTCGGCAAGCGTGGGCCGGGCCTTGGTGAGCTTCGCTGGCGTGGCGTCAAGCTGGCGCACTTCGGGGGCGTCGATGCGCTCAAGCTGCAACACGCTCTCAGGCGCCATGGCCAGCACCTCGATGCCTTCGGCGCAGGGCTTGGTGGACATCACGACGGCGTCTTCGCCGAAGGCTTGTTTCACCATCGCTAACGCCTCGCGTGAGGTGCGGGCGGTGAAGCGTTTCATGTTCATGCGGTGCCTCCGATGATCGAGCCGATGCGGATGGAATGCGTTTCAGGAATTTCGCTGTGCCCCAGCACCTTCAGGCGCGGTGCGGCCCGACGCAGGAGCCGCGCCATCGGTGCGCGGATGATGTCGGGCACGAGCAGGCAGGCCGGCACGCCCAGGTCTTCCTGGCGCTTGGCGTTCTCGGCCGCACTCTTGGCCAAGGTGTCGGCGACACCCGGGTCCAGGGCCGCGCCATGCGGCGAGTTCAGCGCCTGCGCCACCAGGCGTTCGAGTTCGGGCTCCAGCGCGATGACGTCGAGCTCACGCGTGGGCCCGTAGATCTGCTGCACGATGGCCGGCGCCAGGTGCACGCGGATGCGCCGTGCCAGCTCGGTCGGCTCGGTCACGGTGGCGGCATGTTCGGCCAGGCATTCGACGATGCTGCGCATGTCGCGGATGTGCACGCCCTCTTCCAGCAAGAGCTGCAAAACCTTTTGCAATGTGGCGATGCCAACCATCTTCGGGATCACGTCTTCAATCAGATTCGGGGCCAGTTTGGTGACATGCTCAACGAGTTGCTGGGTCTCGACACGGCCAAGCAATTTCGCGGCATTCACCTGCATCAAGTGTGAAAGATGGGTGGCCACCACAGTCGCGCAATCAACCACCGTAAACCCCGCCATCTGTGCGGCCTCGCGGTGGCGCTCGTCGATCCAGATCGCGGGCAAGCCAAACGCCGGGTCCATGGTCTTGATGCCGGGCAACTGCAGCGTGGCGCCACCCGGGTTGATGGCCATGAGCTGGCCCGGGTCGGCCTCGCCCTCGCCCACCACCGCGCCGCGCAGCGTGGCGCGGTAGATGCTGGGCTTGAGCTCCAGGTTGTCGCGGATGTGCACCGGCGGCGGCAAGAAACCGACGTCTTGAGCGAACTTTTTGCGCACGCCTTTGATGCGCCCGAGCAGGTCGCCCGCGCTGCCCGAGGCGCGTGACTTGTCGACGAGCGCAATGAGCCGCAAGCCAACCTCCAGGCCCAGCGTGTCCACCGGCATGAGGTCGTCCCAGCTGGCTTCGGCATTCGCCAGCGGGGCGTCGTTTTCAGTCGCCCTGCCCTTGGGCCGCGCGGCTTCTTCCTGCATCTTCTTGTGCCGCGCCCAGGCCATCAAACCGATGCCGCTGGCCATCAGGATGAAGACGAGGTTGGGCATACCGGGGATCAAGCCCAGCGCGCCGACGATGCCCGCGGCGATGCCCAGCGACTGCGGCGAGTCAAAGACCTGGGTGCGGATCTGCGTGCCGATGTCTTCACTCTTGCCCACGCGTGAAATGACCATCGCTGCCGCGACCGAGATCAAGAGCGAAGGCACCTGCGCCACCAGCGCGTCGCCCACCGCCAGCAGCACGTAGGTCTCGGCGGCTTTGGCCGCGCCCATGTTGTGCATCAGCATGCCGATGCAGAAGCCGCCGACGATGGTGATGAACAGGATCAAGAGGCCGGCGATGGCGTCGCCGCGCACGTACTTGCTGGCACCGTCCATGGAGCCGAAGAACTCGGCCTCGTCGCCGACTTCCACACGGCGGCGGCGCGCTTCTTTTTCGTCGATCAGGCCGGCGTTCAAGTCAGCGTCGATGGCCATCTGCTTGCCCGGCATGGCGTCCAAGGTGAAACGCGCGCCGACCTCGGCAATGCGCTCGGCGCCTTTGGTCACGACGATGAAGTTGATGACCACCAGGATGGCGAAGACGATCAAGCCGACCGCGAAGTTGCCGCCGATCAAGAAGTGCCCGAAGGACTCGATCACCTGCCCGGCCGCACCCGGGCCGGTGTGCCCGTCCATCAGCACCACGCGTGTCGACGCGACGTTGAGCGACAGGCGCAGCAGGGTGGTCACCAGCAGCACCGAGGGCAGCGCGGCAAAGTCCAGCGGCCGCACCATTTGCGCCGCGACCATCATGACGATGAGTGCCAGCGCGATGTTGAAGGTGAACAGCAGGTCGAGCACAAAGCTCGGCAGCGGCAGCACCATCATCGCCAGCATCATGACGACGAAGACGGGCAGCAGCATCGTCTTGATGGCCGCACCTTGCGCGCCGCCCAGCCAGCCGTTGATGCGGGTGATG
>JANOJR010000011.1:0-42774 GCA_031418855.1 Rubrivivax sp.
TGTCGGCTTCACGAAGCATGGCCGCGTCGCTGGTGTAGACGGCGTGTTTGGCAGCGGCCATCTGCGCGTCGTCGAGTTCACGCGACGGGTCTTTGCCGGCCACGCAGGCGTCGACCTTGTGCTGGGCGATGTCGAAGCCGACGGTCTTCATCTGCTTGCCGAATTCGACAACGAGTGGCAGGCCGACGTAGCCCAGGCCGATGACGGCGACAGTGGTCATTGGGTGGTGGCTCCGTCGTGCATGTGAGATGGGTGTCAGTGCGTGGTGAGTGAGACGCAGCGCTTCGGAAAGGCCCGAAGGAGCTTCGCATCCATGGTCCACAGCGGCACTTCGAGCGACGCTGCCAGTGCAACGAATTCACAGTCGTAGGCGGAACAGTCGCTGCCGCGTACGAGTTCGAGTACCTCGGCTGAGTCGACTTCGAACTCGGCGTCGCGCAGTAGCTCTTCGGCCTCGCTTTGAATCGCCACCGCCTGCTCGAACGTCAATGCCTTGCGACGCAGGTAGCCGGCCAGGATGTTGCGGAACTCGCTGCGCCAGAGCACCGGCGCGGCCCATGCGGCGTCACGCTGCAACAAGGCCTCTGCCTTGGCGGTGAATTCACCCGGCAGGTACAGGTAAGCCAGGACGTTGGTGTCGACGACGATCACGCGCGCCCCTGCCGCTTCAGGGTGTCAATGTCGCGGGCAAGGAACTTCACTTGCGCCAGGCCCGAGCGCAGTGCGCGCGCACGCGCCAGGCGTTCACGGGCAGGCAGCTGGGACGTCAGCAAGACGGACTCCAGGCAGACGATGGCCTCGCGGTTGAGGCTGCGCCGGTTGACGGCGGCCGACGCCTTGAGCCGCTCGTACACGGCGTCAGGGATGTTTTTCAAGGTCAGGGTCATGCTCATGCGCGGGGCTCACCGTTTTGCAACCATTATGGTTTTGCGCTGTCTTCGGATCAAGGACGAGCACGTCGGGCGGGTGAGATGGCGAGTCATCGTGCGTCGCGCGTCTGTTGCAGCAAAACGGTCAGGGGCGTCAGATTGGCGCGCACAAACGCCTCCAGCACGGCGTGTGAGGCCGCCGGCGTGTCCTCGTCGGCATACAGCACCAGTGCCGCGCCTTCGTCGCCGCGGCCGCGCAGCCTTGACAGCGCGCCGGCCAGCTTGGCGGTGACGTCGCTGGTGATGAGCCGGCCGTCGATCCAGTAGGCATTCCACACCACCATCTGCGAACGTCGTGTCGTACCCGTGACGGCCGGGCCAAGCAGTTGGGTCGTCTTGAACGTCGCCCCCTGGTCGCCCGGCGCGACCATCGGCGCGCCGGAATCCACGCGATTCCAGATGCGGTCATTCATGCCCACCACGCCATTCTGCGAGCTGACCAGCTTGCGTTCGCCGTGTTGGCCGCGGTAGTAGGCCAGGTAGACCCCGACGGTGCCACTCGGTCCGCCATAGGCGCGCGTGGCAAACACCGAGGGGTTGGTGAACCTCGGGCCCCAGGCCACGATGCGCGCCTGGTCACTGGACCAGGCCTCCGAAAGTTTCAGTGGCAGCTCGAGCTGCGGCTCCGCGGCCGCACCTTCGGCGCGCTGGAAGCTCCACAGCGCCAAGTGCGGCAGCGCTACCAGCAAGGCAACGCCGGGCACCATCCACATCGGCGTTAGCGCGCCACGCGGCAGCGCTGCGTTGGCCCAGGAAGGCGGGCCTTGTGCCGGCACGTCGTCAGGCTCGGACCAGCGCGCGCCCACCATGAACATCACAAAGATGACGATGCCAAAGAAAACCCAGCCGTAGAGGATGTGATCCACACCCACGGCAATTTTGTTGCCCGAGAGGTGACCCATCATGACGATGATGTAGGCGCGCAGCCAGTTGGCCACGATAGGCATCAGGATGGCCACCAGCATGAAGACGGCGCGGCGCCAGTACGAGCGGTAGTTGAGGTACGCGAAGAGCGTGCCAACCATGAACGAGGCGATGAGGTAGCGCACGCCACTGCATTCGTCGATGACCGACCAGTTGCCGCTGGGGATGACGAATTGCAGGCCTTCGCGGTAGACCGGAATGCCGGTGAGCTGCAAGGCGCGCACGACGAAGTCGGCCGTCCACTCCATCATCGGCGGCAACATGAATTCGCCGAAAGGCACGGCGAAGAAGAGGAAGAGCAGCGGGAACAGGATGGCCAGTGCGACGTGCAGCCCAAGCACCGCCGGCACCGACAGGATCAACAAGGCGACGAGCGAAAACTGGGCCGCAGCACCAACGATCACCAGATCAGCTAACAGCCAAACGGCTGCCACAACGGCCATCAGCGGCAAGGCCCAGAGCCACGGGCGCGGCGTCATCGCGGCGAGCTTCTGGCGCTGGCGCCAGATGAGCCACATGCTGATGGGCGGCACCAGGAAGGCGTGCGCGAAGGTGTCTGAGCGCGACCAGATGCCGACCATGGTGATGCCGGTATCGCGGTACAGCAGCAGGATCACGACGACCAGGGCCAGCCACACGGGCAAGGCCGTGCGCCAGGGTGAGGTGACGTGCGGCGCGGTGGTGGTGGTGGTGGTGATCGGGTTCATCGGTTCGTGTCCTAAGGCTCAGGCCGCGAGCGGGCGCAGCGCGCCAAGGTTGTCAAGGTGGCGGTCGATGGCGGCCAGTTGCGCGGGCCAGCTGTAGTCATTGAGCACACGCTGGCGCGCTGCCGCGCCGACCCTGCGCGCCGCGTCGGGGTCGGCGAGCCAGTGGTGCACGCTTTGCACGTAGTCGGTCTCTACCGCCGCGCTGTGCAGCTCGTGCGGCACCTGTGCCGAGGCAATTGCCGCCGCGCAAGCAGGCGCCGTGACCACCGGCCGCGCCATCGCCATGGCTTCGAGCACCTTGTTTTGAATGCCGCGCGCCAGGCGCAGCGGGGCGACCACTGCGGCGGCGTGTTGCAGGTAGGGCCGCACGTCGGGTACGGTGCCAGTGACCGTTACATCGGCGTTAGAGTTAGCGTGAGCAAGCGCGAGCACGGCGGCTGTGGGTGCGCGGCCGACGATGTGAAAGCGCAATGCCGGCCAGCGTACTTTGAGCTGCGGCAGCATGTCGCGGGCGAACCAGTTCACGGCGTCGATGTTGGGCCAGTAGTCCATCGCGCCGGTGAAGACCAGCGGGATTTCGTGTTCGGCAAAAGGCGAAGCGCGTGCCGCGTCGCTCTGGAAGAAATCGGCATCCACGCCGTTGCCCAGGGCTTCAATGGCGCCGGCGCACTCAGGCGCCAGGCTGCGAAAAAGCTCGGCCTCGTTGTGGGTCACGAAGAAGGATCGCGCCGCGCGGGCCGCCACGTCGCGCTCGTAGGCCAGCAGCTGTTCACCTTCGCGCCGGTACAGCCACGACATGGGCCAGCGGTGGTGGCCGGCGTAGGCCGTCCACTTGGCCGAGTCGACATCGACGAAGTCGACCAGCATGGGAATAGTCAGGCCGTCGGCGTATTGCGCCATCGACGACGAAAAGACGATGGCCGCGTCGATCTTCTCGCGGCGCACGGTGTCTTCGACCCAGCGGCGCAAGCCCGCGTCGCGGTAGTAGCGCAGCGTCAAGGCCGAGCCGCTCATTAAGCCAGAGAGGCTGGCCACGCGGGCCAGGCCCGGGTTCAGGCGCACGGCATGCACGCCTGCGCACAGGGCGCGCAGGGTGTCGACATGCGGCGCGTCTTCGGCGTCGTCGACAAAGGTGCCGAGGAAGACGCGGTGGCGCGCCACCAGGTGCTTGAGCAAGTGGTACGAGCGCACCTTGTCGCCCTTGTTGGGCGGGTACGGCAGGCGATGTACGAGGTAGAGCAGGTTGGCCATGTTTGCTCTTTGCCGTTCAGCCGAGGTTGCGCACGACCATGGGCCCGAGCCAATTGGCCACGCCGATGGGCAAGCGCCGCCAGGTCTCGATCAGCAACTTGTACTTCGCGTTGGCGGGGTTGTTCTGCGGTACCGCGTCGCGCTTGTAGAGCTGGTACTCGTAGTGCAGCGGTGTCGCTTCGAAGCCCCAGTTTTTCTTGAAGGCGTAAGAGCCTGTGCCTTGCTTGCTGCGGCCGTAGTCGAAGAGCTTGAGGCCACGCGCGCAGGCGCGGCGCATCAGCTCCCAGTACTTGAAGTCGTTGGCGGCCAAGTCGCGCGCGGCCTCGTCGTCGCCAGCGTAGTAAGGCAGCACCTCGTCGCGGAAGTAGAAGCTCATCACGCTGGAAAGTACACGGCCTTGCGGGCTGGTCACCGTGAGCACGTCACAGTCGGCGCCGAACTCGCGGCGCAAAACTTCGAAGTAGCGTTTGGGCAGGGCCGGTGTGCCATGCCGATGAACGTTATCGGCATAGAGCGCGAAGAAGCGCTCGACACCTGGGTCGAGCTCGCTGACCAGGCCGTTCTTGATGCCCTTGCGCACCATCGCGCGCTGCTTGCGCGGGATGGCCAGCATGTTGGCCTCTTCCTCGGGCAGGATGGCTTTGCGGAAGGTGACGTAGAGGTTTTGCGTCGGCCAGTCGGTGTGGCGCGCCGTGACATGGCGCAGCTCCAGGTGCTGCGCACCGAGTTCTTGCGCGAGCCGCTGCGCTTCATGCTCGAGCGCGGTGGCGGCTTCGTCATTCAACGCGGCCACGCCGCCGTAAACGGCAAACGGCAGGCTGGTGAGCGCATGGCCAAAGAGCAGGCTTTTGACCTGCGCCAGCGGCAGCACGCCTTCAATGCGGCCGTCAACTTCGGCGTAGAGGAAATAGGTGGCGTGGCGAAAGACCTCGTGCATGAGGCGCTGCCAGCCGGCGCGGTGGAAGAACGTGGCCTGCGGGCAGGCCAGCACGAACGCATCCCAACGCGCTTGCGTGCTGATGTCGCCCAGGGCCAGGCGCTTGACTTGATGCACGCTTGCCATCAGGCGACGCTCGGCGCCGCCGTGGCATTCGCGCGAGCCTCAGCGCCTAGGTTCGCACCAGTGCTGGCACCAATGTTCGCACCAGCTTCCACACTCGAGTTCACGCCGAGAAAAATGTCATCCATGCGGCCCCAGCGGAAGTCGCCGAAGAGCGACTGCAAGCGGCTCTCCATGCGGCCGATGTTGAGGTAGTGGCGAAAGCGGGTGCGCAGGTCGATGCCCGGAATGCGCGGCTGGTCGACGTCGATCTCCCAGGGGTGGAAATAAAAGATCGCCGGCTCACCGTCGCGCTGGTTCACGCGCTCAAGCATCCAGCGCGACACGGCGTAAGGCAGCAGCCGAAAGAAGCCGCCACCGCTGGACGGCATGTTGCGGTTCATCACGCGCAAGGTGGTGACGGGGATCTCCAACAGGCCACCACCCACGCGGTACGCGAAGCGCGGCGAGTCGGGCATGCCGTAGTGGTCGTGCTGGATGGGGTAGATGCTGGAGCTGTACTCAAAGCCCGCGCGCTCAAGTGCTTCGAAGGCCCAGAGGTTGCCCGTGCCGATGGAAAAGCTCGGGGCGCGGTAGCCACGCACGGCGCTGCCGGCGATGTCTTCGAGCAGCTTCTTGGCGCGCTCAATGTCGGCTCGGAACGCTTTCGCATCCAGGTCGCTGGCGCGCTCGTGGCCGTAGCCGTGGCTGGCAAGCTCATGGCCCTGAGCCACGATGTCGCGCACCAGTTGCGGGTAGCGCTCTGCGATCCAGCCCAGTGTGAAGAAGGTGGCCTTGATGTCGCGTTCGCCCAGCAGCGCCAGGATGCGCGCGACGTTACGCTCAACGCGGCACTCGCACTGCTCCCAATCACTGCGCTTGATGTAGGGCGCGAAGGCCGAGACCTGGAAATAGTCTTCGACGTCAATCGTCAAGGCATTGGTGATGGCGCGGGCGGGGGCGAGCATGGGCCATGCGCCTTCAGTTCTTTGCGGCCGCGGCTGTAGGCATCGCGCGCAGCCAGTGCCACAGGTCGGCGGCGATGCGCTCGGCGGCGTGGCCGTCCCAGTACTCGGGTACGCGCCCCTGCTTGCCGCGGCCGGCCAGGATCTCGTCGACACCTTGCAGGATGGCCGCCGGGTCGCGCCCGACCATGGTGTTGGTGCCCTGCTCCACCGTGATCGGCCGCTCGGTGTTTTCGCGCATCGTCAGGCACGGCACGCCAAGCGCGGTGGTTTCTTCTTGCAAGCCGCCCGAGTCGGTGAGCACTAGGCGCGCGCCCGACATCAGGCCGACCATTTCAAGATAACCCTGGGGCGGCAGCATGGCCATGCGCTCAGGAAGCAGTAGCGCGCCAAGACCAAAACGCTCGATGTTGGCGCGCGTGCGCGGATGCAGCGCGAAGACCAGCGGCAGCCGCTGCGCGACTTCGGCCAGCACTTCGAGCAGGGGCTTGAGTGTCTCCACCGTATCGACGTTAGACGGGCGATGCAGGGTCACGACACCGTAGCCGTTCGGGTGCGCCAGCAGGCTGGCATCTTGCCCGTGCTCGGCCAGCGTGGCGGCGCCGGGGCGCGCGATGGCGCGGCTGTCGAGCAGCGAATCGATCATCACGTTGCCGGTGAAGCACACGCGCTCGGCGGCCACACCTTCGCGCAGCAGGTTGGCTCTAGCGCTGCGCTCGGTGGTGTACAGACGGTCGGCGACCTGGTCGGTCAGCACGCGGTTGATCTCTTCGGGCATCTTGCGATCCCAGCTGCGAAGGCCGGCTTCGACGTGCACGACGGGGATGCCCTTCTTCACCGCCACCAGGGTGCAGGCGAGTGTGGAATTGACGTCGCCCACGACCATCACGCAGCTCGGTTTGTGCTCGTCCAGTGCGGGCTCGAACCGCTTCATCACTTCGGCCGTTTGCACTGCGTGTGAGCCCGAGCCGACTTCAAGATTGATGTCTGGGCGCGGCAGGCGCAAATCCGTAAAGAGCTTGTCGCTCATGTCCTTGTCGTAGTGCTGGCCGGTGTGGACCAGCAGCGCGGGCAGCGGCGGCTGGTGCGCAGCCAGTGCGCGCAAGATGGGCGCCATCTTCATGAAATTGGGCCGCGCGCCGACGACGCACATCACCGGCCCAGCCAGTGCTTGCGGCGCAGTGGGGCTCATTTGCCGCTCTCGTCGCCAGGGCGTGAGACAGCGTTGACGAGCTTTTGCAGCATCGCCAGCGTTTGAAGATTGATGCGCTCAAGCCGCAGCATGCTGCGCTCAAGGCGCTGCAGCTGGTCGCCGCGCTGATCCGCCGTCAACGCGGCGATTTGTTTGGACGCGGCGTCGGCATCAGCCGGGTCGAGCTTGATGCGAGCGAGGTCGACGTCGAGCGCCACCGCCGTGGCGGCGGCCTGGGTGTCGCCGCCGTTGAGCGAGGCAGCGCCCGTGCGCTGGGGCACCTCGTTCTCTTGCATCATCTCTTTGACGACCTCGTGCACGTCGTCGGCACTGAGCTCCAACTTGTTGGCCAGGAAGCCCAACAACAGCAAGCGATCGCAAACCGAGTTGACGCGCCTTGGAATGCCGCCGCTGGCCTTGAAGACGGCGTCAAAGACACCCGCGCCGAAAGTCGGCTTGCCCTTCGAGCCGGAGCACTTCAGGCGATGCAGGATGTACTGCTCAGTCTCATCGCGATCAAGCGGGCCGATGTGGCAAGTGGCCGCCACACGCTGGCGGAACTGCTCCATCTCCGGGCGCTGCAAGATCTCGCGAAACTCGGGCTGGCCGATCAAGAAGCTTTGCAGCAGCGCCTGGTTGCCGAACTGGAAGTTCGACAGCATGCGCAGCTCTTCCACGGCCTTGGGCGTGAGGTTCTGTGCTTCGTCGACCACCAACAAGCAGCGTTTGCCTTTGCTGGTCTGGCTGATGAGGAAGGCCTCCAGCGTGATGAGCAGCTCGGACTTGGGCACGTCTTTGACGCGAAACCCAAAGGCCGCGCCGACCATGCGCAAGGTGTCCTCAGCGCCGAGCTGCGTCGTCACCAAATGGCCGGCGACCACGTTGCTGCCGTTCAAGCCTTCGATCAGTGAGCGCAGCACCGTTGTCTTGCCGGCACCGATCTCACCGGTGATGACGATGAAGCCTTCATTGCGCGACACGCCGTACTCAAGGTAGGCCTTGGCACGGCGATGCTGCTTGCTGCCGTAGAAAAAATTGGGGTCAGGGTTGAGCTGAAAAGGCTTGCTGCTCAACCCGTAGAAGGCTTCGTACATGGTCAGAACTGCAGGCTTAGAGAAGCGGTGGCACCATTTTCGGTGTAGGGCTGGACGGCACTGTCGAAGGACGTGTGGCGCAGGCTGAGGTTGACCGACGCGCGGTTGGCAAGTTGCGTGGACGACGACAGCGTGAACGAGCGCTGGCTGTTGCCCGGCAGCGTGCCGCTTCCTGCCGTCAGCGAACGGTTGTAGCCGAAGTTGACACCTGTGCTCGACGCCAGCCGGTAGCTGACCGTGACGCTGTGCCCAGACTGGCGCACGTTGCCAGCCCGCGAAAGATCATCGCCAGCAGTGCTGACGGCATCAAGCCTGCGGCTGTCGTTGCGGAAAGTGCTCAAACTGATGTTCGTCAACTGGCCTTGAAGCAACACCGTGGCCGTTTGGCCGTGCCGCAGCGAGACGGCATTGGTCAAGAAGCCTTGCGGGTTGCCCAGCAAGGCGCGCACGAAGAGGTCGCGCTGGATCGGATCGGGCACAGCGACGGCGTACTGGGCAAACAGCTGGTCGTAACCGCTGAGCACGCCAGAGCCTGTGCTGCCGGTGGCGTTGGTACTGATGTCGCGCGTGTCCGAGAAGCTGAAGACCGAACGCGGCATGCGATGCTGGAAGGTGAAGCTTTGGCTGGTGCCGAAGAATTGCCGGTCGCGCCGGAAACTCAGCTGCGTGCGCTCAAACGGTGTCCAGTTCAGATCACCGCCCCAGCTTTGCCGGCTGCCTTGCTGGGAGAGCGCACTGTTGTCGCTGTCGCGTATGAGGCGCAGGCCGGCACGCAAGTCAGGGTTGGGCGTCCATTCCAGGCCAGCGCTCCAGGAGTTCCGGCTTTGCGTGGTGGTCGAGAGCACGTCGTTCGTTTCATGCGTGGCGCGAAGATTGGCACGCCACTGCACGTCGAGCCGGTAATTCAGACTCAGGCCCGACTGGCGTTGTTGCGTCTTGCGTCCGGCGTCGAAATCGGACGTCGAGCCGGACGTGTCCGCCGACCATCCGAAGGGCCCACGACCGCCCGAGGCACGCAGCGCCATGGACGTGTTGGTGCTGCTGCCGATGGTGCTGGAGCCGTTGCTGGTGGTGGCCCAAGTCAGGCGCGCATCGAGATCGGCGACATCACCCAACTTGCCGCGAAGGGAAGGCGACACCGAGAGCGTGCGCACTTCGGTGCGATTCGGGTTGAACACGCCGGGGTTGCTTGACTGCACGCCGAAGGCCGAGATGCTTTGTTGAGAGATCGAGGAGCGCACGTCGAGCGAGGCGTGGTTGTCCACCAAGTTGGCCGCAAAGCTCGCTGCGAGTGCGTTTTGTGTGGTGCTGCGCGAAGAATCACGTGCATACAGGAGCGCATTGAGCGAGTAGTCCAGGCTGCCCTGCACGCGCCCCGAGCGGCTGCTGATACGGATGCCAGGGCTGATCTGCGTGGTGGCTTCGGCCTCTTTGTTGGTCGAGCTGAGGTTGCGGTTGTCGGTCAGGCTCTCACTGATCGAAAACGTCGGCGTGATGGTGAAGGCGCGGCCGTCTTGGGCCAGCGCGGGGCCCGTGGCCGCCGTCAATCCCACCGCCAAGACGATAAGCTTCGGTGAGTGGCGAGTGCGGCGCAGCCAGTGTTCGCGGGCGGGAATCATGGGCAGGTTGGCGCGGCCGTGTCGGCCTTAGCTCAGGCGCGAATCGCCAGGCGGGGCGTCTGCGCGCTTGCCCGCGTCACCCGTGGTGCCGTAACCGTAGCCATAGCCGTAGCCATACCCGTAACCATAGCCGTAGCCGTAGCCATAACCGGCGTTGTCAGTGCGCGCCTTGTTCATCACCAGCATCTTCACCGGGCAGCTTTCGATCGTCGACAGTGCTTGTTGCACCTCGGCCTGCAAGGTGCGGCCGGCATGCACAACGACCACGATCTGGCCCATGTGCGTGGCCAGCACGCGACTCTCAGTCGTTAGCAACAGAGGCGGTGAGTCGAAGATGATGATGCGGTCGGCGTAGCGTGTGGCCATGTCTTCGAGCAGGCGGTTCATCGCGTCGCTGGCCAGCAACTCGGTGGCCTTCAAATGCGGCGTGCCGCTGGGCAGGATGGTCAACTTGTCAATGTTGGTGCGCATCAACACATCGGCCATGTCGGCCTTGTTTTCCAGTATGTCGAGCAAGCCAGGGCCGGGTGGCAAACCGAGCACCCGCAATATGGAGGGGCGCGCGACGTCGGCGTCGACCAGCATCACGGTGTGGTCAAGCTCCGAGGCAATGCTCATGGCCAGGTTGATCGACGTGAAGCTCTTGCCTTCACCGGCCACGGCACTGGTCACCATGATCAGGTTGCCATTGCGTACAGGCGCGGCGCCTTTGCCGATGGCGTTGCTGATGAGCGGGCGTTTGATAACGCGGAACTGGTCGGCGACACGTGAGCGTGGGGCCGTGGGTACCACCACACCGGCGGCCCCAATGGCGTCAAGATCAAGGTCGACCTTGCGCGAAACGAACGCCGCATCCTGGGGGACGGGACTTGGCGCTGGCCGCGGGACCGTCGCCCCAATAGCAGGCGGCGGTGCCGCTGCAATGAAGGTGTCTCCTGGCAATTCGGGGACTTCGACGCCTGCCTGACGCAGTTGTTCAAGTCGAATCGCGGCCTGCTCTATCAAACTACTCATTGTGTTCAGCCCGTTCGCGCCAGGATCATCATGGCACCGAGTCCAATAGCAAAAACGCCGATCAAACCGCCTGAAGCGCCGACGAAGCGATACAGGCTCATTCGTTCGCGATGGCGATCAAGATCGTTGAGCACAATAGAGACGACCCCGAGCACTGGTAGACCCGTCTTGGCCCTGAGATCACCCACGTCCGAGTACACAGGTCGAAGCTGGCTGGCCAGGAAGGCGAGCACAAGCCCGGCAGCCAAACCCGCTAGCAAGGGCAGCGGCATTAGCAGAAGCCGGTTCGGTGATACAGGTTTGGGCGTCACACGCGGCGGGTCAATCAGCCGGAAATCTGCCACCCCAGACGCCACCTCAAGTTCACCTGACATCACGGCCGACTGTCGTCGGGAGACAAGGCTCTCGTAGTTGCTCTTGATGATCCCGTAATCGCGATTAAGCTGGGAGGCCTCTGCCTCCTTTTGTGGCGCGGTCTTCATGTTTTCACGCGCCTGAGCGACACGGCCAGTGTATTCGGCCACCCGCGCCTTCAAACCCGCCACCTGAACTTCAGCGCCAGCCAACATCCTTCCGAGCTCTTGGGTCACGAGGCTTCCAACATCGCCGCCAGCACCGGGTGTCGCCCCCGGCGAGGCCAATGCAGCCTTACGGAGTTCCGCCACCTCCTTCTTCTTCTGGTCTTCCAGGTCCTTCAGCAGGCGCTTGGTGGCAATGACGTCTGGGTGCTGATCCGTGTAGCGTTGGAGAAGCGCGTCCAGCGCGCGTTTTTGAGCGTCGATTCGAGCGTCCATTTCGGGCGTCTGCACATTGACTACCGGCTCTGGCGCTGGGCCCGAGGCTCCAGCGGCGGCTGCACCAGTAGCCCCAGCCTTCTCAGCGGTCATCTGTTGTTTCACCGCGTCACGCGCATTCAAGGCTTCAAGCAATTGCAGCTTGGCCTGCTCGAGCTGGTTGTTACTCTCAACCATCTTCGTCATTGCGTCCTTGCCGTCCGCACTTTGCAGTTCGATGTTGCGCATGCGGAACTCTTTGACGCGAGCCTCGGCCTCTTCAAGCTTGGCTTCGTACTGCTTGATCTGCTCGTTGAGGAAGGTCTTGGCTTGGTCGGAATCCTTGCGGCTGGCACCCAGACTGGACTCGACGAAGATCGACACCAATGACTGGATCACGCGCTTGGCCTTGTCCTGGTCAGAATCGCGAAAGGACAGCGAGTACAAGTTGTCACGGCCCGTGTTCCGAATTTGGATGTCCCTGGCCAAGCGCTCAACCAGCGCCTCTTGGTCGGCTTTGGTATCTGATTTCAGGTCCGCGTCGGCCATGCGGATCAGTTTTTCAAGGTTTGGCCGACTAATCAAAGTGCGGCTGAGCATGCCGATCTGCTGTTCGACGTTGGGCTGCACCGTCAGGCCGGCCATCAAGGGCTTGAGGATCGACGCCGTGTCGACGTAAATGCGGGCTGTCGCTTCGTATCGATCAGGAATCTTGTAGACCACTGCCACGCCCACGACGGCCACCAGCCAGGCGACAGCAACACCCGGCCAGCGGTACTTCCACATGCCGCGGGCAAAATTCTTCAGTTGTTGAATGAGTTCTTCCATGGCGCGGCAGCAAGAGTGAGGTTGGGGACCGTGGCGACAGCGCCCGCAATCAGAAGAAGCTTTGCGGAATGATCAGGATGTCGCCGGGCTTCATCTCCACGTTGGCTGATACATCGCCACGTTTGATCAAATCTTTAATGCGCACCGAGTACTGCTTGTTACCTTCCGAGCTGCGCAGGATGATGGCGCCATTGCCGGATGCGAAGTCGGTAAGGCCGCCCACGGCAATCATCACGTCCAGCAGCGTCATCTTGCTCTTGTACGACAGCGCTTGTGGCCGGGCGGCTTCGCCGACGATACGGATTTGCTCGCTGTAGGGGCCGACGAAGCCGGTCACGAGCACCGTGACGATGGGGTCGCGCACATACTTGCCCAGCACTTTTTCGACGTCGCGAGCAAGCTCGATCGACGTTCTGCCCTGAGCCATCAGTTCGTCGACCAAGGGCGCCGCGATCTTGCCGTCGGGTCGTACTGGCACCGACATCGTCAATTCGGGGTTGCGCCAGACGACGATGTTGAGGCTGTCGCCGGGGCCGATGACGTAGGTGTAGTCGAAGGCTGGGATGACTCCTGGGGCAGGTGGATTTGGGTTTGTCGCGCACGCAGTGACGCCTAGGATCGCCACTGCGGCAAGGGCGCGCTGCAAGAAAGAGTAGGTTCGTCCAAGAGTTTGGGACATAGCGGACCTTTGTCAAATTGGCTTTGATGCAAGCTCAGAAGAAGAACCTGAGTTGCCAACGTGCCCCGGCCGCTCGCGCAGATGAGAGCAGCACTGGCCAGGCGCTTCAGTACGAAATCATGGCACAAGACATGTGGGTTTATCGGCGGCGTATGGTCACTCGTGCCTAATCGCTCGATTACTTCACATGCGCCAAGGTCTCCGGCAGCTGCTCGCGCCGCGCCCCAAGACCATCGTACCGACCTGGAGCGATGATGCCGTCCGGATCAAGCGCGAGCTTAATTCCGGCCAAGGTAGCCGCAGTCGTCCCCCCAGCTTCATCGGCGAGAAACGGAAAACCTCTCGCCGAGGCGCGATACGGCGGGTATCCGAGCTCACGCAATTTCCGGATTCCAGCGTCATAACATTCAAAGCCGCGACGTGTTTCAGCGTCGTCCTCGGCATCGAAGTGGATCGTATAGACGGCGGCCAGGGCGCGCTCATTGATCATGTTGACGGTTGCGTGGCAGTCGAACCCGAACTGCGCGAAATGTGCCTCCATCGCCGCGATCAGGAGTTCAAGGTCCTCGCGGCGAAACGGCACGATCGCAGCCATCCAGTGGATGCCGATATGGTTCTGCGCGAGGTCGGTGTCGTCCGAGAAGTCCGCAGGTACGCCGGCCTGGTGCCGCCAATAGCACGAGCTGAGAAACGCGCCAGTCGGTGTTCCGCTGTGCATGCCGGCGAGCGCGGTCCCGAGCCGGATCTTTTTCTCAAGTCCGCGGAAAGGAGCCAAGTGGCCGAAGCGCCGTGAAAATCGTTGGCCAAGCGCGAGCATGCGGCGGGTCAGGAAGATCGTCTTCGCAGTGACGCCCTTGAGCGCGAAGTTAAGCTCCCGCCTCTGCAAGGCAACTTGGCGTGCGGTGCCATAAAACGCACCCGACATCGACCAGGCTCCGATCCCTGCTTCTTTGCGAAGTGCGGCGCGAACCTCGGGCGTCAAGCTTGAATGCCCGGGAAGGCGGCTGCGGGGGAATGGTGCATCGGCCGCCAATGCCCTCAGGTCATTCGCAATGTGACAAACACTCTGCAGCACGCGACTCATCCTCAGGCCGCGCAAGGGCGCGATGGCGTCGAGCAAGTCTCTGTCGCTCTCGAACAAAACGATGAAGGGGCAGAACGACGCCGGGATCGGCATCAGCCACAGGCCAAGCTTGGTGACAATGCCAAAGTTCGACTGCGTAAAGATGCCGTCCAGGTAGGGTCCGATACCGTAGGGGTAAAGGTGCGTGGTCTTGGCCTCCGGGAAACGGCCGAACCCAGTTTGCAGAACCTCGCCGCTTCCGAGCACGATCTCCATGCCCGAAATGTTCTGAATACGGTTGCCATTTGGGCTGTGCCCGAACCCGCGCTCGAGGATGTTGCCGATCAGGCTCGAGTGCGGCCCGGCCCCGGTGCAGTCCACCCAAAAGCGGGCGCCAGTGTCGCGCAGGTGCCTGGCGAGCTGCTGCTGTGTGACGCCTGGCTCGATCACCGCATACCCGAGTTCTGCGTCGACATGTTCGATCCGGTTCAAACGACCCAGATCGACAATCACCTGGCCATCGTAGACTGCACATGCGTCACCGTAGCCCCAGTTTTGCCCCGTGCTGATCGGGTAAAGCGGCGTCTTGCAGCGGCGCGCAATCCGCACCAGCTGCGCAACCTCGTCGCGCATTCCAGGCTTCAGCACTGCGCAGGGCCGCCTCCCTCCCGACGACGTGCTTCGCGCATATCGATTCAAGGTGGTATCGTCAGTCTGTATCCAAGTGTCACCTAGGAGCGCACGCCATTCCGCAAGGGCGCCCGCAAGATTGCTGCGCGGATCGAGCGCGCTGACGATTGGTTTCATGCCCGCACCAGTGCCGTCGCGTTCGACTCACGCACTGCCGGGGCCGCGTGGCTTGTTAGCGGGCACGGCTAAAAATCTCGCCGCGCACTTCCGTATAGAACCGATCGCGGCCGTTATAGCGCCCGAAAAAGCCATCGCTTGGGCGGGTAAAACTTCGACACCGATGCCCACGACGGTGTTCTTGGCAAATGTCCAGTTCAGTTTCGGGCGTACCAAACCGCCCCCCCCACCGAACGAATCGCCCACACCCACGCGCATCGACACCTCATGCAGTGCGGCGACGCGATGCCGGCCCAGTAAGTACACTTTGGTGACTTTCTCGACCTGTATTAAGCTCATTGTGCTCGCGCTCCAGTGTCGGCTGATGTGCGCACTCTAACTTGCGCTCAGTAGCCCGCGCCACTAAAGTTGCCTGCGATTTCGCGAACGCTTTTCAACGCTGGGCTGACACCGCCGCGCCAGGCGCGGGACCGCTACAGCGCACTCAGCAGCTCCGCCACTTCCTTCTGGCGCGGGAACTTCTCGCCAAGCCAAGCCAGCGTCTGCAACTCGGCCCTCGCGGCGGGTTTGTCGCCGGCCTGAATCAGGAACTTGGCGAGGTTGAGCCGAATCGTCGGGTTATTCCCATCGATCGCGAGCGCCTTCTTGGAGACGTCCACGGCCCTTGTGGGTTGACCCTCGGCAGCCAGTGCAAGCGCAAGCGTGTCCATGAAGCTCGATCGTTCCGGTTGCAGCCGATTGGCCTTCTCAGCCAGCGCCACCGCGCCGGGCTTCTTTGCGGTGGCCATCAACCACGCCACGTTGTTCAGCGCCTGCGGCTGCTCGGGCTGCAGCTTCAACACCTCGCGGTATGCCGCCTCGGCGGCAAGGAAGTCTTGCCGCGACAACGCCATATCGCCCAGATAGAAGCGAAACACCGTGTCGTTCGGGTGCGCCTTGAGCCAATCGTCCGCCTGCTTGTCTGCCTGTGCAGCCCGCTTCGTCGCGGTCAGTCCGGCGTGCAGGCCGATGACCAGTTCGCTCGTCCCGCCGGTGGCCTTCATGCCGGCCCGGTAGGCCTGCAGCGCTTGGTCGACGCGCCCGCGTTTGGCTTCGATGGTTCCTTCGTAGACGTAGCCTGCGTCGTGCGTCGGGCGCTGCTTCTGCACCGTTCGAGCCACCTCCAGCGCCTCGGCGGCCTTTCCCGCCGCCAAGTAGGCGTTCACCAGCGCATGCTGCGCAGTCAGGTTGTATTGCGAGATGGCAACGGCGCGCTTGAGGTTTTGCACCTCGGCGTCGCCGTCCTTCGCAATGCGTTGCACCCACGCCAGCCGCAGATACGGGTCGGGCGAGTTCGGTATCAGCTGTGCGAGCCTGCTGAAGGTTGCCAAAGCTTGGTTGACATCGCCGGCGGCGACCTGCGCCCGCCCAAGCGCGTCCATCACGACAGTGCTGCCTGGCAGCGCCGCCGCGGCCTGCCGCGCGGACTCGAGGGCAGGCTTGGTCGCATTGATTTCGATCTGGTAGTTGATGAGCGCCAGCCGCAGCGCCGCATCCTCCGGCGTGCGTTGGACGGCATCCTTCAACATCGCGAGGAGGTCTTCACGCGATGCACCAGTGCTGGCGCGCAGCTTGGCGTTCTCGAGCAGGGCCTGGGGGTTCTTCGGGTCCGCCTTCAGCACGTCGGCGAGCAGCTTCTGCGCGTCGGCCACCTTGTTGTCGGCTAGCGCGATCTTGGCCAGCGCGGTCGCTGCGGGGAGGAACGACGGCTGGAGCTTCAGTGCCTGCTGGTACGCCTGCGTCGCCCCTGCGCGGTCGCCCTGCGCCAGAAGCAGGTTCGCGCGCAGGTTGACGGGCACCGGGCTGCCAGGCTGCTTCTTCTCGAGCGTATCGATGGCATTCAGCGCGCCGGGGTAGTCGCGCTTTTTCATCAACGTGGCGATCAGCGGCAGGTCGGCTTCGGAGCTGTCCTTGTCAGCGGCCAGCGTCCTCAGCGTGGCGAGCCCGGATTCCAAATCGCCGCGCAGCACCCTGCTCACTGCCAGTTCGATCTGGTAACTCGACTTGCCCGGGGCAGCATTCGCCGCATTCGTGAACGCCGCCTCCGCCTGCGCCAGGTCACCTTGCTGCATCAGAGCTTGGCCCTGCATCTTCAAGTCCGAGGCGGCGGGCTGAGGACGCGCCAGCAGTGGCTGTAGCACGACCAATGCCTTGGCCGGCTCCGCGCGTTTCAGATGAGTTTGGGCCAGCCCACGACGGGCCAGGCTGAGTTCAGGCGCCAGCTGCACCGCCTTGGTCAGCAGGCTGTCGGCCTGAACAAAGCCGCCGCGCTCGAGCTGCACCAAACCGGCAAGCTGCAATACACGCGGGTTATCGGGGGCAGCGCGAAGCAACTGCTGGGCGACTTCCTGTGCACGATCGAACTTGCGCTGAAGCAGGTTCAGATAACCCTCGAAGTACAGCATCTGCGGGTGGGCTGGAACGGACCTGCGCATCAGCTCGAGCTGGGTTTCGGCGCCCTGAGGGTCGGGCTTATCCAGCAGCACTGTCATCGCGCCCCCATGGGCGTCGAAGTAGCCTGGCTTCGCCGCGATCGACTGGCGATAGGCAGCCAGGGCTGCAGTCGCGTCGCGCTTGGCGAAATAGAGCAGGTCGCCCTTCAGCTTCATGGCCTCGAAGTTGTGCGGAGTGTTCGCAATTTCGGCGTCGAGTTCGGCCAAGGCACCATCGACGTCACCGCGTGCCGCACGCGCACGCACCATGAACAACACTGCGGGCCCATACCGTGGCACCGCCGCCAGCGCCGCCTCGGCGGCAGCACGTGCCTCATCGACCAGTCCGAGACCCGCGTACGCAATGGCCAGCATCACCTGTAGCTCGGCCTGGGCCTTCGCGTCGGTTAACTGTGTTCGGCTGAACTGCTCGCGCAGTTTCTCGGACTGCCCCAGCAAGATCATTGCGCGCGCCAGTTCGGGGACAACCTCGTTCTCGGCGTAGTTCAGGCTGAGCGCCTTGCGCAATTCGAGTTCGGCGCCCACGACATTGCCGCTGGCGAGCAAGGCCTTACCGAGCAGAAAGCGCGCTACCGGCGATTCCGGCGCCGCTTGCAACGCCGTCTTGATCTCTAAGACGGCCGCGCGGTGATCGCCCTTGGCCAGGTTCGACCGCGCTGATTCGATCGCTTTGGCGGGATTGGACCCGTCGCACCCAGCCATCAGCCAAAGCGACGCCCATAGCGCCAACGACAGGAAAATTCGAGACAGTCGATGCACGGGACACTCAATCGTAATCATGGAAAGTTGGTCTGTTCGCATCGCGGCACAACACCTCGCCCAGGCTGAAAGAGTTGTGCAAACGCAGACGCCTCAGTGGCTTCGGTGCGACTGCATCTTGCCATCTGCAGCGGCGCTGCGATAGCCTCAATTCGTCGAACCAGGTTCGCGCAGCGGAACAAGTCGCCCAAAGTCACGCCCTGACCGCGCCGAGCCGCTCGGCATCGTCGTCGGGATGTACCGACGGTGAAATGCGCCCTTGACAGTGGTGGATGACCGGGCCCGTCTCGGGTTGTTGCGGACAGTTCCGACAAGGATCCTGAGAGGTCGCCTCAGTTTTCCGGGCACCAGCATGCGTGGGCATTCCGCTTAGAAATAAACAGTCACGAGGACGCCAATCGACTCTCGGAAAGGAATGACGCCGAACTCGGTGCTGTTGCTGCCGTGGCCGCGCTGCAACTGAAGCGCCCATTCGACCCGCGACTGGCGGTAGCGCAGATCCGCCCAAATCAGGTGGCTGCCATCGCTGAGGTTGACCTTCGCCAGCGTTGTCAGTTCCAGGTTCTTGACGACCAAGTCGCGTTGGGTCAGGTACAGAAGTACAGCCCGGCGTGCAGCGTTGTCCTGTCGCGCGAGCGCGGTGGCAAAGTATGCGCCAAGCGCCTTCGGGCCGAGAGTCGGCAGCGAACGCACGGCATCGCGAGCGAGGGCGAATCCGTTGTACTGGTATTCGGTGGTCAGCGACAGTTTGGTCGATGTCGTGTACGTCAGCCCCAGTGCAGCCCTATTGCGCGCGGCGGCTGCGCTGGGAAGTGCCAGGGCTCCCGCCAGCAGGTCGGTCTCACGACTACGCGCCCATTCCCCGTGTGCGGTGACCGAATCCGACAGCAGGGCCGTCGCGCTGGCACCCCAGCGCATGCTCGAGCCCCGCTCTTTGTACATAAGCAGTTGGCTGCTGAAAGCGCCGCTCCAACGGTTGTTGATGCTGGCCAGCACACGCTGCACACGATTGGTGGCGCCCCAGTCGAAGCTCAAGCCCTCGCCGCTGACCTGCGACGCCAGCTTGGGCGCGATCACGAGGGACAGCGATCCGTCCGCCCAAAGATGCTGGCCTCGAATCATCGCAACACCCAGCCGGTTCTCGCGCAGCAGGACTGGATCGGCAGTTGTGATCGTGCGCAGCGCGTTGTCGCGAAAGTAGTCAGTCGGGTTGTAGCCGTAGGCGGGCCCGCTGCGCAGATTGATTCGCCCAAGGTCGATCAGGTTCGCGGCATCGCCGCCTTGCCAGCTGACGAAGGCTTCGCGCAGGCTGAATGTCGGGTTGTCGACGCGAACGTCCCTCGGTGCCGTGGCGTCGACCCGCGCTGAAAGCGAATAGCGAGTCGACGCTGACAGCGTGCCGCCGTGGCGCCCATCCAGCGACAGCCGACTTATCTCGCGCCAGCCCGAGCCGTCGCGCCTCTGCGCGACGCCCGCAGCAGCCTCGAACAAGATCTTGGTCTGCTGCGCCGTTGGGGTCTTAGGTGGTACTGCGCTCTCCAACGCCAGCGCGTCGACATCGGCGTCCGCCGCCGTGGCGGCCTGCATCGCGGCCAACGCGAGCAGCGCAAGTGGCCAGAATTTCCATGATGGGTCAGATCGCATCGGTCTACTCGGGCTGGAAGCGTGGCAGGTAGTCGCGCTGGAACCAGCTGTTGGGCATGGACCTGGCGGTGTAGTCCCCGAAGCGCATCAATGTGACCGACTGGGGATTCAGGCCGTCGATGATCACGGTCTCAGTCGGTCGCTCGGCGCCCAGTTGCAGCCGAAAGCGGCGGTAGTACACGGCCTTCAGCAGCCGGCCCGACTCGGCGAAGAAGCGCCCCTTGATCGGATGCGAATTGTCGGCGTCGACCCATAGTTCAATGGTCGCGTAGGTGGCGTCATCGGTCGACGGGGTCAGCTGCAGCTTGTACGACCGGCGCGACTTGCGCTCCCCGTCCTGCACCTCCTCTTCGCCAAGGATCGTGGCCTTGTAGTCGCGCGCGAAGTTCACGGTGACGACGTCGCCGTTCGAGGCCTGACCCATCAAGCGCTGCTGCGGCGACAGGCGCACGCTGGATTTTGTCGAAGGATCGTAGAACCACATCTCGCTGCCGTTCTTCAACATCAGCTTGCCCGCGTCGCGCACTGGGGCGACGAACTGAACAAGCGACGAGATCTGGGCGTTCTGCTGGAGAGTGCGCGAGAAGGTCAGCAAGGTGGTGGTGTCGACCTGCTTGCCGTTCTGGAATTCGGTCAAAGTGACGCTGACGCTAAACGGACGCCCTGGGTTGCGCACCGCATCGCTGGCAGCCAGCAGCGATTGTGCGTCCGGCGCGGCCGCGGCCAGGGCCGCGAGGCACGACAGAGCCATCAATAGGAGGAGTCGGATCAAGTACATGCGTGGTTACTGATTGCCTGAAATCATACGTGGCGCAGCGCGTCGACGATTCCCAGCCGCGAGGCTCGATGCGCCGGCCACCATGCGGACAGCGTCGCAATCAGGCTCAGGCCGAGCGGCGTGCCCACCAGCATCAACTTCTCTTTCCAGACCAGTAGCACCAGCGGAAGCGGGCCGCCGCTCCCAGGAGGCAGCCATGTCAAGCCGAGCCGATTGACGACTGCCGCTGCCAGCAGCGCGAAGAGCGCCCCGGACACGGCACCGGCCACGCCAAGCATCATGCCTTCCAGCACAAACAGGCGCTCGACACCGCGGCGGCGCAGACCGATGGCGCGAACAGTGCCGATCTCCACGGTGCGCTCGACGACCGCAGTGTTCATCGTGCTGCTGACCGTGAACACCACGATCACGCCGATGAGCACGAAGATGAAACCGAAGATCGTGTCGAACATCGCGATCGTCTGCACGTAGAACGGGTTCAGCTCGCGGAAATCCCTCACCACGAGCGGCTGGTCAGGTGCGAAGCTTGCCAGCAATGCGCTCAGGTCGCGCTTGGCCGCGTCGATGCGATTGGAGTGCTCGAGTTGCACCAGAATCGAGGTGACCTCGGGCTGCGAGCGGCCGTACACCAGCCGCTGCGCCAGCGGCAGCTGCATCATCACGAAGACCTCGTCGAGTTCCTTGAACCCCTGGACTTCGGCCTTAATGACTTGAACTGCCACCACATTCGGGGTTCCACCGGCATTGGTCGCTAGCAGTTCGATCTTCGGCCAACCGGCTGGCCCACGCGTGGCCGCTGCAGGGTGTTCGGCTCCGGCGAGCAATGCAATGTCGGCCGGCAGGGCCGCGCCGTTGGCCGCTGGCTGCTCGGTCCGCTTGGGGCACGACGACAACTGAAGTGCCTCGCAAAGCTGCAGCACCCGCGCGACCCCTGTGCCGACGATGGCGGCGTCGCTGGCGGCGCCGTCGAGCGCGAAAGGCGGGTCTGTCTGGGGCAGTCCGAAGTCGTTCCAGGCCCGCATTCGCTGGTGGTCCGCCGCGACAACCCCGATGCCGATAACGGTGCGCGAGACGCCGGCGTCGTAATTGCCAGCGATGCCGCCGAATTGCAGCGTCGGGGTGGCGACGGTGACATCGCGGCGCAGCGACTCGTCTTCGCCAACGGCGCGGATCAGCTTGATGTAGCCGCGGATGCCGTACGCGGTGGGATTGCCGTTGCCGAACAGGAAAAAGTCGCGGTGCTGGATCTGCAGGTGCCCGCCGGTGCGCACGTAGACCGTCTGCAGACTGGCCTCAATGTCCGCGCTGAAGCCACCGAACAACAGGATCGACGCAGTGCCGACCGCAAGTGCCACGAAGGTCGCGAGCGACCGCCGCCGGTTGCGCAGCAGGTTCCTGACGGCAATCGACAGGTCGATCATTCGAGGCTGTTGACCACGGTCGGGGAATCGGGCTGGCGCCGCCGGATGCGCTGGATCACGCCATCCTGAAGAAGAACGGTGTCGTCAGCTGCGTCGATCACACTGCGGTCGTGCGACGAGAAGATGAACGAGATTTGGTATCGCTGCTGCATCCCGCGCATCAGCGACAGGATGGCCTGGCCGGTACGGCTGTCGAGGTTGGCCGTCGGCTCGTCCGCGATCACGAGTTTGGGCCTGCGCACGAGTGCGCGGGCGATCGCAACACGTTGGCGCTGGCCGCCGGACAGCTGTCCGGGCAGGTTCTTGGCACGGTCCGACAGGCCGACAGCCTCGAGCAGCTTGGACACGCGGTCGCCCCGAACCTTGGCCGAAACATCCGCCAGCAGCAACGGGTACTCGATGTTCTCGTACGCGGTCAGCACCGGAAGCAGGTTGAAGTTCTGGAAGATGAAACCGATGTTCTTCGAACGGAAATCGGACAATTCGTCGTCGCTGAGGCCGTCGATGTCGCGGCCTGCCACCGTCACGTTGCCGCGGTCGGGCCGGTCAATGCAGCCAATCAGGTTCAGCAGCGTTGTCTTGCCGCTGCCCGAGGGCCCGAGCAGCACCGTGAAATGGCCCGGGCGCACGAGCAGTTCGATCTGCTTGAGCACCGGGACCTCAACCTCGTCGAGGCGATAGCTCTTGTCGACGCCTCTGAGTTCGGCAACCGGGATCGGGTCGGTGTTCACTGCCGAGCCTCTTGATGCGCGGCCGCGCCGGCACCGGCACGCCTAGGAGATTCCGACGAATGACGCAGGGCAATCAGTTCGAACATCGTCCGTCCGGCTACTACCGTGCCCCGGGACCGCTGTGCTTCAGTTGCCAGCCGCGAAAAGCGAACACGGCACCCGCAATCATCAGGATCGCCGAGCCGAGGACCGAACGCCCGTTGTCAGACTCACCCTCGACCGAGGCGTAGCGCAGCAGTGATTGCATCTCGGGCGAAAAACGAGACCACATTACGCGTGGAATCTCGCGTCTGTCGTCGCGGTCGGACGCACTCGTCTCCTCGACCACCCGGCCGAAGAAGTTCCCCAGATTGACGAGCCTCTTGTTGACCACGGATCCGCCTGTCCCCCGACCTTCCTGGCGCATGCGCAGCGCGACGTGGGCCAGGCGGTTGGCGACCGAACGGTGAGGAACCGGGATCGTGAGACTCGTGACCCGGTAGTGGTCCAGGTTCTTGTACCAGATCGCCAGGCAAGGCCGCGGCTCGGTCCCGGTATTGGCAGTGCCGCGGTGAACCATGCGTTGGTCGCGGATCAGAATCGAGCCAGCTCGTATCAGCATGCGCTTACCGGGTACGCGCGCCACCATGGCCTTGATCTCGGCCCCCGACAGATCGGCCTTGCCGGTATGAAAGACTGCGTCTCGAACGTGAGATCCGGGCCAAACCTCCAGCGGGGCGTTGTCCTCGGTGAAGTCCACGAGCGGGATATTGACGGTCAGGCCGAAGCGCGGAAAGTCCTGGTGGATGTTCTGGAACCCCGACCCTGGGTACGGCGTGTCCGACGCGATGAGGAAGGCCACGGGCTCCGGGCCGAGAAGTTCCTTGATGACCGGCAGGGCCACGGGATTGGCGATCAGCAGCTCCTGCATGAACTCGGGCTGCGTCGGTACGTGCATGTTCCATCGGTTCAGGTCGTGGTTCCCACCTTCGGGCTGGAAGTCGATCGTGACCTTATCGTTGGCCTTGTCTCGGCCATCCGTGGGCTTGACCGGGGCCAGCGCGAAGCGGGCCACCTTGGCATCCATGGCCTTCATGAAGGCGCTTCGCAATGTCGCGACGAACTCGCGCGGCAGTGCGTTCTCGATCAGCACGTAACCATCGCGCTCGAAGTGCGCAACGTATTCCCGCGTGCTGGCCGACGTCTGGACTGTCTCGGCATCGCTGGCCATGATTGCTTGCATGATCGGCTCCGAATTCAGATTCGATAACGGCCGGGAGCGAGAACCGCTCCGGGGTCCAATACCTGCTTCAATTGCCCCAACAGCCTCCTGCCGGTATCGCCACCAGCGTCGCCGACGGTCCATTCCGGAACCCCGCCGCGGTACTGCTGGTAGCCATGATCGGTGAAAGTCCGGTGCAGGGCGCCATATAGCTTGCCCGCACGTTCCCGCTCGACATCATTGTCCAGCTTGAAGAAGATGCCGAGCAGGAAGAACAGCGTGCGCTCGTTCATCATTGTCAAGCAGGCTGACATGTTGAAGTCGAAGGCCGTGAACAACGGCTCCGCCAGGGCCAGCACTGTCCTCGCCTGCTCGCCCGTCATCGGAACCGCAGTCGCGAGCCACATCAGTCCGCATCCGTCGCGCGCTGGGTCCAGGTCTCGGGTCGCAGGCTGCAGCGGCGATTTGAGGTAAGCCGAGCGCAGTACCGACCAGGTCGGCCGACCCAGCAGGACCCCGTACATCTCCGGCAGCAGCTCGACCAGTGCGAAGTCCTTGCGCGTCACCGCCCACTTGACGACTTTCGCAATCGTTGCGGAGGCCCCGCGCCCGCCCGAACGCCGCCAGAGGTCAACCATCCGTTGCGACTGCGCCACCTTGGCCTCGTCGAAGAAGGCCAGACTGCCCTTGCCGCGAAGCACACGAACAAGCTCACTGCGTGCAGCACGCACCTGTGCCGCGCTGCCGTACAGGCCGCCGACGGCAGTCCACGCCGAAACCCCCAACGCTGCCGTCATCCGGTCGAGCCGTTCGGGCGGGATCCGCGAGCCCTTGGCCAGAAGGTCGGGCGGATACTGCTGCACCAGCGACAGCGTCTGGAACGCATTGGCCGTGTGCACGTGACTGCGCAGCGTGCCGGACAGAGCCAAGCCGCGCAGGCCGTTCACCGCTTCGGCGAGCTCATCGGTGTCGTGCACGTCGAGCGTGAAGAGCAGCAGCTTCTCGGGTCGCGGATGCAGCCAGATGCCACCCTTGACGACGACACCGAAATTTCCCTGGCTGAACAGCCCTTCGAGCGCCGGGCCCGATCCCCACTTGTGAGTGTTCCAGGTCGGGCAGCCTTCGGCTGCCCCGCCGGTGCGCAGCAGTTCGCCGGCCGGTGTCACGACCTCCAGCCCGCACAAATGGCCGAAATGGTCGCCGTACGGCGTGTAGCCGTAGCCGCGTTCGATGGCGTTGCCGAGTACGCTGCCCAAGGGCGACGAGTCGGTGCAGTCGGCCATCAACTGCGGGTGGTTGTCACGCAGGTGTTCGTATAGTTGCTGCTGGGTGACTCCAGGTTCGATCACGGCGTAAGCGAGGTCGGCGTTAACTTCGACAATGCGGTTCATCCGCTCGAGCACCATGATCACCGCGCCTGGATCGATCGCGTTCTTGGTACCGTAGCCCCAGTTATTGCCGCAGCTAAACGGCCAGACTGCGACGCCGCGTTTGGTGGCCAACCGCAGGATTGCCGCGACCTCTTGTGCCGAACCCGGGCGGACGACCGCACCGCAGCGGCGTGTCTCGGTCTCGGTGGTTCGCGAATGCAGGCTGCGGCCGACGTCATCAGCAACCACGTGCCCACCCCCGACGATCGCTCGCAGGTCGGCCAAGATTTCGTCTGCAACGGGATCCGCAGTCAGCATGGTGGCTTGCGTCGCAACGCGCATTTACCTGTCACGATTCGGGGCGGCGCCTCGGACCACGGAAGAACGCCAAATTGACGACGCTGGCGAATAGACGCTCGCTCGCTGGGGCGAGGCAGGCTCGCCGCAGCGACCGAGCGCGCCTGACGCAAGACGATTGCCGCATGACAGGGCGACGCTGCCTCGGGCCTGGCAGAGAGGGCCTGACACCAACACGGTGATCCAGTGTGGCAGATGACGAACCTTTCCGCGAAGGGCGGTGACCGGGAATGAGGATAAACGATGCCGGGGATGTGCTGGCGCCGAATGGGTCCGCTGCGACGGCTCGGTACGGCGAAGAGTCCCTGCCAAGACGGTGTCGGAAAATTTAACACCTTCCGGTCGAATCGGCCTTCTCAAGCTTGCGCCACCAGCGTTTCTCATTTCCGATCAAAGACTTGCAAAGTCTGGCACGGTGCGTGCTTATCACTTGCCAAGTCAGTCGAATGCGCCAGAACACGGGGCTCGCTGGCGCCGAACGCAAGTGGTCACCTGGGCCAATTGCTCCAGTCACGTATAGAGAGGCATACCATGAAACTCAAGTTGAACAAGTTGGTCGCGCTCGTCGCTGTGACGCTCGGCGTCACAGCGGCCCCATCGGCGTTCGCCGTCCCTGAGGCTATGGGGCAATCCGTGAGGCAGTTGTCGAACTTTGCCTTCAAGAACGCCACAACCGGCGTCATTCTGAATGCGGCCACTGACTTCACTACGTTCGCAGCTTTCGACAACGCCAGCACCAGTGCGACACTGAACGGCTTCACGATCGGGCAGACGGGTAGCACCATCCCGGTGAGCCCGCCGACAGATTTCTTGCAGAAGTGCCTGGGAACCTGCGGCTTCGCGGAAAATGACTACACGCAGCACAGCGCGCCGGTTACGGGCACTTTTTCGCGCTCGGACATGCAATTGATCGGCGTCGTGGTTGCCGGTATACCAAAAACTGGCGGTGGCTTTGAGCCGACTCCGGCGCGTTCTAACCTCGTGGCAGAGACCCAGATCCAGGGTGGCGGCACTGGCAACGCTCAGACGACCAGCGGTACAGGTGGCGGCTTCATATTTACTCCGGCGAACAATGGCCTGAAGGTCCGAATCGATTTTGATGCCAATGACTGGCTTTACGCCTACGTGAACCCGCAGTTCGACGCCTTCGCCAGCACGTCGCTCAGTTTCACCCTGAGGAACGTCACGACCGGATTGGACGTCTTCCGTTGGTCCCCTGATGGCAATGCGGGCGGGATCTTTGGTGGTACTGAACTCCTGGATCCTTGCAGCCTGAACAACACGGTCAGTTCGAATTTCTTGTTCCCCGGCATTCCGATCAATTCGATCTGCACGGGTAGCTTCCGGGCTGAAACACCCGCTCTAGTTGCTGGCAACAGCTATCAATTGTCGTTCGCCGAAACGACGACGGCCAGTGCAACGGTGCGGGTTCCCGAGCCTGGCTCGCTGGCAATGGTTGGTGCGGCTCTGGCCGTTCTTGGCCTCGCACGCCGCCGTCGCGCCGCCAAGGCGGTCTGAACGATGCGCTGAGCTGCTCAGTTCGGCTCGACAACTCAGGGCTGACGCGCTTTGCGCGTCAGCCCTTTTTCTTGTCCGCACGCCGCCGGCGCGGCAGCGACACGCCGGCTCGCTCGTGACCCGGTGCCCGGGCGCCGCTGCCGGATGGCCTGGTAGAGTCGACTAGCAGTCTTAGTGTGTTAGTAAATCAAAGCCTTATGCGCATTTCTTCAAGCAAAAGGTGAGCCATGATGCGGGAGCTACATGGATTTGAGCGCTACCTAGCGCATCTCGGCGAGGGGCTGAGCCATGCCGACCGGCAGGCCTGGGCTGCGGCGGTATTGCACGGGGCTGATGGCGCCGCGCAAGAGCGTGGAGCCGATGGCAGCACACCTGGCGCCAGGTAGATGGCCTTGTTGCGAACGACCGCGTCCTCGCGGATCTTCAGCCGCAATACGTCGAAGAACACCACCGGGTACATTGGTTCCAGGGGCCTTGCCTGCCAGGCGGTGACCTCGGCCATGACCGCATCGGTGACCGAGCTGATGAACTCCGGCGAGACCTCCACGCCGTATTGCTCGGCCAGGAAGCCTTGCACCTCGCGCACGGTCATGCCGCGCGCGTACATGGCCACGATCTTGTCGTCAAAGCCTGCGAAACGCCGCTCATGCTTGGCGATCAGCAGCGGCTCATAGCTGCCGTCACGGTCGCGCGGGACCTCGATGCGTACGGGGCCATCTTCGGTCAACACCGTCTTGGCGCCGCTGCCGTTGCGGTGATAGGTCGCCGTCTCGGGCTTGGCCTGTCCTTGGGCGCAACCCATGTGGTGGCTGAGCTCGGCGCCAAGGGCTCGCTCGATGAGCGCCTTCTTGAAGGCGAAGGACAGCTCGTTGACCGCCTGCACGCTCATCGGGCCGCTGACGAACTGGTCAACAAGCTCCTTGGAGATCGAAGGCAGTGGCCTGGCGGCCGCAGCCGTAGTCTTGGTCTTGCCTGGCATACATGCTCCTTGTGGCCATGCCATGCCTCGCACGCAAAAGTCTTGACAGGCTCCTCCTCTGAACGAATCACTGGGGCGAGGTCACGGCCCCGCGTAGCCCTCGATTCCGTGAAGGCGTGCCAGTACGGCTTCGACTCCCCCTTATTGCGGGGATTGCCTAACGCATGCCCGCACACATACTCCGGCGTGAACAGCGAAAGTCGGCTTGCCGTAGCACCGGCCGGTCAAGCATTGCTTTCCGCTGTCGATATCCAACAGCCTGCCAAGGCGCCCGAATCCGCACGGCTCAGCGCCCCACCCGACCCCGACCACTCGCCCCTGTGATCAAGCTCTTCAACCATTACGTCCGAACCGCGTCGCTCCTTAGAGCGGTGTTCGACACGCTATTGGTCTTCCTCGTTGTGGCGGCCGGGCTGGTATTGCCCGAAGCCACCCGCGCGCTCGCCATGCCGCTGCTGGGCACGCATGCGCTTTCGCTGGCTGCCGGGCTCTTTGTCATTACGTCGGCGTCTGGCGTGTACGAGTTGCGGCCGAATCAGTCGCCCACACAGGCCATGTCTCGGGGACTCTTCGCGCTGCTCCTTGGCCTGCCGCTGGCCTACCTCATCTTGAGCTTGCTGCCGATTGACTTTGCGCACCGCCAGGCTATTCAGTGGTCGGCGATGGGTGGCGTGGCCGCTGTCATTCTTCGGCGCGTGTACGTCACGCATCGCGCGGCGCAGCCTCGTGCCAGGGCTCGTGTGCTGATCTACGGGTCGGGTGCGCCCGCCGCAGCGGTTGCCGCGACCTTGCGCCAGTCCGACCCCGACGTGCTGATCGTCGGCTTCCTGCCCGGGCCCAACGAAAAGCAGCCCGAGGTGCCGAGTGCCGAGCTGCTGGGTGGCGGCTCGAAGTTGGCTGATATTGCCTACGCCCACCAGGTTGATGAGATCGTGGTGGCGCTTACCGAGCGGCGCGCTGGCAGCATGCCGCTGCGCGAGCTGCTCGACTGCAAGCTGGCCGGCATCAAGGTCTGCGACATCAATACCCATTTCGAGAAGTCGATGGGTCTCATCCGCCTTGAATACTTGAACGCGGGCTGGCTGATCTTCGGCGATGGCTTCAACCAGGGCACCTGGCGCACGCTGGTCAAGCGCGCCTTTGATTTGCTCTGCGCGGCGCTCTTGCTCACCGTTGCCGCGCCTTTGATGCTCATTGCCGCGCTGCTGATCAAGCTGGAAAGCCGCGGCCCGCTGCTGTACCGGCAGGAACGTGTGGGCCTCAACGGGCACCCCTTCCAGATCGCCAAGTTCCGCAGCATGCGCACGGATGCCGAGCAAGACGGCACGCCGCGCTGGGCCACGGCGAATGACGACCGCGTGACGCGCGTGGGCAAGATCATTCGCCGTTTGCGCATTGATGAGCTGCCGCAGCTGCTCAACGTGTTCAAGGGCGAAATGAGCCTCGTTGGCCCCCGGCCCGAGCGGCCTTTCTTTGTGGACCAGCTCACCCAAGAGATTCCATACTTCGCCGTGCGCCACAGCGTCAAACCGGGCGTGACCGGCTGGGCGCAGGTGCGCTACCAATACGGCGCCACGGTGGAAGATGCACAGGCCAAACTGCAATTCGACCTGTACTACGTGAAGAACCATTCGCTCTTCCTCGACATCGTGATTCTGCTTGAGACGGTGAGCGTGGTGTTGACGGGCAAAGGCGCGCGCTGATCGCGAGTCGGTTGGCACTCCACAACCTAGAATTCGGGCCCGCCTGGCAATCAGGCAAGCCCTGGTGAAGCGCAAAGATGACGGCAGTGACCACTGACCCCCTTGTCTTTGGCTATGCGCTCGCGGCGCTGGCGTACCTTCTCTTCTTCCTCTACCTCGTGCGCGCCGGCTTTCTGCGCCGTGCGCCGGGTGCCAGCGAGCTGCCGCTCTTCGCGGCGACCATGTTGGTCACCGCGGCGTGGGCCGCGACTGCGGTCCTTGACAGCTTTTCACGCAGCACAGCCCCGGCCTTCGCATCGGCAGCACTTGACCTGCTGCGCAACGGGCTGTGGTTTGCGTTCTTGCTCAGCCTGCTTGGCGCACGCTCGTGGCTCGGCGCCCGCTCAGGCCTCGACTGGATGCGCCTCGTGTCGGCGCTGGCGCTGGCGACGGCGCTGGGGGCCTGGGCGCTGCGCGTCAGGCATGAGCAGCACCTGCCCGACGCCTCAGCCTTCAGCATGGTCACCGCACTGGCCTTGGCCGTGCTTGGCGCGTTGTTGACCGAGCAACTCTTCCGCAACGTGTCCGACAGCTCACGCTGGAGCGCCAAGCCGATGTGCCTGGGCTTGGGCTTTGCGTTTGGCTATGACATCTACCTGCATTCCGAAGCGCTGCTCTTTGGCCACATGGACAAAGACGTGCTGAGCCTGCGTGGCTTTGTGCACCTGCTGGCCTTGCCGCTGCTGGTAGTGGCCGTCACGCGCCGCGGCAACTGGGTGCGCAGCTTGCAGGTTTCGCGCACAGCGGCGTTCTATTCCGCCACGCTGGTGCTGGTGGGCGCTTACATGCTCTTCATGGCGGCCATTGGCTACTACGTGCGCTACTTCGGCGGCGATTGGGGCCGCGCGTTGCAGCTGGGGCTGGTGCTGGCGGGCGCCTTGACGCTGATCGTGCTGGTGGTCTCGGGCACCTTGCGCGCACGACTGCGCGTCTTCGTGGGCAAGCACTTCTTCAGCTACCGCTACGACTACCGGCAAGAGTGGCTGCGATTCACCGCCATGCTGTCGACCAAATCAGCACCGCAAGAGGTCGGCGGGCTCGTCATTCGCGGCCTGGCCGACATGGTGGAAAGCCCAGGTGGTGGCTTGTGGACCCGCGCGCAGCACGACGCAGCGTTCACCCAATCCGCGCGCTGGAATGCGCCTGAGGTGGCCGGGGTCGAGAGCAACACTTCGTCGTTTGCGCAGTTCCTGCACAGCAAGGAATGGGTCGTCGACCTCGACGAATACCGCGAGTCACCACGCGTCTACGGCCAGCTGGCCTTGCCGCTGTGGCTGCTGTCCAACCCCAACCTGTGGCTGGTGGTGCCGCTGATGGTGGGCGACGAGCTGCTCGGGTTCGTGACGCTGCTTCGCCCGCGCACAGCGGTCGAGTTGAACTGGGAGGTGCGCGACCTGCTCAAGACCGCCAGCCGCCAGGCTGCGGGCTTCATGGCGCAGATGCAGGCCACAGAGGCCTTGCTTGAAGCGCGCAAGTTCGACGCCTTCAACCGCATGTCCGCCTTTGTGGTGCACGACCTGAAGAACATCGTGACCCAGCTCTCGCTGATGCTGAAGAATGCGGAACGTCTGCACGACAACCGCGAGTTCCAGCAGGACATGCTGTTGACGGTGGAGAGCTCGCTAGAGAAGATGCGTCGCTTGATGTTGCAGCTGCGCGAAGGGGCGACACCGCCTGGGGGCGCACGCGGCGTGGAGCTGACGCCTTTGATCCAGCGACTCCAGGCCATGACAGTGGCGCGTGGGCGGCAATTGCAGATTGACGTACGCGAACGCCTGGCCACTCGCGGGCACGACGACCGTCTGGAGCGCGTGCTGGGCCACCTTGTGCATAACGCCCTGGACGCCACGCCGGCCGAGGGCACGGTCAGTCTGCAAGTGGAACGTGCAAGTGGGCAAGTCAAAGTTGAAATCTGTGACACCGGGGCAGGCATGTCGGAAGAATTCGTCAAGACACGGCTCTTCAAGCCATTCAACAGCACCAAGCACAGTGGCATGGGCATAGGCACCTATGAGAGCGCCCAATATGTGCGTGAGCTTGGCGGCTCGATCGCGGTGGAAAGCCAGGTCGGGCAAGGCACCATCGTCACAGTCCTCCTGCCGCTCTTCGAGACGCAGCAGGGCTCGGATTTGACGATGCCGGCCCGCCTATGACGCAGGCTCAGGCCACGCCGCTCTTGATCGTCGAAGACGACCTGGCGCTGCAAAAGCAGATCAAGTGGTCACTCGATAAGTTCGAGTCGGTGACGGCCAGTGACCGCGAGTCCGCCTTGCTGCAATTTCGCAGGCACCAGCCCGCCGTCGTGACGATGGACTTGGGGCTGCCACCCGACCCTGACTCGGTGTCTGAGGGCTTCAAGCTGCTCGAACAGATGCTGGGCATCAACGGCAATGCCAAGGTCATCGTGCTCACCGGTCAAAACGACCAAGCCCATGCCTTGCGCGCCGTGGCCATGGGCGCCTACGACTTTCTGGCCAAACCCTTTGAGCCTGAAGTGCTGAGCCTGACCATCGACCGCGCCTACCGGCTGGCGGAGTTGCAGGCCGAAAACCGCCGGCTGCAGGCGATCACGCAACCCGACGCGATGTCGGGGCTGATTACACGCGACCCCGAGATGTTGAAGATCGCGCGCACGGTGGAGCGTGTGGCCAGCAGCGACGCCACGATCCTGTTGCTGGGCGAAAGCGGCACCGGCAAGGAAGTGCTGGCGCAAGCGCTGCATCAAAGCTCCAAACGTAGCGGGCGCTTTGTCGCCATCAACTGCGCGGCGATCCCAGAAAACTTGCTCGAGAGTGAGCTCTTCGGCTACGAAAAAGGTGCCTTCACAGGGGCTGCCAAGACCACGCCGGGCAAGATCGAAACGGCGAACGGCGGCACCTTGATGCTTGATGAGATTGGCGACCTGCCGCACAACTTGCAGGCCAAGCTTTTGCGCTTCCTGCAGGAGCGCAAGATCGAACGCATCGGCGGCCGGCAGGAGCTGCCGGTGGACGTGCGCGTGGTGTGCGCCACGCACCAGGATTTGAAGGCCTTGATCACTGAGAACCGCTTCCGCGAAGACCTGTACTACCGGCTGGCCGAGATCACCGTGAACATCCCGCCGCTGCGCGCGCGCATGGGTGACCCGGCGCTGCTGGCGCATGCCTTCCTGCGCCGATTTGCCAGCGAGCAGCGGCGCAGTGCCATGAGCTTCAGCGACGACGCCATCAAGGCCATCGAGATTCACGCCTGGCCGGGCAACGTGCGCGAACTCCACAACGCCATCAAGCGCGCGACCATCATGGCCGAGGGCCAGCGTGTGGACTGTGAAGACATTGGCCTGCCCACACCCGACGGCGCCGCAGTTGACGTCGAAGGGCGCGGCGACCTGAATCTGCGGGCACTGCGCGAGCAAGCCGAACGCCAGGCCATCATCGCGGCACTGGCGCGCGCCAACGGCAACATCGTGAAGGCCTCCGAGATGCTCGGGGTCAGCCGGCCGACTTTGTATGACTTGATGCACCGCCTCTCGATCAAGTAGCGTCGGCGAGTACATGCAACTCGGTGACAAGGGAAAACTTTGAGGAACTTGCGATGAACCATTCACTTTGGCGCGTTTGCGCATCTGCGGCCATCGCCGCGGCACTGTTCACTGCCTGCGGCAAAAAGTCCGAATCCGACTTCATCAAGTCCGCCACCACCTCGCTGCAAAAAGGCGACAACAAGGCCGCCGTCATCGACCTCAAGAGCGCGTTGCAGGCCAATCCGCAATCGGGCGAAGCGCGGTTTCTACTTGGCAACGCCTTGCTCGACAACGGCGACGCCAACGGCGCAGTGGTTGAGCTGCAAAGGGCGGCCGAGCTGAAATACAGCATCACCAAGGTGTTGCCAGCGCTGGCACGTGCGCTCAACGCCACGGGCGAGTACAAGAAGGTGGCAGAGACCTACGAAAACTTCACCTTGCCTGAAGCGATTGCGCAGGCTGACTTGAAGACCTCGGTGGCCACCGCGTTTGCGCGCACGCGCGATCGCGCGAAGGCTGAGAAGACGCTGGCCGAGGCGCTGGCGTCGTCGCCGAGCTTCGTCCCCGCGCTGCTCCTCAAGGCGCGATTGGTGGCCGACACGCGCGACTTCGCCGGGGCACAAATGCTGCTCGACAACGTGCTGGCCCAGGACCCGAAAAACGCCGACGCCTGGATGCTCAAAGGCGACATCAGCAACCTCGCCACCAAAGACCGCAAAGACGCGCTGGCGGCCTACCGCAAGGCGGTGGAGATCAAGCCCAGCCTTATCGCCGCGCACAGCAACATCATCGACCTCTTGCTTGCTGAGCGCGACGTTCCCGCTGCCACAACCCAGGCCGCCGAGATGATGAAGGCGCAGCCCAACCACCCGCAGACGCTGTACTTCGACGCCTTGCTGGCCTACCTGGGCAAGGACTACAAGAAGGCCAAAGAGGTCTCGCAGCGGCTGGTGCAGGCCGCGCCCACCAATGGCCTGGCCTTGCAGCTGGCGGGCGCAGCCGAGTTTCAATTGCGCGCCTTCCCGCAGGCCGAGACCTTGTTGTCGCGCGCCTTGGTGCAAGCGCCTGGGCTTGGCTTGGCGCGCTTGATGCTGGCGCAGATTCAGCTGCGTTCGGGCCAACCCAACAAGACGCTGGAGACGCTGGCGCCTGTCATCGACGGCGGCAGCCCCACGGGCGAAGTGCTGGCTTTGGCCGCCGAAGCGCATTTGCAGAATGGCGATGCGAAGGCGTCAGAAGAGCTCTACGCCCGCGCCATGAAGGCCAAGCCCGACGACGCCAAGATCCGCACGGCGCGCGCCATGGGCCAGATCCGCCAAGGCAAGGGCAGCGACGCCGCACTCGAGGAGCTTGAATCGGTGGCCGGCAGCGACCCCGGCATCGTGGCCAACATGGCGCTCATCAGCGCGCACCTGCGCCGCAACGAGCTCGACCAAGCGCTCAAAGCCATCGACGCGCTGGAAAAGAAACAGGCCGACAAACCTGTCGCCGCCAATCTGCGGGGCCGCGTGCAAGTGCTGCACAACGACAAGGCCGCCGCGCGCGCGAGTTTTGAGCGCGCGCTGAGCATCGACAAGCGCTACTACCCGGCCGTGGCCAGCCTGGCCGCACTTGACCTGGTGGAAAAGAAACCAGCCGAGTCGCGCAAGCGCTTCGATGACTTTCTGAAGGACGATCCCAAACACGTCGGCGCCTTGATGGGCCTGGCCAACCTGCTGGCGCGCACCGGTGCGTCCAAGCAAGACATCGGCGACGCGCTGGCGCGGGCGGTAAAGGCCGAGCCCATACAGCCCGGGCCGCGCTTGCGCCTGATCGAGCACCACCTCAATACGGGTGACGCCAAAGCTGCGCTTGCCGTGGCGCAAGACGGTCTGGCGGCACAGCCGCAGCAAGGCGAGTTGATGCAGGCCCTGGGCCGTGTGCAAATCGCGCAAGGTGAGCTGCAGCAGGCCATCACCACGCTCAACAAGCTCGTCGGCCTGCGGCCCGATGCCCCCAACGCGCACCTGGCGCTGGGCGAGGCCTACTTGCAGAAGAAGGAATACGCCGACGCTGAAAAGAGCTTCCGCAAGGCCTTGGCCTTACGCCCCGATTTGCTGCCGGCGCAGCGTGCGCTGGTGGCCACTGCCGTGGCCGACCGCCGCCACGCCGACGCGCTGAAGATTGCGCGCGAAGTTCAAAAGCAGCGTCCCAACGACGGCCTGGGCCAGATGCTTGAAGGCGACATCGAAGGCCACCGCAAGAACGTCGACGCCGCCATCAACGCCTATCGCGCCAGCCTGCAAAAAACGCCGGCGAGCGAAGTCGCCATACGCCTGCACAACCTGATGGTGTCGAACGGCAAAACAGCCGATGCCGACCGCTTTGCGGCGGGCTGGGAAAAGGACAAACCCAGTGACGCTGTGTTCCGATTCCACCGTGCCGACGTCGCGCTCTACCAGCGTGACCTACCCTTGGCCGAGACGCGCTACCGTGCCGTGTTGGCACTGCAGCCGAGCAACGCCTTGGCGCTGAACAACGTCGCCTGGCTGATGGTGCAGCAAGGCAAGCCCGGCGCCACCGAGCTCGCGCTCAAAGCCACCGAACTTCTACCCAACCAGCCGGCCATGCTCGACACGCTGGCCAGCGCCTACGCTGCTGAGAAGAAACTGCCGCTGGCGCTCGATGCGCAGAAGAAGGCCGTGTCGCTCGCTCCACAAGACAACGGCCTGCGACTGAACCTGGCCAAGATCTTGGTCGACAGCGGCGACAAGGCCGGCGCACGCGTCGAGCTGCAACTGCTCGACAAGCTCGGCACCAGCTTCCCGCAGCAGCCCAAGGTGCAAGAGTTGCTCAAGAGCGTGAAGTCTTGATGCGGGTGGGCTGACGCAGCGGCCGGCGACTCAAGCCGGCGCGACTTTCTGACGAAGACCTGCTGAACCACCCACCGTGCCCGAGCCGCTGCAGCACCGCTGCCGCGCTGTCGGTGTCCGCAGCTGGCCTAAGAGGTCCTTCGCGCATGACTCGCCCCGTTCGTGCCGGCTTGCGCCGGCGACTCCATCAGCTCGCTCGCGCGGCGTTTGGCCGCCTGCCCACGGCACTGCGCTTTGCACTGACCCGCCGGCTGATCGACTGTGACCCCCGGCCCGACGCGCGCTTGAGCCTGGGCATCGCGACCACGCAGTCCGAGCTCGAGGCCTGCTTCGGCCTGCTGCACGACGCCTACGTCGGCAGCGGCTTCATGAAGCCCGACCCGTCTGGCCTGCGCGTCACGGCCTACCACGCGCTGCCCACGACGACCACGCTGTACGCGCGCTTTGACGGCGAGATCGTGGGCACGCTGTCGATCATTCGCGAAGGCGTGTTCGGCTTTCCGATGCAAACGGTGTTTGACCTGAGTCAGGTACGCGCCAAAGGCGGGCGCATCGCCGAGATCTCTGCGTTGGCGGTGCACCCGAATTTTCGCAAGACCGGCGGCACGATCCTGTTCCCGCTGATGAAGTTCATGTACGAGTACTGCACGGGCTTTTTCGACACGCGCCACCTCGTGATCGCGGTCAACCCCAACCGCATCGAGCTCTACGAAGCACTGCTTTTCTTCCAGCGTCTGCAAGCGCAGGTGGTCGACAACTACGACTTCGCCAACGGCGCGCCGGCCATTGGCGCCACACTCGATCTGATAGAGGCGCCCACCCTCTTCCGCCTGGCCTACGGCGGGCGGCGGGCGCGCAAAGACCTGCACCGCTACTTCACGCAAACGCCGCTGCCGCACATCCAGTTTCCGACGCGGCGCTACTTCGTCACCAACGACCCGGTGATGTCGCCCGAGCTGCTGGACCACTTCTTCAACCAGCGCACCCAGGCCTTCGCCTTGCTCGACGATCGCAAGCGCCATTTGCTGCGAGCGATCTACCACGAGGACGGCTATCGCGGCATCTTGCCGCCCCTGGCCAGCGAACAGCCTGGGGGTGGCGACGCCGACGTTGATGTCGCGCTGCGCCGCCACCGTCGCCATTCGCTGAAGTGCCCGGCACGGCTGATCGGTTTGCCCGGCCTGGGTGGCGCGCTTGACCTGGAGGTCATCGACATCTCGCTGCACGGCTTCCTGGCACGCGCCGAGCAGCCGCTGGCGCCGGGCACCACGGGCAGGGCACGCGTGCACCTGGGCGTCGAGCTGACGGCCGTGTCTGAGGCCACGGTGGTGCGCATGGTCCGTGGTGACGACGCCTGGTACTTCGGCTTTCGCATCAACGCGCCCGACCGTGTATGGCGCGCCTGCGTCGCCGACCTCGAAGCGCAAGAGAACCCGGTCGGCGTGGAGCGTTTGTTGACCAGCTTCGACGACCCCGAAGAGGCCTGGCCGGCGTACGACACGGTGCCTGCCTAACGCTCAACTGACGCCAAACTACCGCCCAAATGACGCGCAATCACGCGCCGCTGGCTCAAACCCCGGCCGCATGCGCCTGCGCATCGGCGTGGTAGCTCGAACGCACCATCGCGCCGACGGCCGCGTGGGCAAAACCCATGGCAGCAGCTTCGCGCTCGAACATGCGAAAGGTATCCGGGTGCCCGTAGCGGCGCACCGGCAGGTGGTGGCCGCTGGGTGCCAGGTACTGGCCTAGCGTGAGCATGTCGATGTGGTGCGCACGCATGTCGCGCATGGCTTGCAGGATCTCGTCGTCGGTCTCGCCCAGGCCGACCATGAGCCCGCTCTTCGTCGGCACGCCGGGCACGGCCGCTTTGAAGCGCTGCAAGAGCGTCAGGCTGAATTGGTAATCCGAGCCCGGGCGCGCTTCTTTGTACAAGCGCGGCACGGTCTCCAGGTTGTGGTTCATGACGTCGGGCGGTGCCGCCACCAGGATATCCAGCGCGCGGTCCATGCGGCCGCGAAAGTCGGGCGTCAGGATCTCGATCTGTGTGCCCGGTGACAGCGCGCGCACCTGGCGAATGCACGCCACGAAGTGCGCGGCGCCGCCGTCGCGCAGGTCGTCGCGGTCGACGCTGGTGATGACCACGTAGTTGAGCTTGAGTGCAGCGATCGTGCGCGCCAGGTTGACGGGCTCGTTCACATCCAGAGGGTCGGGCCGGCCATGGCCGACGTCGCAAAACGGGCAGCGCCGCGTGCACTTGTCGCCCATGATCATGAAGGTGGCCGTGCCTTTGCCGAAGCATTCGCCGATGTTGGGGCAGCTGGCTTCTTCACACACCGTGTGCAGCTTGTGCTCGCGCAGGATCTGCTTGATCTCGTAGAAGCGCGTGTTCACGCTACCGGCCTTGACGCGAATCCAGTCGGGCTTTTTCAGCACCTCGGCGGCCACGATCTTGATGGGGATGCGCGAGGTCTTGGCCTGCGCCTTTTGCTTCACCGTGGCGTCGTAGGCGGCTGCATCCGCGGGCACATCAGTGGGCACATCAACAGACGGCGTGGCGGTGGTCATGGGTGCGCGCACCGCGAACGGCGCATGGGTGGAGTGATGTGAATTTTAAGTCTCTGCATCCGTTGACCCTTGTGCCGCGTAATGAACTCCTATCCGGCATGTCGCCGGCCATCCTGGAGACCATGATGCACTTGAACACCTTTCGCCCCGCGCAATGGACGCCCCTGCTGGGCGCCGCCCTGCTGGCCGCTTGCGGCCTTGCCGCGGCATCCAGCCACCGTGAAGCGCCCTTCATCACCACCGTGCCTAAAGTCGACGCCACCGACTTCTACATGTTCCGCAGTTATGAGGCCGGCCGCGCCGACTACGTGACGGTGATCGCCAACTACCAGCCGCTGCAAGCTGCTTACGGTGGGCCCAACTACTTCATGATGGACCCCAACGCCCTGTATGAAATCCACATCGACAACGATGGCGACGCCAAAGAAGACCTCAGCTTCCAGTTCCGCTTCAAGAACACGCTGGCCGGCAACGGCGCGGGCGTGAACCTCAACATCGGCGGCAAGCAGGTTGCGATCCCGCTCATCCAGGCCGGTGTCGTGAGCAACGTCAAAGACGCCGCGCTGCACGTCAACGAGACCTTCACCGTCAACGTCGTGCGTGGTGACCGCCGCATGGGCCCCATGCAGGCGGTGAGCAACGCCGTGGGTGGTGCCACCACCTTCGACAAGCCGGTCGACAACATCGGCGTGAAGACCATCCCCAACTACGCCGCCTACGCCGCCAAGCACCTCTACACGGTGAACATTCCGGGCTGCAACATGCCTGCCAAGCTGTTCGTCGGCCAGCGCAAAGACGCGTTTGCGGTGAACCTGGGCACCATCTTTGACCTCGTCAATGCGCCGGTGTCCTTCATCACCGACCCCACCAAGATCGGTGCCGTGCCCAACACCATCGACGACGCCAACGTCACCTCGCTGGCGATGGAAATCCACAAGAGCTGCCTGACGCAAGGTGACGACGTCATCGGCGGCTGGACCACCGCCAGCATGCGCCAAGCGCGCTTGCTCGACGGTGCCCCCGGCTCCGGCCATCAGGCCAGTGAAAAAGCCGGCGGCGCGTGGGTCCAGGTTTCGCGGCTGGGCATGCCCTTGGTCAATGAAGTCGTGATCGGCCTCAAGGACAAGGACAAGTTCAATTCCAGCAAGCCCAAGGACGACGGCCAGTTCGCCGACTACGTGACCAACCCGACGCTGCCGGCGCTGCTTGAGATTGCGCTGGCGCTGCCCAACACGGCGCCGACGAACTTCCCGCGCACGGACCTGGTCACGACCTTCCTCACCGGCATCAAGGGCGTGAACCAGCAAAAGAAGGTCACCGCCTCAGAGATGCTGCGGTTGAACACGGCCATCGCACCCGTGCCCTTCGCGCAGCAGAACCGTCTGGGCATCGTCGGCAACATCCTTGCCGGTGGCACCGACAACGCGGGCTACCCCAACGGCCGCCGTCCAAAGGACGACGTGGTCGACATCTCGCTCGTGGCGGTGATGGGCGGCCTGTGCATGGCCAACGGCAACAACGACGCGCTGGGCCTGGGAGTGAACTGCAAGCCCTCTGCCGTGCCGCTGGGCGCCACCGCCTTCAAGCTGCACGACGGCGTGGACCAAGCCGTGGTGCCGCTGCTGCCAGGCTTCCCCTACCTCTTCACGCCCATCCCGGGCAGCAACTGAGCAAGGGGCTGATCATGACCATGCGCTCCTCTTGTTTGTTAGCCGCGGCGGTGCTGGCGCTGGCTGCATGCGGCAGCGGGGTTGGCGAGCCTACACCCGTGCCGCCGGCACCGGCGCCGGCGCCGAGCAATCGCGTGCCCATCTCGGCCGGCGTCTCGACCAACGCCTACGTGCAGTACACCAAGTCGCTGCCAGCCAGCGACAGCACGGAGCCACTGGAGGTCGACCAGTTCACGGCGCCGACGTCGGAGACCGAAGAGCCGCAGACGGTGTAGTCGCCAGTCGCTTGTCGCACCAACTCATGCAGCCAAACGCTGCGTGAGCTGGTGCGCAAGCATTTCCGCCGCGTCAGTCCACGACACGTCAAAACCGCAGCGGCGCAAGTCGGTGGCTTGCAGCGTGGCATAGCCGCAGGGCGCGATACGTGCAAACGGCGCCAGATCCATGGCCACATTCAGTGCCAGGCCGTGGTAGCTGCAATGCTTGCTAACTTTGATCCCGAGGGCAGCGATCTTGCCCAGGCCCTCGAAGACATCGGCACCCGCTGGCGGCAACCTCGCATGGCTGGCGGGGTCAGCGAGCCGCACGTACACACCCGGTGCGCCGCGCACGCGGTGGCCCGTCACACCCAGGTTCCCCAAGGTCGCGATGACGGCTTCTTCGAGGCGAAACACGTACTCCTTGACGAAGATGCCCAGGCGCTGAAGGTTCACCAGCGGGTAAGCCAGCACCTGCCCCGGCCCGTGGTACGTGACCTGCCCGCCACGGCTGGTGCGCACCACCTCGATGCTGCCCGCGTCCAGCACATGCTCGTCGCGGCCGGCCAGGCCTTGCGTGAACACCGGCTCATGTTCCACCAGCCACAGCTCATCTTCGGTATTGGCCGTGCGTGCCGCCGTGAACTCGCGCATCGCCGCCTCGACGGGCGCATAGGGCTGGCGACCGAGAACCTTGATGCGCATCGTGTGCAGCGCTCGTCAAGCGCCGTCGCGGCTTTGCTGCAAGCGCCACATCTGCGCGTAGCGGCCGTCGCGCGCCAGCAGCTCGGCGTGCGCACCGCGCTCGACCACGCGCCCGGCGTCAAGCACCACGATCTCGTGGGCGTCGACGACGGTGCTCAAACGATGCGCGATGACCAGCGCCGTCTTGCCTGTGGCCGCGCTCTTCAGCTCAGCCTGAATGGCACGCTCATTGGCCGAATCAAGCGCCGAGGTGGCTTCGTCGAAGATCATCACCGGCGGGTTTTTCAAGAGCGTGCGCGCAATCGCCACACGCTGCTTCTCACCGCCCGAGAGCTTCAGACCGCGCTCGCCCACCATCGTGGCATAGCCCTTGGGCGTGCTGGCGATGAAATCATGGATGTGCGCGGCGCGTGCGGCGTCATGCACCTCTTGGCTGTTAGCACCCGGGCGGCCGTAGGCGATGTTGTATTCCACCGTGTCGTTGAAGAGCACCGTGTCCTGCGGCACGATGCCGATGACTTGCCTCAGGCTGGTCTGCGTGACCTGGCGGATGTCCTGGCCGTCGATGCTGATGCTGCCGCCGCTCACGTCATAAAAGCGAAACAGCAGCCGCGCCAGTGTTGACTTGCCCGCACCCGAAGGCCCCACCACCGCCACCGTCTTGCCGGCGGGGATCTCGAAGCTGACGTCGTGCAGGATGGGCCGCTCGGCGTCGTAGCTGAAGCTGACCTTGTCGAACTTGACGGCCCCGTCGCTAACGCTCAAAGCACGCGCATCTGGTTTATCGTCGATTTCGCGATGGCGCTCCAGCAGCGTGAACATCTTGTCCAGGTCGGTCAGGCTTTGTTTGATCTCGCGGTACACCGCGCCCAGAAAGTTCAGCGGGATGTAGAGCTGGATCATGAAGGCGTTGATCATCACCAGGTCGCCCAGCGTCATGCGCCCGGCCACCACGCCTTCGGTAGCGCGCCAGAGCATGGCCACCAAGGCGGCGGCGATGATCAGCTGCTGCCCCGTGTTGAGCATCGACAGCGTGCTCTGGCTCTTGAGCGTCACACGGCGCAGCCGCTCCAGGTTCTCGTCGTAGCGTTTGGCCTCGAACTCTTCGTTGTTGAAGTACTTCACCGTTTCGTAGTTCAAGAGCGAGTCGATGGCGCGCGAATGCGTCGTCGAGTCGATCTCGTTCATCTGGCGGCGAAACTTGGTGCGCCACTCGGTGATGCTGACGGTGTAGGTGATGTAGACCACCAGCGCGGTGAGCGTGATCCAGGCAAAGGCGGCGTCGAACTTCCAGGCCAAGAGTGTGAGCACCATCGCCATCTCGATGATGGTGGGCACGATGCTGTA
>JANOJR010000012.1:0-4855 GCA_031418855.1 Rubrivivax sp.
GGTCGCTTGCGCCCAGTCACCGATGCCCGGCCCCTAGAATCCCCACCTCAAGGAAGCGTGGCCGAGCGGTTTAAGGCACCGGTCTTGAAAACCGGCGAGGGTTTAAATCCTCCGTGAGTTCGAATCTCACCGCTTCCGCCAGTTCACCTATGAGCGTCGTCTCACGGCAGCTCCCACCTTCCCGCTACTTGCGAATCGACCTGACGGCAGATGAGCGTGTGCCGTTTGACGAATGGCTTGACAATTTCCGAGATCGTTCGTCGCGCTTGCCTGTCGATCACCTTCTGATCCGCACTCAGTCGCTTGGACGTCGGCCGGCCAGCAGCCGGTGCTTTCCAGAGTGTCAACTTCGCATGGCGTGTCGACGCATGGTGCGGCAGATCGGCGCCGACGTTGGCTTCAGCCTGCGCCATGAAGGTCGCGGCGTGTTGCTGCACCAGGCAGTAAGGCGTGGTCTGCTCGGGTCGGTGGCGCTTGTCGTGGACCATGGCGCCTTCCGGCGCCCGCGTGAACTCGGCCTGGCCAAAGAACCGGGCGAGATGGCCCTGCAAGCCAGTGCCCGGACTGGCACGGAATGGCCCCAGCGCTGTAGGACATCAACTACAAAATCAGACGCGTCGCGCTGATTGCCGCTGGCGACGGCGTGGCCCAGAGTGGGCTATTCGCCCTCGTGCGTCACTCGGGAATGCCGTGAACATCGTCTGCCATACAACGCCTTGGCGTGCCCTGCTGTCGGGCGCGCTGCTCGTGGTCTTCTGTGGAATGGCTGTTGCCGAGCCGCCCTCGCGGGCAGCCAGGCTGGCCTATATCAATGGCACGGTGAGCTTCTCGCCGGCTGGGGACAACGACTGGTTGCGCGCGGTGGCCAATCGGCCGCTGACCAATGGCGACCGGCTTTGGGTCGACGCGCGCTCGCGGGCCGAAGTTCAAATCGGTGGCGCCGCGCTGCAGCTCGGTGCCTCAACCAGCGTGACCTTGCTCGACCTCAGCGACCGCATGGCACAAGTGCAGCTCTCTCAGGGCAGCGTGCGGGTGCGGGTGCGGGCCCTGCGACCCGGCGATCGCATCGAGATCGCCACCCCGAACCTGGCCCTCACCTTGCGCCAGACGGGCGAATACCGTATCGATGTCGATGCCAGCGGCAACACCACCAGCGTGATGGTGCGCAGCGGGCGGGCCGATGTCTTCGGCCACGGTGCCTCTTATGCCATCGGGCCGCGCCAGTCGCACCGCTTCTACGGCACCGGGCTGGAGCGAGAGCAGACGCTGGCGGCGCGACCAGACGACGACCTGGACCGCTGGTCGCGCGAGCGCGATCGACGCGTTGACAACTCGGTGGCAGCGCGTCATGTGTCCTTGGAGGTGGTGGGTTACGAAGACCTGGACGCCAACGGCAGCTGGCACAACGACCGCAGCTACGGTTATGTCTGGACGCCCACTCGTGTGGCCGCAGGTTGGACACCGTACCGTGACGGCCACTGGAGCTGGATCCACCCTTGGGGCTGGACCTGGGTTGACGACGCACCCTGGGGCTATGCGGTCTCGCACTATGGCCGCTGGGCCCACTTTGGCAATGCCTGGAGCTGGGTGCCCGGGCCGCGCCGCGAGCGCGCGGTATACGCGCCAGCCTTGGTGGTCTTCATTGGCGGCAAGAACTTCCAGGCCTCGGCCTCGATGGGCAGCAGCGTGGCAGATGCCGTGGGCTGGTTGCCGCTGGCCCCGCGCGAGGTCTACCAGCCCTCGTATGCGGTCAGCCGCAGCTACTTCGAGCGCATCAATCGCAGCAATGCCGTGATCGCACCTGCCACCTTGAGCACCGTTTACAACACGACCATCATCAACACCACCATCAACAACACCACCGTCATCAACAACCCGCGCGCCGCCCCGCCGCCGGCCTATGCCAACCAGCAGATCGCCGGCGCCGTGGTGGCCGTGCCGATGCAGGCCTTTGTGCAGTCGCGCCCGGTCGCCCCGGCCGTCATGCGGCTGGCGCCACAGGCGGCCGCCGAGGCGCCGACCCTGCCCCGCGCCGCGGTGACACCGCTGCAGCAAAGCGTGCATGGTGGTGCGCCCAGTGCGGGCGCTGGCGCCAAACCGCCAGAGCGCGAACCCGCCGTCGTGGCACGCACCGCGCCGCCACCAGCTGCGGTGCCCTTCGCGGCGCAGCAACGTCAGCTGGCCGAGCGGCCTGGCCGGCCGATGGATGAAGGCCAGCGCGGCGAGCTCAAAGGCGCGCCTGCGGCGGCGCCAGCGCCCAGGATCAGCGTGGTTACGGCACCCGCCGATCTGCGGCCGATACCGCAGTTGCCGGTGCTGGCACCGGCCCAGGCACCGGCCCAAGCACCGGCCGCGGCACCGGCCGCCACACCTGCCGCCGTGCCGGTTTCTCCACCTGCCCTGCGGCCTGCCATTTCACCTGCCGTGACCCAGGTCGCGCCTCAGGTCGCGCCTCAGGCTGCGGCACCCGTTGCGCCACAGCCTGCGCCGCCCGTCTCGGCGCCCGCGCTGACGCCGCCGGCCGCGCCGCGTGCAGCGGAGGCTTCCCGGCCCGCGCCACCGGCCTTCGAAGCGCCGCGCCGCGCGTCGCCACCCGTGGTTGAGCCCGTGCGCCCTGCGACGCCTATCGCGCAACCGACGCCACCTGCTGGCCCCACCGCGCAAACGCAAAGTCCCACGCGTCCACCGGTCGCGCCGCCGGTGGTGTCCCCGCCCAGCGAGGTTCCAGCGCCACCGCTGCGGACTGCGCCAGCGCGCACATCGGGCCCTGCTGCCGATGGGCCCGGCGCCGACCCGTCCAGGCGCCCCACCATTCGACGCGAAGACCGTCCCGCCAACGACGCACCGGCGGAGCGCACCAGGCCAGACCGCCCGCAGGCCGTGCCGCCGTCTGCGGCACCCGAGCAGGTGAAGCCGCCGGTGCCGCGAACGCAGGCGCCGGCTGCCGCGCCCGTCAATGCAGCACCTGCCGAGCCCGCGTCAGCGGCTCGGCGTCCGGCGATCAAGCCGCAGCCGGGCGCGGCAGCGGATGACGACAAAAAAGACAACAAGAGATCGCGCGGCAACGCCAAGGAATAGAGCCTCTGCGCGTGGCGTTCAGTGCAGCGCTCAGGTTTTCGCGTGCAGCGCCGGATAGCTGGGAAACGATCTGCGCCGCAATGGTGGCGCAGCGCCCGTAGGACATGGCCTACGGCAGGCGCACCTGTCATCCGCTATCGCTGTGCAGCGTTGGGGTACACATTGAAGGGGTCGTACAAGATCGTCTGTCGACAGGCCCATCGAGATGGCCCCTCCAAGGAAATGTTGCTTTGCCGGCTGCCTTGATGACCGTGGGGTCGGCCGAACTTGGCCGGCCTTGGGACGCTGGCTGGACTTTGATCGATTGCACGGACCCGTAGATTGCACACTGTTGGAGTACACGATGACTAAGTTTCTGAAAACGTTCTGCGCTGCGGCCCTGATCGTCGCTATTCCCACCGGGGCACTGGCCTATCGGGTGGGTGCACCTGACACCTACAGCGATCTGTTGTGGCGGGTCACGACCAATGTCCCCGGCCTGATCGGCTGCACCGAGTTGCAGTTGGACGCCACCGGCGACCTGCGCAATTCATCCAAATTGAGCATGTACGGCGCTCTCAATTGCCCGTTCCAGGCGGGTGGCAGCTATGGCGTGGTGGGTGGCGGCTACTTTGGTGCCGACGGGTCTTTCAACATGACCCTGATCGTGGGCTCGGCGACGTCGCTGGAGTGCGTGCGTCTACCCGGCAGCTTGTCGGGTTTGTGCGGCTACTACGACACCCTGGGCAACTTCCTGGGGTCCTCCACGCTGAGCTTTCGCTGATCGCTGATCAGCCGGCCAAGGTTTCACGCGACACGCCATGGTCTCGACGACCCACCGTTGGATTTGGGGTGCCGTGATGGTCGCCAGCATGGTTGCGGTGGGGCTGTTTGCTGCCGGCCGGCACGACCTGGCGGACCGCTCGATCTCACAGCCTCAGCCGCCACCGGCAGGCTGGCCGCAGGCCACGCCCGTGATTGAATCGGTCGCCAAGCCTGTGGCTACGGCGACCTTACCCGAGGCTTTGAGACCGACGGCGCCGACCGTCGTGCTCAGCGGCGTTGCGCTGAGCGCGGGTGGCGGCAATGTGGCGATCGTGTCGATCGATCAACGGCCCGAAATGCTGGTGCGCGTCGGCGACGCCTTGAGCCCATTGGCCACCGTGGTGCGCATCGACGACGGGTCGATGACCTATCGCTTTGCCGGCGCCGAGTTGCGTGTGCTCGTCAAGCTGCAGCAGCATGTCAGCGCACCGATCAAGCCGGATGCGCCACCGAAGCCTTTGCCGGGCTTTATCGCCGGAGCACCGGCCATGGCGCGCGCCGCCGGCACCGAGCCGGGCAGTGGAAACGACGCCTTCCGGCAGGCCATCGAGAAGAAGATGCAGGCCATCGCCGCCGGGCGCTGAGTAGACCGCGCCAGTAAGCCTAAAAACCGCAGTTACCCGGGGGCCGAGAGCGTCGGTGGCGGGATCGGCAGTCCGATTTGGCCGACGATGCGCTGGCAGATATAGGCCAGCAGCACCCGCCAACGGTCGAGTATTGGCAACTGCTCCGCAGCAGCTTTGACATGCTGGATGGCCGCATGAACATTGGCGATCATCGACTTGATCAAGCTGGCCTCGGCGTGCATCGGCGTGAGGTACAGCGTGGTCTGATACTAAGTTGCATTCAAAGATATAGAAGTTATCCATTTGAAGCCTGTCATCGACTGGGTTCGTTTGGGGTTCGCTTCGAGGGCGCGAATGCCTGCGATGAGCGCGTGCTCGACAGCGTTCAGGTTGGCGAAGACGTGGTT
>JANOJR010000013.1:0-11329 GCA_031418855.1 Rubrivivax sp.
CGTGCTCTTTGGCAATGAAGAGAATGGCTTCGATGGTGCCCACGCTTACAGCGAACGTTATGCCGGCGTCAAGCACCAGCTGGTGGGCGAGAGCGACTTTGGCGCCGCGCGCATCTGGCGCTTCAACCACCGTGTGGCGCCTGCCGCGCTGCCGCTCATGGCGCCCGTGGCTGCGATGCTCGCCCCGCTGGGCGTGGCCTGGGCCGAGGCCGCGCGCAACGAAGGCGACCCGGGCCCCGACGCCGCCGTGTTGATGCGCCGCCATCGCTGGCCAGCGGTGGCGTTGGCGCAAGACGGCAGCGCCTACTTCGACGTGCACCACACCGAAAACGACACGCTGGACAAGGTTGATCGCGCGGCGCTGCCCTTCAACGTCGCGTGCTGGGCGGTGGTGGCGTGGCTGGCGGCGCAGTCGCCGCTGGCGTTCTAGGTTCCGACCACGCCGCCGTCATTGCGGCGCACGGCCACCACCGCCGAGCGTGGCCGCCCGTTCGGGTTGAAGTCGGGCCAGTTCGAATAACGCCGAGGCTGTGCGGGGTCGTTGCGGCCCGAGGGCGACTCGCCGGGGTGCTGCACACTGATGAAGATCGTGCTGCCGTCGGGCGTGGTCGACGCACCCGCCAGCTCGCAGCCCACCGGCCCAGTGAAGAAGCGCCGCACCTCGCGCGTTGGCACATCGCAGGCCAGCACCTGGTTGTTGCCAAGGCTGGCCATCTCGCCACGGTGGAGCGCGCCGCTGCCGATGTCGGTGCAGATCCAAAGCACGCCGCGGCCATCGAAGTTGAGGGTGTCGGGGCAGGCGAAAGCGTCGCCCTTCACGTTGCCCTGGTGTTCGGGCTTGACGCCCGCACCTGTACCCGCACCGGCGAGCACGAGTTGGTGCCACTTGAAGCCCGGCGCGTCGAAGTCACCGTCTTCATGCCAGCCCAGGATGTGGCCCATGGCGTTGTCGGCGCGCGGGTTGGCGCCGTCCACCGCAGGCTGGCCAGCTTGGCCGCGCAGTTGATTGTTGGTCAGCGCGGCATAGACGCCGCGCCCCACGGGGTCGATGGCCAGCCACTCGGGGCGGTCCATCTTGGTGGCGCCCACCGCGTCGGCGGCTAGGCGTGTCTTGATCACCACCTCGCCCTGGTCGGCAAAACCATTCGCCGCCACCAGCGGCCCCTGGCCATGTACCAGCGGCAGCCAGCGGCCCGAGCCGCTGGCGTCATAACGCGCCACATACAGGGTGCCGTGGTCGAGCAGCTCGCGGTTGGCTTGCGCCTGCGTCAGGCCACCACCCGCAGGCTTGATGCGATCGCGGCTGACGAACTTGTAGATGTACTCGAAGCGCCCGTCGTCGCCGCTGTAGACCACCGCGCGCTGGTCCGCCGTCACCGCCACGCAGGCGCCTTCACGCACAAGGCGGCCCAGCGCCGTGCGCTTGATGGGCGTGCTTGTCGGGTCCATCGGGTCGAGCTCGACGACCCAGCCAAAGCGGTGGAACTCGTTGGGGTGCTTGCGTGCGTCAAAGCGCTCGTCGAACAAGTGCCAGCGGTACCAGTCAGCCTCGCTGCGCATGCCGTAGCGGCGCTGCTCGGCGGTGGGTGTCGGGCTGCCCCAGAAGTAGCCCGGCCAGCTTTCTTCGCCCGTCAGGTAAGTGCCCCAGGGCGTCTTGCCGCTGCCGCAGTTGCCGATGGTGCCCAGCACGCGCCGCCCGCTGGCGTCGGCGGCAGTGCGCATCAGCACGTGGCCGGCGGCGGGGCCGGCCAGCATGTGTGGCGTCTGCGCGGTGACGCGCCGGGCAAAGCGTGATGGGCGCTTGATCGCCCACTGCCCATCCTTGAGCTCGGCCTCGACCACCGAGATGCCCACCGCTGCCTGCGCCTTGGCCACCTTCTCGGCCGTCCATGGCGCCAGGCCGTCGGCGTGCAAGAGGCCGTCGTCGGTGTACTCGTGGTTGGTGACCAAGAGGCCATGCGTCGACGAGCCATTGAGCGCGAAGTAGTGCAGGCCGTCGTGGTGCATGCCCATTTGCAGCGCCTGCTCGGCGGCGCTGTTGCTGGCGTCGTCCTGCCATGCCGGCATCGCGCCGGGCACGCCCACGCTCTCGCCCCAGCGTGCCAGCACCTGGGCGCGGTAGCCCTCGGGCACCTGCACGGTGTCGCTGCGCGATACGGGCACGCTCTTGAAGCCGAGCTTGGGTGGTGCGGCGGTGGCCACCGGCGCCGCGCAACCGCCGAGCCAGCCCGCGGCGGCACCCAGCGAGCCTTGCAGCAGGGCGCGGCGCGCCGTCGAAGTGGGGTGGCGTTTCATGGTCGTCAATTCGTTCAAAGTTTCTCGGTCTCGCCCGAGCGCGGTTGCCACTTCATCAGCCTTTTTTCAACACGGCCCACGGCCGCGTCGAGCACCAGTGCAAAGGCCGTTAGCACCAGGATGCCGGCCATCACCGTGTTGATATCAAAGCTGCCTTCGGCCTGCAAGATGAGGTAGCCCACCCCCTGGCTGGAGCCGAGATATTCACCGACGACCGCGCCGACAAAGGCCAGGCCGACACTGGTGTGCAGGCTCGAAAAAACCCAGCTCGTAGCACTCGGCAGGTAGACATGGCGCAGCAGCTGGCGCGGGCTCGCACCGAGCATGCGCGCATTGGCCAGCACCACGGGGCTGACCTCTTTCACGCCCTGGTAGACGTTGAAGAAGACGATGAAAAACACCAGCGTGATGCCCAGTGCGACCTTGCTCGCGATGCCTAAGCCGAACCACACCGCGAAGATGGGTGCGAGGATGATGCGCGGCATCGAATTCAGGGCCTTGATGTAGGGCTCGAGCACGGCGCTGGCCAGTGGCGAGAGCGCCAGCCACAGGCCACACACGAGACCCATCACGGAGCCCAGGCCGAAGGCCAGCAGCGTCTCGACCAGCGTCACCGCCAGATGGCGGTAGATGTCGGCTTCCACCACAAACCAGTTCCAGATGCGGCCGGCCACCTTGATCGGCTCGCCGAAGAAAAAGGCCGCCTGGCGGTCGTTGTCGAACATGAACAGCGGCAGCAGGCCCGGTGTCGTCATGGCGTGCCAGAAGGCGAAGATGGCGATCAGCAAGCCGACTTGGTAGAGGCGCAGATGTCTCATGTCTTCACCGGCCCTCAGGCCACCGCCTTGACTTGCAACTGCTGCGCATAACCCTTGAGCACCTCGTCGCGCAGTACGGCCCAGATGGCGCGGTGCAGTTCGATGAAACGCGGCGTGGTCTTGATCTCGGCCACGTCCCGCGGGCGCTCGATGTCAATAGTGAATTCGCCGATCGGCCGCGCCGCCGGCCCGGCCGACAGCACGATCACGCGGTCGCTCATGGCGATGGCTTCGTCGAGGTCGTGCGTGATAAAGAGCACCGCCTTCTTCTTCGACGACCAGAGCTCGAGAACTTCGTTTTCCATCAGCTGACGCGTCTGGATGTCGAGCGCTGAGAAGGGCTCGTCCATCAAGATGATGTCGGGGTCGAGCGCCAGCGTTTGCGCCAGCGACGTGCGCTTCCTCATGCCGCCCGAGAGCTGGTGCGGGTAGCGGTCGCCAAAGCCACCCAGGCCGACACGGCGCAGCCAGTCTTCGGCCTGCGCCTGGGCGTCGTGCGCGCCGCGAAATTCAAGCCCGGCGGCGACGTTCGCGAGCGCCGTGCGCCAGGGCATCAGGCTCTCGCTTTGGAACATATAGCCCGCGCGTTTGTTGATCCCCAGCAGCGCTTGCCCAAAAACGCTAACGCTGCCGGTGCTGGGAGCCAACAAACCGGCGGCGACGTTCAAAAGCGTGCTCTTGCCGCAGCCCGTGGGGCCCACCACCGAGACGAATTCGCCCGCAGCCACGGTGAGTGACACACCCTGCACGGCCGTGTAACGCTGGCCGGGTGCGTCGCGGCTGATGAAGGTGCAGCTGATGTCGCGCAGGTCCAGGGCAGGTGGGTGGCTCATGCTTGCTTGGCTCGGTACTCCACCCCGGGCACGGCGGCGAAATGCGCGTCGCAGCTCACCAGCGTGGCTTGGTGGCGCAGTGCCGATGCGTAGATCAGGGCGTCGGCCGCTGCCAGCCCGTACTGGTGTGCCAGCGCGGCAGCGTGAAGGGCCGTGGGTTCGTCGAGTGCGACAACCTGCGCGTTGCGTGTGGCTGCAATGATGCGGTCGGCCTCATCTTCGCCGAGTTCGCGCAAGGCCCAGCGCCGCAGTTCGTATTGCACCAGCGTGGGCACCAACAAGCGCTGTGGCTCGTCGAAGAGGCGTCGGTAGCGGCGGCCGGTGGGTGTATCGGCCATGACTTCGACCCACACACAGGTGTCAGCCAGTTTCATTTCGACGTGCGTGGCGTCTTGGCTTTGCCCAAGTGCGGAAGCGGGCGATCCTGTCGATCGCGCAAGTCAGCTGTGTTGGCGCCGCGTGCCAAGCCCACCAAACTGGACAGCATCGGCTGCGGAATCAGGCGTATGCCCGTGCCGGTGTTGATGAACGCGAGCTTCTGGCCCGGCACCAGCCCCAGGGCTTCGCGCACATCCTTGGGAACCGAGATCTGGAATTTGGAAGACAAGGTGGCGCTGCTCATGTTCTTACCGTTTGCGTATCGATCGTTGCAGTGTAGGGCCGCGGGCCTGAGACCACAAGCACACGCGCCGGCCCGCGCGCTTGCGACCGATCGGCTGCGAGCGTGACTCGGGCCGTGCGCGTCGTCGTTGGTCCGGTGGGCCTGGCCAGGCCCACCGCGCGTCGTCCACACTCGACAGCGTTGCGGCCCGGCGCCGCCAGGGTACGCCAGGGAAAATGCACTCGTCATGTTGAACACCGTGGCCACACCCAAAGCCCAGGGCCTTGCCCTGCTGCTGGGCTGGCGGCGCGTGTTGTTCACGTTGGGTGTTGCCAGCGTGTTGGCGCTGTTGTTCAGCACCTTCTGGAAGACGTCGATCGCGGGCCTGTTCTTGCGTGTGCATGGCGTATCGCTCTTGGCCATGCTGGCGTTCGGGCTGTTCGAGCAGTGGCCAAATCGCCTGCCCAAGTGGCTTGCGCGCTGGGCCCTGCAGGTGCTGGCCGTGGCCGTCATCGTGCCGGTGTCGCTGTTCGTGGTCTACACACTTAGCACCTTAGACGGCCGGCCACCGTTCTGGCGCGACGAGTTGCGTCTCTCGGGTTTTTCCATGCTGACGGTCTCGGGCCTCTTGTTGGCGCCCTGGGTGGCGCTGGGTGCTTTGGTGCGCCAGCGCGAAGCCCTGGCGCGCAACCAGGCCCTGGCCTTCGAGCTCGAGCGCAGTGAGCTCGAACGCAATGCGCTGGACGCGCGCATGCGCGTCTTGCAGGCGCAGGTGCAGCCCCATTTCCTGTTCAACACGCTGGCCAATGTGCGTGCCTTGGTGAATGCCGGCTCACCCCGTGCGCCGGCCGTGCTTGACAGCCTGATCGAGTACCTGCGCGCGGCCGTGCCGCGCCTGAGCCAGGCCGCCACCACCATGTCCCAGGAAGCGCAGCTCGCGCGCGCCTATCTCGAATTGATGCACCTGCGCATGCCCGATCGCCTGCAGTTCACGCTCGCGGTCGACGAGGCTGCGATGCACCTGCAATGCCCGCCGATGACGCTGCTGACCTTGGTCGAGAACGCCGTGCGCCACGGGATTGATCCGGCCGAGGACGGCGGCCGCATCGACGTGCAGGTACAGCTGCGCGCGCAGCGCTGCCAGGTCATCGTCACCGACACCGGCGTCGGCCTGCGCCACACCGGTGGCAGCCTGGGCACGGGCTTGACGAGCCTGCGCGAACGCTTGCACCTGAACTTCGGCGGCGACGCAGGGCTGCGCGTGAGTGAAGGCCAGCCGCGTGGTGTGTGCGTCGAACTCGACTTCCCCGCGCGGCGGGCGCTGGCATGACGACAACTCGGCGACCCACGGCGCTGATTGCCGACGACGAGCCCGTGCTGCGCGACGAGCTGGCAGCACTCTTGCATCAAGCCTGGCCCGAACTCGAGGTCGTGGCGCAGGCGCGCCATGGGCGCGACGCCATCGAGCGCTTCGAAGCCCTGCTGCCTGACATCTGTTTTCTGGATGTGCAGATGCCGGGCATGTCGGGCATCGAGGCCGCGCGCGTCATCGGGCCGAGGGCGCATTTGGTCTTCGTCACGGCCTTCGACCAATACGCCTTGCACGCCTTCGAGCAAGGCGTGCTGGACTACCTGGTCAAGCCCGTTTCGCAAGCTCGACTGAGCGCCACAGTGACGCGGCTGCAGGGGCGCTTGCGTGCAGCACAGCCGGCAGCCAATGCGGATGCACTGCTGCAGCAACTCGCAGCGCAGTTGCAACGCGTCAACGCGCCTGCGCCCTTGCGCTGGCTTCGTGTCTCGGTCGGCACCACGCTGCGCTTGATACCGGTGGAGGAGATCGACTACTTGCGCTCCGACAACAAGTACACCTTGGTGGCATGGCGCGACGACGACGGCCGGCCCACCCTGTCACTGGTGACGATGCCGCTGAAGGAGCTGGCCGCGCAGCTCGACAGCTCACAGTTTGCGCAGGTGCATCGCTCCGTCGTGGTCAACCTGGCGGCGGTCAGCCACGTCGTTCGTGGTGACAACGAAACCGCAGACATCCACCTGAAAGGCCGCGCGGAGGTGCTGCCGGTCAGCCGCAGCTTCCTGCATCTCTTTCGCCAGATGTGAAGGGCGCGGGGCGCCCTGCCCACCCAGCGCGCGCCTCAAGCCTTCGCGAATTTGAGCAAGGCCTTCTTCACGAAGTCGTTCGTGACCACCGCTGTTAAATCGAGCTTGGCCTTGGCGATGTCCGCATCGATGCTGGCCAGCGCGCGAAAGGCGGTGTCGGCCCCTTGCGCGGGAAAGAGGCCGTCGGCCGAGAGCGCGCCTTTGGCGGCGAGGAAGGCGTCGATGTAGACCGCGCGGTCACCCAGCAGGTAGCTCTCGGGCACGGCCTTGATGATGTCGCCGGGGCCGGCGGCCTGGATCCACTTGTTGGCGCGCACGATGGCGTTGGTCAGTGCTTGTGTGGTGTTAGGATTTTTGTCGATGAAGGTTTGCGGCGCGTAGAGGCAGCCCGCCGGCATGGGGCCGCCGAAGACCTTCTCCGCTTCGGCCACGATACGTGTGTCGGAGACGATCTTCAGGTCACCACTGCGCTGCAAGAGGGTGATGACGGGGTCGAGGTTGCTGATGGCGTCGATCTGGCCCGAACGCATGGCCGCCACCGCGCCTTGCGCGGCGCCCACGCCGATGATCGACACGTCGCTGGGCTTCAAGCCCGCTTTGGCCAGGATGAAGTTGACCAACACGTTGGTCGACGAGCCCGGCGCGGTGACGCCGATCTTCTTGCCCTTCAAATCGGCCACCGTCTTGTAGTCGGCCATGGTCTTGGGGTTCACGCCGAGCACGATTTGCGGCGCGCGCCCTTGCAGCACAAACGCGCGCAGGCGCTGGCCTTTGTGCTGCATGTTGACGGTGTGCTCGAAGGCCCCCGAGACGACATCGGCGCTGCCCCCCACCACCGCTTGCAACGCGCGCGCGCCGCCGGCGAAGTCGACGACGGTGATGTCCAGCCCCTCGGCCTTGAAGTAACCCAACTGCTCGGCGACGGTCAGCGGCAGGTAGTACAGCAAGTTCTTGCCGCCCACGGCGATGGTGGTCTTGGGCTTCTCGATGGTTTGCGCGCGCAGCAAGGCGGGCGCGGCGAGTGTGGCGGCGCTGCCAAGGATGAGGTGTCGGCGTTGCATGGGGCGGCTCCTGGTGAGGATCGGCACTCTAGCCCAGCACAGGCACCACTAACATCGGGACATGACACAACGCACCCTCTTCATCACCGGCGCCAGCCGCGGCATTGGCGCGGCGACAGCCCTGCGTGCGGCTGCCCTTGGCTGGGACCTGGCGCTCAACTACACACGCGACGAAGCGGCGGCTCAGGTTGTTGCGGCGCAGGTGCGCGGGCTCGGACGGCGCGCGCTGGTGCTGCGTGGTGATGTTGGGGTTGAGAGCGATGTGCTGGCCATGTTTGCCGCCATCGACGCCGAGTTCGGTGCGCTGCATGGTCTGGTAAATAACGCTGGTGTGGTGGATGTCGCCTCGCGCGTCGAGACCATGAGCGTGGCGCGCTTGATGCGCATGTTCAACATCAACGTGATTGGCTCGATGGTCTGCGCGCGTGAAGCGGTGAAGCGCATGAGCACCAAGCATGGTGGCGCCGGTGGTGTCATCGTGAACCTGTCGTCGGCCGCCGCGCGGCTTGGCGCGCCTGGGCAGTACGTCGACTACGCCAGCGCCAAAGGCGCCATCGACACCTTCACGCTGGGCCTGGCGCGTGAAGTCGCGCTGGAAGGCATCCGCGTCAACGCCGTGCGCCCCGGCATTATTCAAACCGACATCCACGCCAGCGGCGGCCAGCCCGAGCGCGCGGCGCAGATGGCCCCGAGCGTGCCGATGCAGCGCGTGGGCAGCGCCGATGAGGTGGCGCAAGCCATCATGTGGTTGCTGTCTGACGCGTCGAGCTACACCACCGGCACGGTGGTCGACGTCACGGGCGGGCGCTGAACGTCACGGCAAGTTCACGGCAAGAGCGCACGTGCGCGCGGGTCATCCATCGCTGCGTCGCGCCGGCAGCAGCCACGGCGAATCTCGTCGAAGGTGATGCGCTCCACCACCACCGGCGTCACGCCGTTCAAAACACCGAGCTTGAAGGCGGCGGTGTAGCTCAGGTCAATCACACGCCCGGCGACAAAGGGCCCGCGGTCGTTGATGCGCACGATGACCTCGCGGCCGTTGGTTGGGTTGCGCACGCGCGCGAAGCTCGGGATCGGCATTACTGGGTGCGCCGCAGTCATGGCAAACATGTCGTAGGGCTCGCCGCTGCTGGTGGGCCGGCCGTGGTACTTGTGGCCGTACCACGAGGCCAGGCCTTGTTCGCGCAGCGCGGCGTCGTACGTCAGCGGCACGTAGCTGCGGCCCAGCGCGTCGTACGGCTTGTTGGGCCCGCCAACGCGTATGGGCTCGATGCGTGGCACGGCGTCGGGCACCTGGTCCAGGCCGGCGGGGGTTTGTGGATGCGCGCCGTCGCGTGTTGGCTGCTGAATCTGCGGCGCGCGGCTGGCGCAAGCACTAAGCAACAGCGCGAGGCTGCACAAGGCGATGCTGCGATTGGGTCGCATCTGCTAACTTGGTGGCGGAGCGGGGGCAGATAAAACTGCGTGGCGCGACTGGCAAGAATCGAACTTGCGACGCAGCCTTCGGAGGGCCGCATGATATCCACTTCACCACAGTCGCACGCGTGCTGGTGCATTCTACGGGCGCCCTGCGGTACAGGGCTGCTGGCAGCTGGGCGGGCACGGCTCGCTCGCTATAATTCTGCGCTCTGCCGAGCTGCCCGCGCTGCCATCAAGTTGGCGCTAACAAGGCAAATGTACGGCCCCATTCGAGGACACCATGAGCGACCCCCACCAGCCCCACGCCGAAGAAAACCACGAAGGCCCGATCCGCACGCCCAAGCAGCTGATCTGGACCGTGCTGGCCTCGCTCGTGCTGCCGGTGATCATCATCATCATGCTGGTGAACTACGTGGCGTCAGACAAAAAGCCTGCCGCCGGCAGCGACGCCCTGGGTGCCGAGGCGGTGGCCAAACGCTTGCAGCCCGTCGGCACCGTCGAGTTCAAAGACATGAACAACGCTGCGGCCATGAAGACCGGCCAGCAAGTCTACGAAGCCCAGTGCACGGCCTGCCACGTGGCCGGTGCCGCAGGCGCACCCAAGACCGGCGATGAAGGCGCCTGGGCCCCGCGCTTGAAGACCGGCTACGACGCGCTCTTGGGCGCGGTGCTCAAGGGTAAGGGGGCGATGGGCGCGCAAGGCGGCGGTGACTTCTCCGACTTTGAAGTTGCGCGCGCCGTGGTCTTCCTGGCCAACAAGGGCGGCGCCAAGTTCGACGAGCCGAAGATGGCGGCGCCGGCTGAGGCTGCCAGCGCGCCGAAGTAGGCCACGCGGCGCCGTGTTGCGGCGCTACGGCACAGCAGGCGCCAGCACGTAGCCGAAGCGCTGCGGCATCTGCGCGAAAGCCAGCGCTTGCGGCGCCCACACGCCAGCCTCGACCAGATCAGCGGCGACGACGGTGTCCATCGTGTGCACCAGGCCGAAGCCGAGGTCGGTGCCGAGAAACAAGCGCCCGCTGTCGTCCAACCAGGCGCCTTGCATCTGTGCGGCCAAACCGGTGTGCGAACGCAGTTCCAGCGCGGCGTCTTGCATGCGCAAGCGCCACACAAAGGGCGCGGCCTCAAGCTGCACATACACACGCTGCGGCCCGTTCTGAAAGTACCAGGCGCCGCGCTCGTCGGCCAGGTAGTTGCGCTCGATGAATTCGATCAGCTTTTGATGCTGGATGCGGCTGCCCTTGACTTGCGGAAAGGGCCCCGCGTGCTGGATGCGCTCGTCGCGCATGTACCAGTCACCGCGCGCGTCCAGCGCCAGCCAGTCGTAGCAATGTGGCACCTGCGGCCACTTCTTCAGCGCGGCTTTGACGATCTCGTCCATGGCGCACCTTAGCCCATCAAACCTGCGCCGCCAACCAGCCGGCCACTGCTTGCGGCATGCCGGTAAGCTGGCCCGGAAAACCAGCACCCGGGAAGCCGCAGTGACCGCCGTGCGCGGGCTGCCATAACGTTACACGTGAGCTGACTTCATGCACGCCGGGCAAGGAGCTACCCGGCACAAAGGGGTCGTTGCGCGCGTTGAGCACCAACGCGGGGATGCGGATGCGCTGCAGCTGCGGCTTGGCCGAGGCGCGGGCCCAGTAGTCGTCGGTGCCTTTGAAGCCGTGCAGCGGCGCCGTCACGATGTCGTCGAACTCGTACAGCGTGCGTGCGGCCAACATGCGTGCGCCGTCAAAAAGGCCCGGGTGCTGCTGCAACTTGGCCAGCGCCTTGGGCTTCATGCTGCGCAAGAACATGCGCATGTAGCTGATGCGGTTGAAGCCGACTTCGATGGCGCGCCCGGCCGCCGCCAGGTCCACCGGTGCCGAGATGGCGGCCACGGCGCGCGCGGTGGTGGCGGCACTCTCGCCGGCCTCCTGGGCCCAGCGCAAGAGCGCGTTGCCACCGAGCGAAAAGCCGGCGGCGAGCAGCGGCGTGCGGGTGCGTGCCCGCAGGCGTTGCAGGATCCAGCCGATCTCTTCAAAGTCACCCGAGTGGTAGGCACGTGGTGCGCGGTTGAGCTCGCCCGAGCAGCCACGAAAGTGCGGCACGGCGAAGGCCCAGCCGCGCTCAAGTGCGACTTGCGCGCAGCCCATCGCATAGTGGCTCGCCGAGCTGCCTTCCAGGCCGTGGAACATGACGAAGAGCGGT
>JANOJR010000014.1:0-1904 GCA_031418855.1 Rubrivivax sp.
CGCGCCTGGTGCCCGCGCCAGTCGTCGGGCCGCACGCGACGCACGGCCTCGTCGATGGCCATCGCCAAGTCGAGCTTGCGGTCCTGCTCGGCGCCGAAGCGTAAGCGCGAATCCTGCGCGATGTTTTCCGGCGCGTGCACAGCGCTGCCGGGGGGCAGGTTGTCGTAGATGGCGCGCAACCATGGCCGGGTCTTCAGCAATTCCGGCGTGTCGTCGCTCTGCCCGCGTTGCACTTGCCTGGCCAGGTGGGCGATCCGCGCGAGGTAGGCCTCGTAGTCCACCCGCTTGGCGCGCAGGTCGGCAATGATCTCCTCCAGCAAGGCAGACATGCGGTCGTAGTAGGCCGGGTTGTTCAAGTGCTCCTGAAAGATGCGGCTGCGCACGTTGTTGGCAATCGTCTCGGCCACCGCAGTCGTGTTGCCCTTGATCCCGCCTGGCAGGCTGTTGATGGCGCCGGCAATGCCGGCTTTCGCGATCAGCTCCAGCAGCGGCAGGCGATCGAATTCGGAGATCGCTCTGGGCTCGTCGGCCTCGATATAGGTGTCGATCAGGTGCCGCATGTCGGCCTCATAGGCCTTGAGGTCGATCGTCTCGCCACTGGCCTTGCGGATGATCTCGCGCAGGTCCAAGGTGCGCTGCACGCCCTTCTTGATGCGCGCAATGTCCTCGGCGCTGTATTGGGCGGCCTCCAGGTCGTCAGCGATGGCGGCATAGGCCCGCACCAGCGAGACTGTCGCGGTGTAGAGCGCCACGCGCTGCGGCTCGTGCGCGGCCAGCGCCGCCGGCACCTCGACGTTGCCGCAGAAGTAGTGGATGTGCTCCAGCTCGCCCTTGGGCGGCTGCACTGGCTCGCAGATCAGCGCCACGGCTTCCAGCGCGTTGTCCAGCCGCTCGCGGCCCTTGGCCAGGCGGTCCTGCAACAGCACGCCGGGGTCGCACCCACCGGCACTGTGGTCCAGCTCTGACGAATACACCTGCAGCGCGCCCGTGCCCTTGTCGTTGACCAGCTTCTTGAACAGGTCTTTGTAGTCGACGATGTAGCCCACGCCCTTGTCGTCGCCGTCCAGCCGGTTGACCCGGCATATGGCCTGGAAGAGGCCGTGGTCCTGCATGCTCTTGTCGATGTAGAGATAGGTGCAGCTCGGTGCGTCGAAGCCGGTCAGCAGCTTGTCCACCACCACCAGCAGCTTCATGTTGGCGGGCTGCGTCGTGAACAGCTTCTTGGCGTGGTCCTCATAGGTCTCGGTCTTGGACTTGCCCGGCTGCGCAGCCACACCCTGCAGCAGCGCGGTGTACGTGTCGTACAGAAACTGCTTGTCGGTCTGCGTGTTGGCACCGGTTTCTTCCAGCGTCACGTCTTGCGTGTGCGGGTTGTACGAGGTGACCACCGCGCACTGGTTCTTGAGTGCGGTCTTCTGCAACAGCTCGTAGTACTTGCATGCCTCGTAGATGCTCGACGCCACCAGGATCGCGTTGCCGCGCTGGTTGTTCAGCCGCGGCTTGACGCCGAAGTCGAACACGATGTCGGCGACCACACGGCCCATGCGCGAGCGCGAACTCAGCACGTTTTGCATCGTGCCCCATTGCTCGCGCAAGGCGGCCTTCTGCCAGCCATTCAGGCCCTTGGTCTTGGCATCAAACCAGGCGTCGATCTTGTCCGGCGAGCCCAGGCTCTGCTCGATGTCGCGCGCCTCGTAGACCAGGTCGAGCACCACGCCGTCGGCCACGCCCTCGCTGAACTTGTAGGTGTGGATGTAGTCGCCAAAGACCTCGCGGCTGGTCTGCGCGTCCTGCTTCAACAGCGGCGTGCCGGTGAAGCCGATGAACACCGCGCCGGGCATCAGCGCCTTCATCGTCTTGTGCAGCTTGCCGGTCTGCGTGCGGTGGCACTCGTCGACAAAGAC
>JANOJR010000015.1:0-7354 GCA_031418855.1 Rubrivivax sp.
GCAAAGGCACGATCGACGGCTTCTTGTTGCCCTGGGAAATCATGCCCGCGCTCAAGCTGCAAGAGATGGTGAAGTACCACAGCGAGACCGACCCCTCGCGCCCGGCGCTGTACAGCGCGGTCTTCGTCTTCGCCATGAACCAGGCCAAGTACGACGGCCTGCCGGCCGACTTGAGAAAGGTCATCGACAACAACGCTGGCAGCGCCTTGTCGCAGCAGATCGGCAAGACCTGGGACGGCCGCAAGGCCGCCCAAGAGCGCGGCAACAGCTTCTACATGGTGCCCGCCAGCGAGCTGGATAACTGGGTCAAGGCCAGCGCCGGCCTCTACGACGACTGGGTCGCCGAGTTGGACAAACGCGGCCAGCCGGGCAAGCAGATGCTGGCCGAAGCGCGCGCGCTGCTGGTCAAGTACCGCAAGTGACAGGCGGCGCCTTGCAGCGCCTTGCCGCCAGCTTCGCCTGCCTGGGCGCGGCCACGGCCGGCGCGGTAGCGCTGATGGCCGTCGCAAGCATCAGCGGCCGCGCGCTGCTGGGCACACCGATCCAGGGCGATGTGGAGCTCACGCAATTCGGCATCGCGCTGGCCATCTCGCTGGGCCTGCCCTGGTGCCAGCTGCAACGCGCCAACATCATCGTGGACTTCTTCACCCAGCGTCTGCGCGCGCGACGCGTGATGTGGCTAGACGCCACGGGCGCGGCGCTGCTGGTGATGATGTGCGCACTGTTGGCCTGGCGCACCGCCATGGGCGCGTGGGGCGTGCGCGCTGCGGGCGAGACATCGATGATCCTGGCGCTGCCGATGTGGTGGGCTTATGCCTCGCTGGCGCCGGGGCTGGCGCTCACTGCCGTGATCGCCGCGCTGCAAGCCCTCAGCCTGGCGCGTGGCAAGGCTTTGCCTGTGAACGAGCACGCCGGCACGTGAGTGCGGCCACGCAAGTCGGGCTGTGGATGTTCGCTGGCATGCTGGCGCTGATGGCCCTGCGCGTGCCCATTGCCGCGGCCATGTTCATCCCCGGCGCGCTGGGCTATTGGGCCTTGGCCAACGACGCCAGCCTTTTGAACCTGCTCAAGGGCAGCGCCGTCGCGCGGCTGACGGCGTACGACTTGAGTGTGATTCCGCTCTTCTTGTTGATGGGCCAGTTTGCCACCCAAGGCGGCCTGAGCCGGGCTTTGTTCAAGGCTGCGGCCGCCTGGGTCGGCCACATTCGTGGCGGCCTGGGCATGGCGGCCATCCTCTCGGCCGGTGCCTTTGGCGCGGTGTGTGGCTCGTCGGTGGCCACCGCCGCGACCATCACGCAGGTGGCCTACGGGCCCATGCGCGCGCACGGTTATTCGGGGCGCTTGTCCACCGCCACCTTGGCCACGGGCGGCACGCTCGGGATCCTGATTCCGCCTTCGGTGCCGCTGGTGGTTTACGCCATCCTGACCGAGCAGAACATCGCCAAACTCTTCGCTGCGGCCATGGTGCCGGGCGTGCTGGCCATGCTGGGCTACCTGGTCGTCATCGCCATCGTCTGCCGCTTACGGCCCGACCTGGCGCCCCCGAGCGCAGCGCTGCCCTGGCGCGAACGCTTCACGGCGCTCTTGGGCATCTGGCCCATTGTGCTGATCTTCTGCATCGTCTTCGGCGGCATTTACGGCGGCGTGTTTTCGCCCACGGAAGGCGCGGCGGTGGGCGCGGTGGCCACCTTCGTCGCGGCACTGTCCAAGCGTGAGCTCTCGCGAGAAGGCATTCGGCGCAGCCTCTTGGGCACCGCCGAAACCAGCGCCATGGTCTTCATGATTTTTCTCGGCGCCGACATGATGAACGCGGCACTCGCACTCACCGCTATGCCTGCCGCGCTGGCCGCCTGGGCGGGACAGCTGCAGCTCGCACCGCTGCTCATCGTCGGGGGCGTGCTCGTCTTCTACATCCTGCTGGGCTGCGTGATGGACGAGCTGTCGATGCTGCTCTTGACCATCCCCGTCATCTTCCCCACCGTGATGGCGCTGGACCTGTGGGGCCTGGGCGCGCAAGACAAAGCCATCTGGTTCGACATCCTGGTGCTGATGACGGTGGGCATCGGCATGACAGCGCCACCGGTGGGCCTGAACGTCTACGTCGTCAATAGCCTCGCGCGCGACGTGCCCATGAGCGAGACCTACAAAGGCGTGTTCCCCTTTCTCGCCTGGGACGTGCTGCGCCTGGCACTGATGCTGGCCTTCCCGGTCATCAGTCTGGGTCTGGTGTCACTGCTTTTTGCGCGTTAGCGTCGGGCTCCCTCTCCGTTCAAGGCGTCGCTACTCAGCGCGGGCCGGACGGGGCCGGGACAAGGTCAGCGCACAGTCGGCGGTCGGCTGGCACCCAGGCCCTCGGCCGGCCGGCGCAGCACACGATCGAAGGGGTTGACCTGCTCCGAGACCTTGCGCGCTTCGCGCTGCAGCAGCTCGATGACCACCGGTAGACGCTCGCTGTTCAGCCGGTTGGCGATGGTGCCGACGCTGAGCGCAGCCACCACGCGCTGGTTGCGGTCGAACACCGGCACCGCGAGCCCGGCCATGCCTTCGATCACACCCGTGTTGGTGTTGGCGTAACCCTGCTCGCGCACCTTCGCGACTTCGGTGCGCAGAAAGACTTCGTCGAACGCGCCCAGGTGCTGGATGCGCGGCACATTGAAGCGCATCACCTCTTCTTGCTCGGCGGCGGGCAGGTATGCCAGGATCGCCAGCGCGCCCTGGCCCACACCCAGCGGCACGCGCCCGCCGATGTCGCCGGTGAACGTGCGGATCGGGAACGGGCCTTCCCAGCGGTCGAGGCAGACCGCGTCAAAGCCGCTGCGCACCAGCAGGAAGACGCTGTCGCCGAGCGAGGCTCCAAGGCGCAGCAACGCCGGGCGGCATAGCGCGCGCAAGCCGGCGCCGTCGCCGGCACGGGCGGCGAGTGCGAAGAAGTCGATGCTCAGCCGGTACAGCTTGGTCTGCTCGCCTTGCTCGACGAGGCCTTCGTCGATCAATTGCCGCAGCAAGCGGTGCGTGGTCGGTTGCGTCAGCCCGAGCTGCTTGCACAGCTCACTGACGCGCAGCCCGAACTCCGCGTTGCGGGCCAGCGCCTTGACGAGCTCCATCGCCCGGTGCAGGCTGGAGATTGATTTTTCATCTGTCGGTTTCATGGCCGGCCGATAGTACTTGTGTAATCCGATAGATGGAGTGTTCTGTAACTTTAATTTGCTAATCGGGTAATCATGCTTGACGACCGCCCTATCGCAACTCCACACTGGTGAGCCTAAGGAGTGCGCGACATGTCGTTTCTCAAGCTCGAAGGTGTCTCGAAGTACTACGGCGACTTCGGCGCGCTGATCGACATGGACCTGAGCGTCGAACGCGGCGAGTTCATCTCGCTGCTCGGGCCCTCGGGGTGCGGCAAAACCACCACGCTGCAGGCCATTGCCGGCCTGACTCCGGTGACACGCGGACGCATCACACTCGACGGCCGCGACATCACCAAGCTGCCCGTGAACCAGCGCGGCCTGGGCATCGTGTTCCAGAGCTACGCCCTCTTCCCGCACATGACGGTGGCCGAGAACGTCAGCTTCGGCCTGGAGATGCGCCAGACGCCCAGGCCAGAGTGCGACCGGCAGGTCGCCCAGATGCTCGAGCTCGTGCACCTCGATGAGCTGGCCTCGCGCTACCCGCGCGAGCTCTCGGGTGGCCAGCGTCAGCGCGTGGCGATCGCCCGCGCACTCGTCATCGCGCCGCCGGTGCTGCTGCTCGACGAGCCCTTGTCCAACCTCGACGCCAAGCTGCGCGAGGCGATGCAGTTCGAGCTGCGCCGCATTCAGCGCAAGGTGGGCACCACCACCATCATGGTCACGCACGACCAGGCCGAGGCGCTATCGATCAGCGACCGGGTCGTCGTGATGGAAGCCGGCCGGGCGACGCAAATCGACGCACCGTACCGCCTCTACGAGCACCCGAAGAGCGAATTCATCTCGGCCTTCGTCGGCAAGACCAACCTGCTGCCCGGGCGGGTCTCGCGCAGCGCAACGGGCGCCGCAGTCGTGCTGGCGCAGGGCCAACGCCTGGAGGTTGACGCGGGTGCTTTTGCCGACGGTGCATCCGTCACCGTGTGCATGCGCCCCGAGAAGCTTTACTTCACCGATCCGCAGCGCGGCAGCTTGAGCGGCCGCGTCGAGGAGCGGTTCTTCCTCGGCAGCCAATGGCTGTACCGCGTGAGTTCGCCGCTGGGTGAGCTCGAGGTCAGTTGTGCCAACGACGGCAGCGTGCCGGTCGAGGAACAGGCCGTCGTGCACCTGGGCTGGGCGAAAGACGTCGCGCGCCTGGTCGCGGTTGCGCCATGAGCGGTGCGACCAACACCGCGTCGCGCTGGACACCGTTTGCGCTCAGTGCGCCCGCGCTCGCGCTGTTCGCGCTGATGGTGCTGCTGCCGCTGGCATTGACGGCACTGCTCTCGTTCCAGCAGTACAGCCAGGACACCGGCGTCCAAAGCGGCTTCACGCTGGCGTCGTATGCGCTGGTGCTGGGCGATGCCTACTACTACGAGATCTTCTTTCGCACCGGCTGGATCGCCGCGCTGACCACACTGATCTGCGTCTTGATCGGTGCGCCCGAGGCCTACATCCTGTCGCACATGCAGCGGCCATGGCGTTCGATCTTCCTGCTCGTGATCCTCGCGCCGCTGCTCGTCTCGGTGGTCGTGCGCGCGTTCGGCTGGAGCCTGTTGCTGGGGTCGAATGGCCTCGTCAACCAGCTCTTCGAGCTGCTGGGCATCGGCAAGCTGAAGATGCTCTACACGCCAACGGCGGTGGTCGTCGCGCTGGTGCACGTGATGCTGCCGTTCATGGTGATCCCGGTCTGGACCTCGCTGCAGAAGCTTGATCCGATGGTCGAGAACGCGGCGCTGTCGCTGAACGCGTCGCGCTGGACGGTGATGCGTCGCATCGTGCTGCCGCAGGTCACGCCTGGGCTGCTCTCGGGCAGCTTGATCGTGTTCGGCTTGAGCGCCAGCGCGCTGGTGATCCCCGGCCTGCTCGGTGGGCGCCGGCTGAAGATGGTCGCGACCCTCATCTACGACGAGTACCTGCACGAGCTGAACTGGCCGCTGGGCGCGGCCATTGCGCTGGCGCTGCTGGTCATCAACCTGCTGATCATGCTCAGCTACAGCGCCGTGCTCGAGGGCGCCTACGCCAAGCGGATGGGGCGCGCATGAGGCGAATCGGCGTACTCGGCTTGCTCTTCCACGCCTGCGTCACGACCTTCATGCTCGCGCCGCTGGTGATCGTCTGCCTGGTCGCGTTCACACCCGAGAACACGCTGTCGATCCCGTGGGGGACGTATTCGCTGCGCTGGTTCAAGGCCGTCTTCGAGCACTCCGACCTGACGCAGTCGTTCTGGAACAGCTTGGGCTTGGCGGCCGTCGCCGCGACCGTCTCGGTGGCGCTGGCGATCCCCGCCGGAATCGCCATTGCGCGCCACGAGTTCCCCGGCCGGCAGGCGCTGAACGGCCTGCTGCTGTCACCGCTGATCGTGCCGCATCTGGTGCTCGGCGTGGCCATGCTGCGGCTCTTCGCACTGTTCGGCGCGCGCGGCTCGCCGCTGTGGCTGACGCTGGCGCACGTGGTCATCGTCACACCCTACGCGCTGCGCCTGGTGGTCGCGGCCCTGGCCGGCCTGGACCGCAGCGCCGAGCAGGCCGCGCTGTCGCTGGGCGCCAGCCAGGCCACGCTGTTCCGCCGTATCACGCTGCCGCTGATGCTGCCGGGCATCACCGGCGGCTGGATGCTGGCGTTCATCAACAGCTTCGACGAAGTCACGATGTCGATCTTCATCACCTCGCCGCAGACGGTGACGCTGCCGGTGCGCATGTACATGATCGCCACCGAATCGATCGACCCGATGATGGCTGCGGTGTCGGCCTTGCTCGTCGCGGTGACGGCGCTCGCAATGATCGTGCTCGACCGCTTCTACGGCCTGGACAAGATTTTGGTGGGGCAGCGTTGAGCGCCATCCTGCAGCGCATCGACGGCAAGCCGCGCGCGTCCATCAACTTCGAGCTCGACGGGGCAAGCTGCACGGCGCTGGAAGGCGACACGCTGCTGACTGCGATCCTCACGCAGACCGATCACCTACGCCGTGCCGAGCCCAGCGGCTCGCCGCGTGCCGGCTTTTGCATGATGGGCGCCTGCCAGGACTGCTGGGTGCTGCTCGCCGATGGGCAACGGCTGCGTGCCTGCACCACCTTCGTCGCGGCCGGCATGCGCGTACGCTCGGGCCTACCGACATGACGATCGTGATCGTCGGGGCCGGCCCGGCCGGGATGCGCGCCGCTGAAGTGCTCGTGACTGCCGGTCAGCGCCCGGTCGTGATCGACGAAGCGCGGCGCTTTGGCGGCCAGATCTATCGACAGCCGCCGGCGGTGATGGCGCGCGAACGGCGCGATCTGTATGGCTTCGAGGCCGGGCGCGCCGCGTCGGTGCTCGACCGGTTCGAGTCGCTGCTGCCGCAGATCGACTACCGGCCCGACACGCTGGTGTGGCAGGTCGAGCACCAAGCGCTGCAGCTGCTGAGCGCCGGGCGCAACCAAACGTTGCCCTTCGAGGCCCTGATCCTCGCCACCGGCGCCACCGACCGCGTGCTGCCTTTCCCCGGCTGGACACTGCCCGGCGTCTACACGCTGGGCGGCGCGCAGGTCGCGCTCAAGCACCAGGCCTGCCTGATCGGGCCGCGCGTGGTCTTCGCCGGTACCGGGCCGCTGCTGTACCTGGTGGCGTGGCAGTACGCGAGCCATGGCGCGGAGGTGGTGGCGGTGCTCGACAGCGCGGCGCCGAGCGCCAAGTTCCAGGCTGCGCCACGCCTGCTGGCGCGGCCCGCTGTGGCCGCCAAAGGTGCCTACTTGCTCGCGCGGCTGCGCTTGATGGGCGTCGCCCTGCACCCTGGCGCGACGCTGCTGAAGGCCGAAGGCCCGGGTCGCGTTAGCGCACTGACCTGGCGCACGCAGCACGGCACCTACACCAGCGCCTGCGATGCCATCGGCTTCGGCCACGGCCTGCGCTCGGAGACCCAGCTCGCCGACCTGGCGGGCTGCGCGTTCGACTACAGCGAGATCGAGCAGGCCTGGCTGCCGACGCACGACGCTGCGGGGCGAACCAGCGTGCGCGGCGTCTACCTGGCCGGCGACGGCGCGCGCACCCTCGGCGCCGACGCCGCCGAGCTGTCTGGCGAGCGCGCGGCACTCGCGGCACTGGACGACCTGGATCTGCCGACACCCGCAGGCCGCGCGGCCCGCATCGAACGCGAATTGCAAGCACATGTCACCTTCCGCCGCGGCCTTGAAAGCGCATTCCCGCCGCCACCGAAC
>JANOJR010000016.1:0-11554 GCA_031418855.1 Rubrivivax sp.
CGGGCCAACTCGCGGCCGGGTGTTCTAGCACGTCCGACGCGACGGAGAGATTCGGGCGCTGGCGCAGGTGCGCAAGCAATCGCTGCAAGGCACTTGCGCTGTCGTCAGCTTGCAGCGTGGCCAGTGCGCGCAGTAGGTCCATCGCCGGGAAGCGCTGGTACTGCGCCAACAAGGCCTGCCGTGCAGCATCGGCCTGGCCACAGGCCAGCGCGCTGTGGGCATAGGCGCCGGCCACCAGCATGAAGGCGGCGGGCTGCTGTTCACGCAGCCGGTCCCAGCTTTGCAGGGCCTGCTCGTGGCGGCCCGCACGCGCGTGGCGCTCGCCGGCCAGCACCAGCGGGCGTGGCGCGTCGGGCGCGGCTTCGAAGGCTTTGCGCAAGGCGGCGTCAGCTTCGTCATGCGCGCCACGAGCGTCAGCGTCGCCAGCGAGTTCACACCAGTGGTGCGCGATGCGCGGGGCGAAGCTGCCCTTGCCGGCGCGGTCCAGCCGCGCGGCCACTTCGGCGGCCTTGGCCCATTCGCGCGAGCGCTCGTACAGCGACAAGAGTGCGGCCTGCGCTTCATCGTCGAAGGCCGTGCCGAGCAAGGCGCGCCAGGCTTCTTCAGCGCGGTCGAAGAGGCCGGCCTTCATGAAGTCTTGGGCCAGCGCGTGCTGTGCGCGGTCGCGCTCTGCGGTCTTCAAGTCGCCACGCTGCAAGAGATGTTGGTGCACGCGCACAGCGCGTTCGAACTCACCGCGGCGGCGAAACAGGTTCCCGAGCGCGAAGTGCAGCTCGGTGGTGTCGGGGTCGTTTTGCACGGCCTCGATGAAGGCGTCGATGGCCTTGTCTTGCTGCTCGTTGAGCAAGAGGTTCAGGCCCTTGAAGTAAGCGCGCGGCGCGTCGCGGCTGTCGCGGCGGAACTCGCGGTGGTCAAAGCGCGAGGCCAGCCAGCCCAGGGCGAAGGCCACCGGCAGGCCGATCAGCAGCCACTGAAAGTCGAAGTCCATCGCGGCGGGCCTTGGACCTAAAGCAGCTCGCGCGGTGGCGCTTCGCTACCAAAGCCCGCGGGCGGCGCGGCGGGCCGCGAAACGGCTGTGGCCGTAGCTGCGACCTTAGCCACCACCGGTGCGGCCTTGGCCGCGCGGCGCTGGCGCCACCAGCCCGGCAGCATCGCCAGCACGCCGATGACGCAGCCCGCAGCGAAGGCGGCGAGCACGATGATCACCATCGGCGCGTTCCAGCCCACCCCGAAGAACCAGTGCACCGTGGCGGTTTGCTGGTTGTTCAGCGCGAAGGCGAACAGGGTGAAAAAAATGAAGGCCCGAATGAGCCAGATCAGCACGCGCATGCGGCCGTGATTATCGGTTCGGTACGGGCTCGGCTGGTGCCGGTGTGTGCACGTCCACCTCTTCGCGCAGGGCCTTGCCGGGCTTGAAGTGGGGCACCAGCTTTTCCGGAATCATGACCTGCGCACCACTGCGTGGGTTGCGGCCCTGGCGCGGTGGGCGGCGTGTGATCGAAAAGCTGCCAAAGCCACGAATCTCGATGCGGTGGCCGCGCGCAAGTGCGTCGGCCATGGCTTCCAGAATGGTTTTCACGGCGAACTCGGTATCGCGCTGCGTGAGCTGCGAAAAACGGTCGGCCAGGCGGGTGACGAGGTCAGAGCGGGTCATCGTGATCTGCATTTCACCGAACTGCACGCGGGCCCTGGTGGTGGGCGTGGGGCGCGCCACCAGGGGAGGGGGCCTTGACGCCGCCGCAAAGCTCGCACAAGGCGAGCCCTGCGGCGACACAAGCCTTACTCTTTTTGCGTGTCGAGCTTGGCGCGCAGCAAGGCGCCCAGGCTCGTGGTGCCAGCGTTTTCACGCTCGCTGGTTTGCGACAGGCGCTGCATGGCTTCTTGCTGGTCGGCGCTGTCCTTGGCCTTGATCGACAACTGGATCGAGCGCATCTTGCGGTCGACGTTGATGATCATCACCGAGACATCGTCGCCGTCTTTGAGCAGCAAGCGCGCGTCTTCGACACGGTCGCGCGAGATCTCGCTGGCACGCAGGTAGCCGGTGACGTCTTCGTTGAGCTGGATCTCAGCGCCTCGCGGGTCCACCGACTTGACCTTGCCGTCGACCACCGCACCACGATCATTGATCGTCGTGAAGCTGGTGAAGGGGTCGGTGTCCATCTGCTTGATGCCCAAGGAGATGCGCTCGCGCTCGACGTCAATCGCCAGCACGATGGCTTCGACCTCCTGGCCCTTTTTGTAGTTGCGCACCGCCGTCTCGCCCGGCTCGTGCCAGGACAGGTCGGACAGGTGCACCAGGCCGTCGATGCCTGCCGCCAGGCCAACGAAGACACCGAAGTCGGTGATCGACTTGACGGGGCCCTTGACCTTGTCGCCACGCTTCCACGTCGTGCTGAACTCTTCCCAGGGGTTGGCCTTGCACTGCTTCATGCCCAGGCTGATGCGACGCTTGTCTTCGTCGATCTCCAGCACCATGACTTCGACTTCTTCGCCCAGGGTGACGACCTTGGCCGGAGCCACGTTCTTGTTGGTCCAGTCCATTTCGCTGACGTGTACCAGGCCTTCGATGCCGGGTTCGATCTCGACGAACGCGCCGTAGTCAGCGATATTGGTGATCTTGCCGAAGAGGCGCGTGCTGTTGGGGTAGCGACGGGCCACGCCGTGCCAAGGGTCATCACCCAGCTGCTTGATGCCGAGCGAGACGCGGTTCTTCTCGGCGTCGAACTTCAAGACCTTGGCTTGCAGCTCCTGGCCGACGGTGACCACTTCGCTGGGGTGGCGCACACGGCGCCAGGCCATGTCGGTGATGTGCAGCAGGCCGTCGATACCGCCGAGGTCGACAAACGCGCCGTACTCGGTGATGTTCTTCACCACGCCCGAAACAATGGCGCCTTCGCTCAAGGTTTCGAGCAGCTTGGCGCGCTCTTCGCCCATCGAAGCCTCAACCACCGCGCGGCGTGACAGCACGACGTTGTTGCGCTTGCGGTCGAGCTTGATGACCTTGAACTCCATGGTCTTGCCCTCGTACGGGCTCATGTCCTTGACCGGGCGCGTATCGAGCAGGCTGCCGGGCAGGAAGGCGCGAATGCCATTGACCAGCACTGTGAGGCCGCCCTTGACCTTGCCGCTCACCGTGCCGGTGACGAACTCACCCGATTCCAGCGCGTTTTCAAGCGACATCCACGAGGCTAGACGTTTAGCTTTGTCGCGCGACAGGATGGTGTCGCCGTAGCCGTTTTCGATGGCGTCGATGGCCACCGAGACAAAGTCACCGACCTGGACTTCAAGCTCGCCCTGGTCGTTCTTGAATTCTTCGATCGCAACGAAGGCTTCGCTCTTCAGGCCAGCATTGACGACGACGTGGTTGAACTCGATACGCACGACTTCGGCCGAGATGACCTCGCCGACGCGCATGTCGGCGCTCTTGAGCGACTCCTCGAACATCGCGGCGAACATATCGGCGCCGCCCATTGATGTGACGGTGGTTTGCATTTGGGACATTGGTTTTCCTGGTACCCGGAGGAGTGAAAGCAGAGCCGGGTGATGCGTGCAACAACAGTTGCGGGTTGGGTTGAAAAGATGCTGAGACTGAAGGACCTGACGGTCACTGGAGGGCAGGCTCGGCGGCGAAAGGTCTTCGTGCTTCCCACCAGTCAAGCACCTGTTGCACCGACTCTTCGATGCTCAAGTGCGAGTTGTCTAGTAGGAGCGCGTCTTGTGCGGCCACCAGGGGCGACGCGAGGCGGGTTTTGTCCCGCAGATCGCGTGCTTCAATGTCCGCACGAAGGGCCGCGATGTTAGCCGCAATTCCCTTTGAAATCAATTGCTTATGGCGGCGCTCGGCGCGCTCGCCAGCACTTGCGGTGAGGAAGACCTTGAGCGTGGCGGTGGCGAAGACGACGGTGCCCATGTCGCGCCCGTCGGCCACCATGCCAGGCGCGCGGCGAAACGACAGCTGCAAGCCATGCAAGGCGTCGCGCACGGCGGGCAGGGCCGAGACCTTGGACGCCAGCGCGCCGGTGGTTTCCAGGCGCAGCTCGTCGCTTACGTCCTGGCCGCGCAGCCATACGCGCTCGCCGTCGAAGCGCAGGTCGAGAAAGGACGCCGTGCGCGCCAAAGCGGCCGTGTCGTCCAGCGACACACCGTCGCGCAAGGCCGCCAGCCCGGTGGCGCGGTACAGCGCGCCGGAGTCCAGCAACTGGTAGCCCAGGCGTTTGGCCAGCGCGGCAGCCAGCGTGCCTTTGCCCGAGGCCGTGGGGCCGTCGATGGTGATCACGGGCACGTCTTGCATGTCGGCGCTGGCCAGAGCGAAGAAGTCTTCGAAGTAGTCGGGGTAGGTTTTGGCCACGCAGCGCGGGTCGAGCAATCGCAAGCTGATGGCCTGCTGGGCGGGGGCCAAGGCACTGAAGGCGGCGAGCGACAGGCACATCGCTATGCGGTGGTCGTCGTAGGTGTGGATCGCGGCACTTCGCCACTGCGTGGGCGGCGTCACCTCGATGAAATCGTCACCGCTGCTCACCGTCGCGCCAACCTTGCGCAGCTCGGTGGCCATGGCCTCGATGCGGTCGGTTTCCTTGACGCGCCAGCTGGCGATGCCGGTGATGCGCGTGGGGCTGTCGGCGTACAGCGCCATCACCGCCAGCGTCATGGCGGCGTCAGGGATGTGGTTCGCGTCGAGCGTGATGCCCTTGAGCGGCCAGCGGCCGCGGCGCACTTCAAGCCAGCCAGGGCCGCTCTTGACTGCGGCACCCATGGTAGTGGCCGCGTCGATGAAACGGATGTCGCCCTGGATTGAGTCGGTGCCCACACCTTCAATGCGCACCGGCGCGCCGCCGTGCGCTGCGATAGCGCCCAGCGCCACGAAGTACGAGGCCGCCGACGCGTCGCCTTCGACGTGGATGCGCCCCGGCGTTTGGTAGCGGCTGCCCGCAGGGATGACGAAGCGCTGCCATTCACTGCGCTGCACCGCGATGCCGAACTGCGCCAGCAACTTCAGCGTGATCTCGATGTAGGGGCGCGAGATGAGTTCGCCCTCGACCTCGATCACCACATCTTGCTCGTTAGCTACCAAGGGCAGCGCCAGCAAGAGGGCGGTGAGGAACTGGCTGGAGACATCACCGCGCACCTTGATCGGTGCGGCCAGCGCCAGGCTGCCGCCGGCCTGGCCCGACAGGCGCAGCGGTGGGTAGCCGGGTTGGCCAAGGTCTTCAATGGTGCAGCCCAGCGGGCGCAAGGCGTTGACGAGGTCGCCGATCGGGCGCTCGTGCATACGCGCCACGCCCGAGACTTCAAAGCGCCCACCTTGCGTGGCCGCGAGCACGGCCAGCGCGGCCGTCAAGGGGCGCATGGCGGTGCCGGCATTGCCGAGGAAGAAGCTCGCCTCAAATATCGCCAGCCGCCCGCCGATGCCGGTGACGTTCAGCACCGCGCCTTGGCGATCGAGCTTGCAGCCCAGCGTGCGCAAGGCTTCAAGCATCACGCGCGTGTCGTCAGAGTCGAGAAGGTCGTGGATGGCTGTCGTGCCCTGCGCCAGCCCAGCCAACAAGAGCACGCGGTTGCTGATGCTCTTGGAGCCCGGCAAGCGCACGCGGCCCGACGCTGCGCGCAGCGGTGGCAGGTCGAGGAAGGGGATGTCGTACATCACCAAGGAGATTGGAAAGCAACGGCGCCAGCAGCTGGCGTTCAGCGCGGCGTGGGCACGCGAGGCGCGCCCATCTGCCACGCGCTGCGCCCTTCAGCAGGCGCGCGGATGAGGTCTTCCAGCGCGTCAACGTTGCCACTCTTCATTACCAGCTCAAGCGCGTCAAGCGCGTGCCGGAACTGCTGCGATTGCTTCAGCACCTCTTCGCGGTTGGCCACCAGGATGTCGCGCCAGACCTCGGGGCTGCTCGCGGCAATGCGCGTGAAGTCACGAAAGCCTGGGCCGGCCAGCGAGAGAAAGTCTCGGCCCGCGGGCTGGTTCACCACGGCGCTGAAATAGGCGAAGGCCAGCAGATGCGGCAAGTGGCTGACGGCAGCAAACGCGGCGTCGTGGTTCTCGGGCGTCATCTTCAACACCTGCGCGCCGATGGCCGACCAGACGTCGGTGGCGCGCTGCACGAGCTCGGGCGCCGTCTGCGGTAGCGGTGTGAGGATGACCTGACGCCCGGCAAAGAGTGCGGCGTCGGCGTTTTGAATGCCGGCCGATTCTTTGCCGGCAATCGGGTGGGCGGGCACGAACGAGGGGATGCGCTCGCGCAAGGCGCGCCGCGCGGCATCGACCACATCACGCTTCGTGCTGCCCACGTCCATCACCAGCAAACCCGGCTCAACGAGGTGGCGGATGGCGCGAAACGTAGCTTCGGTGGCCGACACCGGCACGGCCAGCAATACGATGTCGGCGCCCGATACGGCTTGCAGCGCCGACTCGGCCACGTCGTCGATCACGCCCATGCGCCGTGCCAGCTCAGTCGTCGACGGTGACTTGCTGTAGCCCACGACGCGCTTGACCAGGCCCGCACGGCGCAAGGCCAGCGCGAACGAGCCGCCCATCATTCCGCAGCCGATGAGACCGAGTTGCTGGAACATCAGTGCACGTCGACCGGGTAGGTGCCCAAAATCTTGAAGTACGCGCAGGCGCCGCGCAGCTCGTGCAGCGCCGCCTGCACCGGCGCCTCGTCGGGGTGGCCTTGCAGGTCGATGTAGAAGTAGTACTCCCACTGGCCCGAACGTGCCGGGCGCGACTCAAAGCGCGTCATCGACACGCCGTGCGTCTTCAGCGGCACCAGCATGTCGTGCACGGCCCCCGGGCGGTTGGTCACGGATACGACGAGGCTCGTGCAGTCATGCCCCGAGGCCCTGGGCGCGGGGTGGCGCTGCGGGTGCGCGAGCACCGCGAAGCGGGTGCGGTTGTTGGCCTCGTCCTGGATCGCCGGGGCCAGGACATGCAGGCCGAATTCGCTTGCCGCGCGCGTGCTGGCGATGGCGGCCACGCTGGCGTCTGCGCCCGCCATTCGCGCGCCTTCAGCGTTGCTGGAGACGGGCCTGCGCTCGACATGCGGCAGGTGGTTGGACAGCCACTGATGGCATTGCGCCAGGGCTTGCGGGTGCGCGCATACGGCCGAGATTTCCGTCATGGCGTCGCTCTTACGCAGCAGGTTGTGGCGCACGAAGAGACTGGTTTCACCGACGATGAAAAGTTGGGTCGTCAAGAAGAGATCGAGCACGCGCGTGACGACACCTTCGCTGGAGTTTTCCACCGGCACGACGCCAAAGTCGACCGCGCCGGAGAGCGTGGTGTTGAGCACCTCGTCGAAGTTGGCACATGGCACGCGCACGATCGACGAGCCGAAGAAGCCCAGCGCGGCCTCTTCGCTGAAGGTGCCCGCCGGGCCGAGGTAGGCGATGCGCGTGGGTGACTCCAGCGCGCGGCAGGCCGACATGATTTCGCGCCAGATCGGCGCCACGCTTTGCGACAGCAGCGGGCCAGAGTTGCGCGCTTTGAGCGCGTCGATCACTTGCGCTTCACGCTCCGGGCGAAAGACCGCCGAGCCTTCATGCTTCTTCAGCTCACCGACTTCAAGCGCCAGCGCAGCGCGGCGGTTGAGCATGGCCAGCAGGTCGCTGTCCAGACTGTCGATTTGCCCACGCAGCGTCAAGAGCGCGGGGCTGGTCAGGTTCCCGTCAGACATGGCGTTAGCTTGAGTCTTCTTAGCGCTACGGGCGCCTACTTGCCAGCCGGCGCACTCGCCGCACTGGTGTAGGGCGCTAGACGCTTGGCGATGGACTGCTGCATGGCCTGGACTCTGGGCTGCACGGTGCTGCGCGTTTCTGCCACGAGCTTCTCTGCAAAGCTGCGCTGCATGTCGCCCTGTAGCGTCTGGTACTTGCGCACGGCGGGTGACTCGAGCATGGCCACGATCTGCTTGAGCTCGTCTTCGCTGAGCTTGTCTTCCAACACGGCACCGATGGTGGTGGGTGCGAGCTTGGCGGCGCGCTCACGCATCAACGGCAACGACTCGTCGACGTATTTGCGCAAGTCGCCTTCGATTTCACGCGCCAGCGCGTCGCGTTTGTCCGCCGGTACACGCTGCGCCAGGATGGCGTTGACCTGTTGCATGACCTGCATGGCTGGCTGCTCCAGCATGCTGCGTGCCATGCCATCGATGCCGGACTGCTGAAGTTGCAGGATCTTGGCGACCAGCTCTTTCTTCGCCGGCGAGACAGCGGCCGGCGGGACGTTGGCCGCTTGGGCCCATGCCGTAGATACCAGTGTAGTGGCCGCCAATGCGACCAGGGTCGAACGCAGGATAAAGCGCAGGATCGAACGCGAAGTCGCGGCCATCAGGAATTCTCCTCACCGGCAGCGCCAGCGTTTTCACCGTCTTGGTTGCCGTCGCCTTCACCAGCGTCCGCGCCGATCTCAGCATGCGCGTCGTTCTCGACGATGCGCTGCAAGCCCGAAAGCGACGAGCCATCGTCGAGCGCGATCAAGGTCACGCCTTGCGTGGCGCGGCCGAGTTCGCGGATTTCCGAGACCCGCGTGCGCACCAGCACACCCTTGTGGGTGATGAGCATGATCTCGTCGGCCGGCCGCACCAGCGTGGCGGCCACGACGCGGCCATTGCGCTCGGTTTGCTGGATGGCGATCATGCCCTTGGTGCCGCGGCCGTGACGCGTGTACTCGGTGATGTTGGTGCGTTTGCCGTAGCCGTTGACCGTCGCTGTGAGCACGCTTTGCGTCTCGTCTTCGGCCACCAGCATGGCGATGACGTGTTGGCCCGCGTCAAGCGCCATGCCACGCACCCCGCGCGCCGTGCGGCCCATCGGGCGCACATCGTCTTCGTCGAAGCGCACCGCTTTGCCGCCGTCAGAGAACAGCATCACGTCGTGCTGACCGTCGGTGAGTGCCGCGCCCACCAGCACGTCGCCCTCGTCAAGATCGACGGCAATGATGCCGGGCTTGCGCGGGTTGCTGAATTCGTCGAGCGAGGTCTTCTTCACCGTGCCCAGCGCGGTGGACATGAAGACAAAGTGGTCGGCCGGGAAGCTGCGGAATTCACCCGTCAGCGGCAGTACCACGTTGACCTTTTCTTCGGCCTGTAGCGGGAACATGTTGACGATGGGCTTGCCACGCGAATTGCGCGAGCCTTGCGGCACTTCCCAGACCTTCAGCCAATACACGCGGCCCTTGGTGGTGAAGCACAGGATCCAGTCGTGCGTGTTGGCGATGAAGAGCTGGTCGATCCAGTCGTCTTCCTTGGTCTGCGCCGCCTGCTTGCCACGGCCGCCACGGCGCTGCGCGCGGTACTCCGACAAGGCCTGGCTCTTGATGTAGCCGGTGTGGCTGAGTGTCACCACCATGTCGGTGGGCGTGATCAGATCTTCCGTGCCCAACTCTTGCACGTTATGTTCGATGACGCTGCGACGTGCCGCCAGCTTGCTCTGGCCGAACTCTTCGCGCAGAGCGCTGAGCTCGCCGGAGATGATGGACGTCACGCGCTCGGGGCGCGAGAGGATGTCCAGCAGGTCGGCAATCTGCGTCATCACCTCGCGGTACTCGGCAATGATCTTGTCTTGCTCAAGGCCGGTGAGGCGCTGCAAGCGCATCTGCAAGATCTCTTGCGCCTGGTCGTCCGACAAGCGGTACAGGCCGTCACCCTGCAAGCCGTAGTGCGAGGGCAGGCCTTCGGGTCGATACGCTTCGCGGCCACCGCTGGTGCTGGTCTCGGCGCGCGCCAGCATCTCGCGCACCATCGACGAGTCCCAGCTCTTGCTCATCAAGGCGGCCTTGGCCATCGGCGGCGTGGGCGAGGTCTTGATGGTCTCGATGAACTCGTCGATGTTGGCCAGCGCCACCGCCAGGCCTTCGAGCACATGGCCGCGTTCGCGCGCCTTGCGCAGCTCGAACACGGTGCGCCGCGTCACCACTTCGCGGCGGTGCTCGAGGAAGACCTCGATCAGCATCTTCAAGTTGCACAACTTGGGCTGGCCGTCGATCAGCGCCACCATGTTGATGCCGAAGCTGTCTTGCAGCTGCGTCTGTTTGTAGAGGTTGTTAAGCACAACCTCGGGCACTTCACCGCGCTTCAAGTCGATGACCACGCGCATGCCGGACTTGTCGCTCTCGTCCTGGATGTGGCTGATGCCGTCGATCTTCTTTTCCTGCACCAGCTCGGCAATGCGCTCAAGCAGCGTCTTCTTGTTCACCTGGTACGGAATCTCGTCGACGATGATCGACTGGCGCTGGCCTTTGTCGATGTCCTCGAAGTGGCACTTCGCGCGCATCACCACGCGGCCGCGGCCGGTGCGGTAACCCTCACGCACCCCGTTCAGGCCATAGATGATGCCGGCGGTGGGGAAGTCGGGCGCGGGCACGATTTCCATCAGCTCGTCGATCGTCGCGTCCGGGTTCTTCAGCAGGTGCAGGCAGGCGTCGACGACCTCATTGAGGTTGTGCGGCGGGATGTTGGTGGCCATGCCCACGGCAATGCCGGTGGCGCCGTTGACCAGCAGGTTGGGCAGCCGGGCAGGCAGCACCACGGGCTCTTTCTCCGAGCCGTCGTAGTTCGGCGCGAAGTCAACCGTGTCTTTGTCGATGTCTTCGAGCATCTCGTGCGCGATCTTCGACAAGCGGATTTCCGTGTAGCGCATCGCCGCCGCGTTGTCGCCGTCGACCGAGCCGAAGTTGCCCTGGCCATCGACCAGCATGTGGCGCAGTGAAAAGTCTTGCGCCATGCGCACGATGGTGTCGTACACCGCCGTATCGCCGTGCGGATGGTATTTACCGATGACGTCGCCTACGATGCGCGCCGACTTCTTGTAGGGCCGGTTCCAGTCGTTGTTTAGCTCGTGCATCGCAAAGAGCACGCGCCGATGCACGGGCTTCAAGCCATCGCGCGCGTCGGGCAAAGCACGCCCGACGATCACGCTCATCGCATAGTCGAGGTAGGAGCGGCGCATCTCCTCTTCGAGGCTGATGGGCAACGTTTCCTTGGCGAATGAACTCATGCGGGGGTGTCGACCAGTGTTGTCGCGGCACGCGCGCTGGCGGATGCAGGCGGTGTTGGCAGCGCGGCATTCTAAAGGTCGGCTCTTGTAGTGCTGGCGCAACAGCCGCTGGGGTCAGCGACCAACGAGCCCGCAAAATGCAGCTCAACCGACGCCCTATGGCACAATGATTTGTCGGTGGTGAGTACCCATGCACTGTGGGTGTTTGCCCAGTACTTTGCTTCAATTACGGACGTATCGCAGACCACTGCGGCTTTCCTCGAGAGGAGAATCATGAAGAAATTGAACAAGGTGGCAGTGCTCTTTGCTGCCGCCACCCTTGCCGCGCCGATCGCGGGCTTCGCACAGTCGAAGTCGATCGACAACTGGCGCAACGCTGACGGAACCATCGTCTGGAAGAACGGCACCAACGAGCTTTGCTGGCGCGACGCTTTCTGGACGCCGGCCACGGCTGCTGAAGGTTGTGACGGCGCCATCGTGCCGCCGCCGCCCCCGCGTCCGGCTCCGCCGCCGCCCCCGCCGCCACCCCCGCCGCCCCCGGCTGCGGTCGCTCCGCCGCCCCCGC
>JANOJR010000017.1:0-3423 GCA_031418855.1 Rubrivivax sp.
GGCGTGGCGCACAAAGACTGGCCGGCGCTGTGGGCCGGGCCCAGCGGCGCGGCACAGCGCAAGCTCGACACCGACGCGCTGTGGCGCCAGCTGCGCGAGTACGCCAGCGCGTCGTCATGGGTCAGCGTCGACGCGCAGGTCAGCGACGCGGTGGTCATCCAGCCGGTGGTCAGCCACCCCATGCGCCGCGCGCTCTTGCAGCGCGACCGCCCGGTGGTCGAGCAAGTGCACCGCGCCGCCATGGCCTATGCCCGCAGCACGGAGTCCAAGCGAAGCGACGCTGAGCGCCTGGCCGAGCTGAGTTACCACGACTTCCAACTACGCCGTGCTGCCGCTGCACCCGCCTGGTTGCGGCGTTTGCAGCAATGGCAGCTTGACGACGACGTGGTCGAGGCACTGGCCCTGCTGGTCTTGTCGCGCGACCTTGCCGACAGCGAAGCCACGCCTGACGCGCCAGTGCTGGTGCCGCCATGGGCGCGTGCGCATGCGCTCTTTGCGCTGGCCGAGCTGCACGCGCAGCGCGGGCGCATCAGTGAAGACAGCAGCCAGGCCGTCAAGCACCTCATGCAGGCGCGCCAACAGCTCGCGCAGTTCGACACCATCAAACTGCCGAGCGCCGCGCCGCAGCCACGCCTGGCGCAACGTGGCCAGTTGCGCCTGGCGCTGGCGGCCGACGCCGAGCAAAAACGTGCCGCCTTGCGCGAACTCGAAGACGCATCGCGCCAGCGGCTGGACCCAGAGCTGCGCTCCCAGGTGTTGTTAGCACTTGAGCGCGGCTACCGCGCGCTGGACGCGCCGCGCGCGCGTGAATTCGGCCGCCAATGGGGGCGCCTGGTCTGGCGCCAGGGCGACGCCGAGTCGTATGCCGAGTCGGTGCAGGCCGAAGTCAACCAATGCCTGCGCGAAGCCGCACCACGCCAGGCGCTACGTTTGTCGCTGCAAGCGCAAGCTGACGTGAGCCCGGCGCAGCCGCGCTGGCGCTCGCGCAGCGCCGCCAGCGCGGCCAAACGCAACTTGGCGCAAGGCATGCCGCAGTTGCTGGAGGCCGCGGGGCTGAGCGACGCGGCACTGCGTATGCAGCTGCAGCAGATGGCCGCGCAGGGCGCTGCACCGGGCACGAGCGCGCGCCGCCTGCAAGACGTTGAACATGCCGAGCTGGTGCTCGCGGCGGGCGACGCCGGCAGCGCGCGGGCTCTGGCCACCGCGGCGCTGCAGGCCGACGCCAAGCCATCCAGTGCGCACTACAAGCCCGCAGCCAACGCGCTGACACTGCGCGCACTTCGCGTGTTAGCCCAGGCCGCACGCAGCCTGCTCGACCACAGCGCCGCGCTCGACGCCATGAGCCAGGCCATGGCCATGCAGGCCGAGCTCGGCGAGCACTTCGACGAAGTGCGCACGCGCCTGAGCATCGCGCGTATCTATCTCTTTGACCTGGGCAACCTGCGCCTGGCGGCCGAACACCTGCAAGACAACGAAGACGCGCTGAGCGGTGAAGACATCGAGCTGCGTGTCGAGCATCTCTTGATGCGCAGCGCCTTGCACGACCGCATGGGCCAGGAGGCCAGCAGCCAGCAGCTGCTGGCGCAGGCGCGCGGCCTCTTGGCGCAGGTGCCCAGCGAGCGCTGGCGTGTGCGCATGCAGCTCGCAGTCGGCGGCCTGGCGCTGAACGATGCGGCCACGCGCATCGAGCAAGCGCAGGCGCTGGCCGACACGCTCGAAGGCGTTGACTACGTGGGCTTGCGCTTGCAGTCCATGCGCGAGCTGCGCCACGTCAAACCCTTGCAAGCCTTGCCGGCCACGCTGGTGCACCGGCTCGACCGCTTGTGCCGCGTGCAGGCGCTGAAGCTGCCGCGCCAGCAGCGCTTATTGCCGGGCGACCGCATCCGCTTGGGTGTGCAGCGTGCCGAGATGCTGCGTGTCTTGATGCTTCCGGAGCAGGCAGCGCAGGAGCTGCGTGAGCTGCGCGCGCTGGTGGCCGCGCAAGAACCGCAGCCGTGGCAGCGCCAGCTCGCGCTGTGCTGCGACCGCCTGGGCCTGGCGCCCACCGAGGTACTGCCGGCGAACTGGCTGACGCGGCTGCTCATCACGCACAAGCACTGGCGCGGCTTCTGCGCCGTCGTGCGGGCCGAAGCCGCCGACCGCGCCGCGCGTGCTGGCGAGACGGAGGCCGCAGCGAAGTTGCTGAAGCACGCGCTGCGCGAGATCGACCAACCCGGCATGCTGCCGGCGAGCTGGCAGGTGCTGGCACTGGCCTCGCAGCTGGCGCTGGCCTCGCGCCAGCCCAAGCTCTTTGCCGAGCTGGACGTCAAAGCTAACGTGCAAGGTGCGCGGCATCTCGGTGAGACGCTGGGCATGCCTGCGGCGCTGATTCCCGGCGGCGCGTCGGCGGTGGTGCATGCGGTGCCGCAGGCCGTGGCCACCGCCGGAGTCGCGGCAGATCTGGCCGCCGCCAAGGCTACGGGTGCAGCCGCAGCCGTTGGCGCTGAAAGCCTGGAGCCCGCCGCCGCCATGGGCCTGCGCATGTTCGATGCCGACAGCGTCACCCGCGTGGCCTACCTGCACAGTGGCCAGATGCAAGAGCGCCGCAACACGCCGCTGCATGCGCCCTTCACCGACATGCTGTCCGAGTTCGGCGCCGGGCGCTTCAGCGAAGCGGCGTCGTGGGAGCTCGTGTCCCGCCTGGGCGCGGTGGGTGAGCGTTTCGGCCGCGAGCTGGCTGCCTGTGCCTTGCCCGAGATCGTGCAAGAGCGCTTGCGCCATGTGCACAGCAGCGGCCTGTCACCCCTTGAGCTGCTGATCGAACACCGCCAGCCCGGCATGCACGCCATGCCCTGGGAGCTGATGGTGCCGGCGCTGTTGCCCGCGCAGGCGCCCGCGCGGCCGCTGTCGCTGCATGGCGCGGTGCAGCGCATCTGGCGTGCGCCGGCGCTGAGTGGCGTGCAGCCGCGCATTGCCTGGGTGCAGCGGGCGCTGGGCTTGCTTGGGCAGGGCACGCTGGTGGTTGATGGCCAGTTAGGCCCGGCCACCGCGCAGCTGCTTCGAACCTGGCAGCAAAGCGCAGACATCGACGTGAGCGGCGTGGCCGACGACGCCAGCGTCGCCGCGCTGCAAAGCCAGCTAAGGTCCAGTCTGATCGTGCCGAGCGTGTCGCCGCCACGATCTGGCGCCGTGCTGCTCATCAAGCCCATGCACGCCGCCGAGCAGCGCACGCAGCGCGGCTTGTCCACGGGCGGCGCCGACCTGGAACACCTCTACCGCAACGAAGGCGCGCAACTCGAAGTGCTTGACCAGCCCGACCTGGACCGCCTGCGCCAGTTGCTCGCGCGCCAGGCCTGGACGGCGATCCACATCGCCACGCCGATTGCGCAGTCACGTTCCAGCCGCGAGCTCAGTCTGCAATTCGCCGCCGACGCGCAAAGCGCG
>JANOJR010000018.1:0-12359 GCA_031418855.1 Rubrivivax sp.
CCCAGGCGCACGTTCAAGCCGGCCTGGGTGAAGATCTGCATCAGCCGCTGCACGCTGGTCAGGTAGAACGGGTCGGCGGTGCGCGGGCGCGGAATGATCAGCAGGTTGCGCGCTTCGGGGCAGATCTTCTCGATCGCCGCCTGGCCCGCCTGCACCGCCAGCGGCAGCATCTCGGGCGTCAGGTTGTTGAAGCCGGCGGGGAAGAGGTTGGTGTCCACCGGTGCCAGCTTGAAGCCGGCGTTGCGCAGGTCTACGGCCGTGTAGAACGGCGGCGTGTGCTCCATCCATTCGAGCCGGAACCAGCGCTCGATGGCCGGCATGGCTTCCAGCACACGGGCTTCAAGTTCATTGATCGGCCCGGCGTGGGCGGTGACGAGGTGCGGAACCATCAGGCTGGGTGGTCAGTTGGGACGCGCATTCTGGCAGGCCGCGCCGACAGGCCCCTATGGCTGACATAGGGCGATTACATTGGCCCTACGGCGTGGGCTTTTGGTAGCCTGCGCTTCCCGTGCTGCGGTGGGCTGAGAAGCCCACTTTCAGCTGAGGCATCTCCAACCACGAAGGAGCATCACATGGGCTTGAAGGGATCGAAGACCGAACAGAACCTGAAGGACGCCTTTGCCGGCGAATCTCAGGCCAACCGCCGTTACTTGTATTTCGCAAACAAGGCTGACATTGAAGGCCAGAACGACGTGGCTGCGCTGTTCCGTTCCACCGCTGAAGGTGAAACGGGGCACGCCCACGGCCACCTGGAATTCCTGGAAGCCACGGGCGACCCCGCCACCGGCTTGCCCATCGGCTCCAGCCGCCAGAACCTGGCCGCTGCCGTGGCCGGTGAAACGCACGAGTACACCGATATGTACCCGGGCATGGCCAAGCAGGCACGCACCGAAGGCTTTGACGAGATCGCCGACTGGTTCGAGACGCTGGCCAAGGCCGAGCGCTCGCACGCCAATCGCTACCAGAAGGCGCTCGACGCCTTGGTGGACTGATCGCCTGATCAGCCACTGAACAAGGGGCTTCGTGCCCCTTGTTCGTTTATCGACCAACCAGCTGAACACCGACATGCGCGAAGGCAACCTGCAAGCCCCCACCCGCCACCCGCTGGACTGGAAGAACCCCGACTTCTACGACGAGGGCAAAGCCCTGGCCGAGATGGAGCGCGTGTTCGACGTCTGCCACGGCTGCCGCCGCTGCGTGAGCTTGTGCCAGAGCTTCCCCACGCTCTTCGACCTGGTCGACGCCACGGCAGATGGAGAAGTGCACGGCGTCAAGAAAGAGGCCTACTGGAACGTCGTCGACCAGTGCTATTTGTGCGACCTGTGCTACATGACCAAGTGCCCGTACACGCCGCCGCACCCATGGAACCTGGACTTCCCGCACCTCATGCTGCGCGCCAAGGCCATCAAGCATCAAAACGGCCACGTGCAGGCGAAAGAAAAGTTGCTCGCCAGCACGGATGTGCATGGCCAGTTCGCCGGCATCCCCATCGTCGTCGACATCGTCAACGCGCTGAACAAGACCAAGCCGATGCGCAAGCTGATGGACGCGCAGCTTGGTGTGCATCCCGACGCCTGGCTGCCAGGGCTGGCCGATCAGCGCTTTCGCTGGGGGCGCGCGATGAACAGTACGGGCGTCAATGCGGTCAACGGCCAGCGCACACCGGGCAAGGTGGCGATCTTTGCGACCTGCTTCGTCAACTACAACGAGCCCGGCATTGGCGAAGATCTCATCAAGGTGCTGGAGCACAACGACATCGCCTACGAGATCGTCGAGAAGGAGCAGTGCTGCGGCATGCCCAAGCTGGAGCTTGGCGACTTGAAAGCCGTCGAGCAGGCCAAAAAAGCCAACATCCCCGTGCTGGCCAAGTACGCGCGTGAAGGCTGGGCCATCGTCTCGGCCATTCCGAGCTGCACCTTGATGTTCAAGCAAGAGCTGCCGCTGATGTTCCCCGACTGCGCCGACACGCAAGCGGTCAAGGAAGCGATGTTCGACCCCTTCGAGTACCTGGTGGCGCGCCACAAAGACGGCCTCTTGAAGACCGACTTCAGCACGGCGCTGGGCCGTGTGAGTTACCACATTCCCTGCCACGGCCGCGTGCAAAACATCGGCAAGAAAACCGAAGAGATGTTCAAGCTCATCGGCAGCAAAGTTGAGTTGAAGCTCAACACCGTGGAGCGCTGCTCGGGCCACGCCGGCACCTATGGCGTGAAGACGCCCACCCACCCGGTGGCGATGAAGATCGGCAAGCCGGTGTTCAAGGCCATGGCCAAAGACGAGCCCGACTTCATCAGCAGTGACTGCGCGCTGGCCGGCCACCACATCGAACAAGGCATGGCCGCGAATGGCACGCCCGCCAAGGCCCGCCAGCACCCACTGAGCCTGGTGCGCATGGCTTACGGCCTGAAATAGCTAACCTGGAAAATGAGATGACCGTCATGAACATTGAACGCGACAAGCTGCTGACGCTGGAGGCCTACGCCAAGATCCGCAAGAGCTCCAAGCCCGGGGCCATAGCCCACCGCCGTCTGCGCAGCGTGCAACTCGGCGAGCACGTCAACGTGCAGTTCGAAGACGAGCGCACGGTGCGCCGGCAAATCCAGGAGATGCTCTTCATTGAGAAGATCTTCGACGACGACGGCATCCAGAGCGAGATCGACGCCTACGCCAGCCTGGTGCCCGACGGCCACAACTGGAAAGGCACGATGCTCATCGAGTACCCCGACCCGCACGAGAGAAAGCGCGAGCTGGCGCGGCTGATCGGTGTCGAAGACCGGCTCTTCGTCGAGGTCGAAGGCCACGCACGCAGCTACGCCATCGCCGACGAAGACCTGGACCGCGAGAACGACGAGAAAACATCCGCCGTGCATTTCGTGCGCTTCGAATTCAACGCCGCCCAGCGCGAGGCCATCCGCGCCGGCGCGGCGGTGAAGCTGGGTTGCGACCACACGAACTACCCCGCGCATGTGAACATCAGCGCCGAGACGCTGGCCAGCCTGGCTGGCGATATCCGCGCTTGACGTTGCTCCCTCCCCTGCGAAGGGTGAGCCGCGCAGCGCCTATCGGATCGCGGCCTTGCTCACCAAGCGGATGACATTGGGCAGGGCCGCCATCTTTCGGTCGAGCGTCAGCGTGCTCAGTTCATCGGTGCCGTACTGCAGGGCAATCAGGCGATCGAGCAAACCGCAGCCGCGGCTGCTGGCCAGTGCGTCCAGCACCGCATCGCCGCCCGATGGGGTCACCAAGCCGCTGGTCAGCACGCTGCGCAACGCGGCCTTCGCATCCGGCTTGCTGACGGCGTAGTGGTGTTGCAAGGCAACGTAGGCCTCGCCGATGACCATGTGGCTGGCGAACAGCGCCACGTGGTCGACCTCCACCAGGTGCGTCAGCGCCGCGACAACGCGGTCGAAATCCTGCGTGGGCTCACCGGTTGCCAATCGCACCAGGATGGAGGTGTCAATCCCGCAACGCCGGGGCATGCGCCTGCTCGCGGAAGCTGTGGATGTCGAAGGCTGCTGCGGTCTTGCTCAACTTGCCGCGCAGCGGCGCAAGACGGCTGGCGTCCACACGCTTGGCCCGCAGCAGAAAACCATCGGGGCTGGGTTGCAGTTCGAGACGGTCACCAGGCTTGACGCCCAGCGCATCCAGCACATGGGCTGGGAAAGTGACTTGCCGTTTGGACGTGATGGTGATGAGCATGACGGCGCGCCTCCTTACCTGAGGATTGAATTGTAAGGCGGACATGGCCTGCGCGAACCGGCAAGCGATGACGATGCGTCCGCCGCTGGCCGCTGGCCGCAGAGCCGGGTGGGCCCGCGCCGGATAGCATCGTTGCCATGCAAGCCCTGCCCGAAGGTGTCCTGACCCTTTTCTTCAGCGACGTCGAAGGCTCGACGCGCCTGGCCAAGAGCCATGGCGACGTGGCCTGGGCCGAGCTGCTGGAAACGCACCGCGCCCTGATGCGACAGGCCTTTGCCGCGCACAACGGCCTGGAGGTCGACACCCAGGGCGATTCGTTCTTCGCCGTGTTCCGCATGGCCAGCGATGCAGTGGCCGCGGCGCTGGCTGCACAGCGCTCGCTGGCGGCGCAGGCCTGGCCACCGGCGGGTGCCGTGCGCGTGCGCATCGGGCTGCACACCGGCGAGGCCATCGCCCGCGGCGACCACTATGTTGGCCAGGAAGTCCACCGCGCCAGCCGCATCTGCGACGCCGGCCACGGCGGGCAGATCGTGGTGTCGCAGACCACCGCCGAGCTGGTGCGCGGCAGCCTGCCCGACGGCGCGACGTTGACGCCGCTCGGTGACTACCGTCTCAAGGACCTGGGCCAGCCGCAGCGCCTGTTCCAGCTCAGCGCCACTGGGCTGGTGACCGACTTCCCCGCGTTGCGCAGCCTGGACATACCCACCAACCTGCCGACCGAACGCTCCAGCTTCATTGGCCGCGAAGCCGACATCAGCGCCATCCGTGAGCGCCTGGCAGAGCACCGGCTGGTCACGCTCACCGGCGTCGGCGGCTCGGGCAAGACGCGCTTGGCGCTGCAGGTCGGCGCGCTGGAACTCGGCAACTATGCCGACGGGGTGTTCTTCGTCGATCTGGCACCGATCAGCGATGCCGATCTGCTGGCCTCCACCGTGGCCAGCGCCTGCGGCCTGCTGCTGGGCGACGCTTCGGGTGCGGGCGTGGCGTCGTTCGAAGACCGCTTGATCGCAGCACTGGCGCGACGCAAGTCGCTGGTCATCGTCGACAACTGCGAGCACATGGTCGAAGCGGTGGCCGACCTGCTCGACCGCATCCTGGCCGATTGCGCCAAGATGACGCTGCTGGCCACCAGCCGCGAGGCGCTGGCCGTCGAAGGCGAGCAGGTGGTTCCGGTGTCGTCGCTGGCCGTGCCCGACGATGCGGCGGTGACCCAGGCTCAGCTCGAGGCCAACGACGCGGTGCGGCTGTTCATCGAACGCGCGCGCGCCGTCAAGCCCGGTTTCGCGCTGGGGCCGGACAACCGGGCTGCGGTGGTCGAAATCTGCCGCCGGCTCGACGGCATCCCGCTGGCCATCGAGTTCGCGGCGGCACGTGTGGCGCATCTGTCGGTGCCGCAGATCGCCGAGCGGCTGCAAGACCGCTTCCGCTTGCTCACCGGCGGGCGACGCCGCATCCAGCGCCAGCAGACGCTGTCGGCGGCGCTCGACTGGAGCCACGATCTGCTCAGTGTGGACGAGCGCATCGTGTTCCGCCGCCTGGCGGTGTTCGCCGGCAGTTTTGCGCTGGACGCGGCCGAGGGCATCTGCAGTGGCGACGACATCGACGCCGCCGTGGTGCTGGACTTGCTGGGCTCGTTGGTGGCCAAGTCGCTGGTCACGACCTTGGCGGACGACCGGGGCCAGACACGCTACCGCCTGCTCGAGACGGTGCGCATGTACGCCTCGGACAAGCTGGCCGCTGCTGCGGAGTCCGATGCGGTACGCCGCGTTCACCGCGACTGGTATCTCCGCTGGTTGGAGGCCACACCACTTGAGCGTCTGACCCTCTCGATCCAGGGCCTGGGCGACGTCCGGCGCGAGCTCGACAACCTGCGCGCCGCCGCCGACTGGTGCACGGCCAACGACCAGCCAAACGTGTTGGCGCGTCTGATCAATCGGATGAACGGATTCTGGTGGGCATCCGAATATGCGAACGAGGGCCGCGGCTTGATGCGCGAGGTGCTGCGCCATGGCGAGCGTGTGTCGCTCGACGAGCGTGTGGCCTGCCTGGCTGCGCTGGCGGGCTCCGTAGGCACCACCTTCGACTATGGCGCTGCGGTCGAACTGGCGACTCAGGCGATTGAACTGTCCGATGGTCAGGCCAGTGCGTCTCTGGCGCAGGCGATGGTGCTGCGCGCGATGAACCGGGTTTTCCAGATGTCGGCAGGGGGCGCCGATCCAGCGCTGGCCGTCGAGGCTGGGCGCGAGGCGGCGGCGGCTTACGACATGGCGTGTTTGGCGCCGCTTTCGCAATCACGGATGTGGGTCGAGATGTGTCGCGCGTGGATGGAAACCGCGCTGGGCGATCTACCAGCTGCGGTGCGATGGTGGGGCGTGCTGATCACGTCCAGCGAGACCCTGGAAGACGAGCCGTGGACGCTGCCGTTGGCGCTGGCCGGGCTGGCGGCGACACTGCATGTGATGGGCCGGCAAGACGACGCATTGCGCGCTGCGTCGCGTTTCATGGTTTTGCCCGGCCTGCGCGCCACGACCGTGACCATGATTCGCACCTTGGCCGTCGAAGTGGCGCCAGTGCTGGTGGCCGGCGGACAGCATGAGGCTGCCAACCAGCTGCTGCGCGACGCTGTGCGCGATGCGCAGCGCTTCGGCATCCTGATGGCCGATGGCCAGGCGCTGAGCATGATCGGCATTGCCGAGCACTTGCGCGGCCGCTCGCAGCGCGCCGGCCGGCTGCTGGCCGCGTCGCGCCAGGTCAAGGGCGCCGCCATGCACAACGGCTTTCGCAGCGCGACCAGCGGGTTGTTGTACCTCTACTACCTGCCGCAGGTGCGTGCAGCACTCGGCCCCGATGAAGCGCGCCGCGCACGTGCCGAGGGGCAGGCGATGACGCTGGACTCGGCAATGGCCTATGCGCTGGAAGGCCTGGGTTGAAGCCCAGGCCCGCTGGCCGATGTTGAACGAAAAGCGTTTATCTGACGCCGAGCCGAAGCGGATCGAAGGCACAGTGGTGCACGGCGTCGAATAAACGCTATTCGTTTTCGTTAGACCTCGCTGCGCTCATGCCAGTGCTTCGCGAACTACCTCGGGATGCTTGCGAGCGATACGAATGAGGGCTTGTGCCGCCCCAGAGGGTGACCTGCGGCCTTGCTCCCATTCCTGCAGAGTGCGCTTAGAGATGCTGAGTGCGCACGCGAACTCGGACTGTGACATTCCAGTGCTCTGGCGTGCCTTTACGACTTCGTTGACTTCAACAGTGGTCACACGAGCAAAGCTCCGCGCCTTCATCTGGCGGACGGACTCAAGTAGTCTTTGACCAAACTCCTCGCCGGAAGCCTTCGCAGTTTTACGGGCGGTCATCTTCGATCTCCTTGCGGATTGACTTCAATATGTGGCCTGGGATCGTGTCTCTCGCGGCCTTGGGGTAGACCAACAGCATGCACAGTTCGCCTGCTTCAAGCCTGCAGAAGTAGATCACGCGGGCTCCACCTTGCTTACCCATTCCTGGGCGCGACCAGCGGACTTTGCGACAGCCGCCACTGCCCGTGATCACGCTTCCTGCCTCCGGCTCGCCGGCAACCCACGAGAAGAACTCCAACCGTTCCTCGGTAGACCAGATCTTGGCAGAATCTTCGACAAAGATCGGGGTTTCGTAGATGGAGAGCACAAGTGCATGGTACGTCAAAGACGTATTCAACGCAAGCAGCAGGCCTACGCCAAGATCCGCAAGAGCTCCAAGCCCGAGGCCATCAGCTACCGCCGCCTGCGCAGCGTGCAACTCGGCGAGCACGTCAACGTGCAGTTCGAAGACGAGCACACCGTGCGCCGGCAAATCCAGGAGATGCTCTTTATTGAGAAGATCTTCGACGACGACAGCATTCAAAGCGAGATCGACGCCTATGCCAGCCTGGTGCCCGACGGCCACAACTGGAAGGGCACGATGCTCATCGAGTACCCCGACCCGCACGAGAGAAAGCGTGAGCTGGCGCGGCTGATCGGTGTCGAAGACCGGCTCTTCGTCGAGGTGGAAGGCCACGCACGCAGCTACGCCATCGCCGACGAAGACCTGGACCGCGAGAACGCCGAGAAAACATCCGCCGTGCATTTCGTGCGCTTCGAGCTCAACGCCGCGCAGCGCGAGGCCATCCGCGCCGGCGCGGCGGTGGAGATGGGTTGCGACCACACGAACTACCCCGCGCATGTGAACATCAGTGCCGAGACGCTGGCCAGCCTGGCTGGGGACATACGGCCGTAGTGTTGTGATGCAGGAGACAAACCCGAACGGGGTTCGCTCCTAACATGCCCCTGGCTGGATGATGCCGCAGAGCCCACCAGAAACTGCCGACCCCGCAAGCTCAGGGAACAACTTGCAAAACGACATCATCGGTACTGCCGCAACAGCGGCCGCTCAGATTCATAGCGTGCAAGGTACGTTTCGCGACGACGAACTGGTCGGCAGCGAGGGCGACGACTACCTCTACGCGGGCAAGGGCGACGACGTTGCCGATGGCCGCGGTGGCATCGACACGGCGCTGTTTTACGGCCAGTACGCCAGCTACACGGTAGCTCAGGACGCGGCCAGCGGCCGCTGGACCGTGCAAAACGGGCGCGACCACGCGACGCTGGTGAACGTCGAGTTCCTGCAGTTCGCCGATGTGCGCGTGCCTGTGGGCGTGGCCTCGGTGGCCAAGCCTCCCCCTGAGCCGGCACCTGCGGCTGCGGGTAACTTCAACGACACGTTGGTGGGCAATGAGCTCGGCACGGTGCTCAACGGCTACGACGGCGACGACACCTTGATCGGCAATGGCGGCAACGACACCCTGTACGGCGGCAAGGGCAGCGACACGGCGGTGTTCCGCGGTGTCAGCAGCGATTACGTCGTCGAATTCGACACCGTGAGGTGGGGCTACCGGGTGGTGGACAGAGTCGCCGGGCGCGACGGGTCGGACTTCGTGCTCGGCATCGAGACGCTGCAGTTTGCCGATACCACGCTGAACTTCGCGGACCTGGTGCGCAACGTGCCCGTGCAGGCCCGCCCATGTTCGTCGGGCTGGCGAATGAGGTCACTGTCACGTTCGAATACGTGGGGGTGTCGGCCGGGCAAACGATGGCACGTGTGCTGTTTGCGACGACCCTGTTTGCCGAAGGAGCTGTCTGCCTCATAGGCATCGTCGAAACCCACACCGACACGCGCTTCGGTCTCGAGTACTGCGCCATGCTTTGAGCGCGCTACGCCATGCCAGCATGCGCGTATGCCCAAAGAGCTGATCAGCCACCTGCGCGAGCTGCGCCAGCAGGGCCAGTTGGCCCAGGCGCAACAGTTGCTCACCCGTGCCGCAGCTGAACGTGCGGATCCACAGCTCGCCCACCTCGCCTGGCAGCACGAAGACTTCTGGTGGCGGGCCTTGCAAGGACCTCGCGTGCTGCTACGCCGCCGCGGGCCGGCCGACGCCGAGCTGGTGCGGCGCTGCTTCACAGAGGCGGACTTCATGCGCCGCTTCAACCGCATGGCCGCGCCTTTGCCGGCCAGCGACGCGGCCCTGCACGCCATGCTCCAGCGCGAACAATGGGCGCTGGCTGAAGAGACGCGCGCGCTGCACTGGACGATCGAGCAGGGCGGCATGGGCCGTGGCTTCGTCAGCGTGGTCGACATTTCCTCCAGCCACCGCCGCGGTGAGTTCCTCATTGGCGTGCTGCCCGGCACCGGGCCTTGGGTCGCGCCTGAAGCTGCGCATCTGGCGCTGGAGTTCATGGCCACGCGCATGCAGCTGGAGCGGCTGACGGCCTACTTCTACCCCGACAACCCACAAGCCTTGCGCCTCGCGCTGAAGCTGGGCTTCGCGCACGAAGGTGTGCTGCGCGGCTACCTGCGCGCACCCGGCGCGGGCCGCAGCGACCTCGTCGTTGCCGGGCTGCTGCTGGACGGCGACTTCTTCGCGCGCACCGCGCGCATCCGTCGCCGCTTGCTGGGCTGCGACCACACCCACTACCCGGCGCATGTGAACATCGGCGCCGAAACGCTGGCCAGCCTGGCCGGCGACATCCGCGCTTGAAACCAGTCTGAAGGGCCTACCATGATCACCGTGCACCACCTCAACGAGTCGCGCTCACAGCGCGTACTTTGGTTGTTAGAAGAGCTTGAGCTGCCCTACGAAATCCGCCACTACGCGCGCGACGCCACCACGCGGCTGGCGCCGCCCGAGCTCAAAGACGTGCATCCGCTGGGCAAATCGCCGGTGCTGCAAGACGAGGGTGTGACCATCATCGAATCCGGCGCCATCGTCGACTACCTCATCCGCAAATACGGCGGTGGGCGCTTGCAGCCGGCACTCAACACGCCGGCCTTCGAGACCTACAACCAGTGGCTGCACTACGCCGAAGGCTCGGCGATGTTGCCGCTCTTGCTCAAGCTCTACGTCGGCCGCCTGGGCGACGCTGGCGCCCCACTCGCGCCGCGCATCAACAGCGAGCTGGCCAACCACCTGGGCTACGTCGACCGCTCACTGCAGGGCCGCGACTGGCTGGTGGGCGACGCGCTCAGTGGCGCCGACGTGCAAATGAGCTTCGTCGGCGAAGCCGCGCGCGGCCTGCGCAAAAGCTACCCGGCGATGGACGCCTGGGTGTGCCGCTTCCAGCAGCGCCCCGCCTACCGCCGCGCGCTGGAGCGTGGCGGGCCGTATTCGATGGCGGAGTGAGGCGCGCTACGGCTCAAGGCTTGAGCGACATCAGCCAGCTCAGCACATCGGCCTTCTCGGCCGCGCTGCAATCACGCTCGAAAACCTCCTTGCAATTGAGTCGGAAGTAGCGCTCAACCTTGTCGGCGTCGGTGAAGCGCGCGGGGTTGAAGGCCGGCGCCAGCGCCGCAATGGGTTTGTCGCTGAGGGGGTGCGTGCTCGTCTTTGTCGGCACGTTGGTGTGGCAGGACGCACAGCTCAGCTTCAAGCCTTGTTTGGAGGCTGTGGTGAAAAGCGCCTGGCCACGCTCGGGACGTGCCGGCGCGCCGGCTTGTGCTTGGTAGCCAGCTAGCAACTCGGCGGGTGTGGCCGCGTGTGCCGGCGCGGTCATTGCGATGCCAAGGGTGCCAAACAGCACACCGAGCAGCGCGGCAGCGATGGATGGGGCAAGGGGGCGTAGCAAGCAATGCATGGCAACTCCGCGCAGTCGGGCTTGCCATTGCACGCCCGCCCAGGCCGCGCGACCTTGTTCCGCCTCAAGCTTTGGCCACGCCGCGCGCTACAAGACCTCGCTCGCCGCGAAGTCCAGCTCCACCTTCGCGCCATTGGGGTCGACGCTGAAGAGCTGCCAGGTGCCCGAGCCGACTTGCTGGCGTAAGTCGTACTTCACCTGCTCGGCATCAAAGCGCGCTTTCACCGCGCGCAAGTCGCTGGCCGTGAAGGCCATGTGGTCGATCACGCCGGTGCGGGTGCTGGGCATGGGGCGGTCCCAGTAGATGTGCAGGATGGCCTGTTCGCTGCCGGGTGCGTACAGCCAGGCGCCGGGGAAGCCGAGCTCGGGGCGGTGGCCTTCATTGAAGCCGAGCAGCCCGACGTAGAAGCCCAGCGTTTTGTCGCGGTCTTCGGCCGCGATGGTGAAGTGATTCATGCCGTGGATCATGCGCTTACCTTATTTGTTAGGCATCGAGTCGTTAGGCACCCAGCAGCTGACCACCGTCGACCGTGATGGTCTGGCCGGTGATCCAGCGGGCGTGGCTGGACGCCAGGAAGATGGCGACCTCGGCAATCTCTTCAGGCGTGCCCAGGCGGCCGAAGGGGATGCTTTGCAGCACACGCGTGTACAGCGCGTCGCCCGCCAGGCGGCGCTGCTCCCAGGTGCCGCCGGGGAATTCCACCGAGCCTGGCGCGATGCCGTTCACGCGCACACCCTGGCGCGCCAGCATCGCCGCCTGGCTTGCCGTGTAGTGCATCAACGCGGCTTTGACGGCGCCGTAAGCCGGTGCGCGCACGCTCGCGCGGTGACCCGAAATCGAGCTGATGTTGAGGATGCTGCTGCCCGGCGCCGCCTTCAGATGTGGCAGCGCCGCGTGTGAGGCGCGCACCACCGCCATCAGGTCCACCGCCATGCCGGCTTCCCACGCCGCTTCGTCGTCGCCCATGCCGAAACCCGAGGCGTTGTTGACCAGCACGTCCACGCCGCCAAGTGCAGCGGCGGCACCTTTGACGTAAGCCGTGACCGCCGCGCCGTCGGCCAGGTCGCACAGCGCCGAGTGCGCGCGCGTGCCAGCGTCGCTGATGTCGTCGTGCGTTTCTTGCAATGCGGCTTCACCGCGGGCGCAGATCGACACCGCCGCACCTTGGCGCGCGAAGGCCAGCGCGATGGCGCGGCCAATGCCTTTGCTGGCGCCGGTGACGATGACGCGTTTGCCTTTGAAGTCGAGGGACATGGGGGTGCTCCTTATGCAGCCGTCAGGCTGCCTCGTGGGGGACCGTGCGCGCCGCTCATCAGCCCCGGCGCAGAAAGTACCAAGCCGCCAGCGCGACGAAGGCCAGCACCAGCAGCACGTTGCCCAGGCCCGCACTGCGGGGCACTTCACCCGGCGCGAGATCGTGGTGGCCCGGCGCGTGTGGTGCCTGGTCGTGCGCTGGTTTGGCGTGGCCCGCGAGCTGCTTTTGCACCGCGTCGATGATGTCCTTGGCCTCTTTCAAA
>JANOJR010000019.1:0-3499 GCA_031418855.1 Rubrivivax sp.
GTCGTCGCTGTTGCAGGCCGAACTCTTCATGCTCGACTTCCAGGCCGCGCGCTGGCTGATGAAGGGCGAGGTCGCCAAACAGGCCGGCAACAACCACCCGACCGCCATCCCCACCGGCGTCTTCAAGACGCGCGACGGGCACATGAACCTGGCGGTGGCCGGGGGCAAGATCTGGCAGCGCTATTGCGCTGCCATCGGCGCGCCCGAGCTGGCCACGCACGCGGCCTTTGCCACGGCGGCACTGCGCTCGGCCAACCGCGACGCGCTGCAAGTCGAACTCGACCGGCGCATGAGCGCGCGCACGACAGTCGAGTGGATCGACTTGTTGAACGAAGCTGGTGTGCCCAGTGGGCCGATCTACACCATCGACCAGGCCTTCGCCGACCCGCAAGCGCAGCATCTGGGCATCGTGCAGAAGGTCGACCAGATGGCGTATCTGGGCCAGCCGGTGACGCTGAGCCGTACGCCCAGCCAGGTCGTGAGCCACCCGCCGGCACTGGGCGAGCACACGGCCCAGGTCTTGGGCGAGCTGGGCTACACGGCGGCGGCGATCGAACAGCTTCAGCAACAGGGAATCATCTAGAAAGCACGCCATGCCCAGTGAAAAAATGCTCTCCTCCAAGGCCGACGGCGTCGGCTCGATGGTCTTCAACAACCCCGGGCGCCACAACGCCATCTCGCTGGAGATGTGGGAGGCGGCGCTGGAGATCATGGCCGACTTCGCCGCCGACCCCACGGTGCGAGTGATGGTGCTCAGCGGCGCGGGCGGCAAGGCCTTTGCCTCGGGTGCGGACATCTCCAAGTTCAAGGACGAACGCCAGGAAGCGGCCGCGCTGGCGCACTACCAGACCGTGACGCAACAGGCCTATGCCGCGATCCAGGCGATGAGCATCCCGACCATCGCCATGGTGCGCGGCTACTGCATCGGCGGCGGCACGGCGGCGGCGGTGTGCTGCGACCTGCGCATCTGCACCGAGAACGCCAAGTTCGGCATTCCGGCGGCCAGGCTGGGCCTGGGCTATGGCATGGGCCGCGCCAAGCCACTGGTCGACCTCATCGGCCCGGCCTACGCCAAGGAGATGTTCTTCACCGGCCGCCAGTACGACGCGCAGGAGGCGCTGCGCATGGGCCTGGTCAACCGCGTGGTGGCCAACGACGAACTGGAAACCACTGTGGCCGAGATGGCGCGCACCATCGCCGAGAACGCGCCGCTGACCGTGCGCGCGGCCAAGCGCGTGGTCGGCGAATTGCTCAAAGACGAGAGCGAGCGCGACATCGCCGCCACCGAGCGTGCCGTGCTGGCCTGCTTTGCCAGCAACGACTACAAGGAAGGCCAGGCGGCCTTCATGGAAAAGCGCAAACCGCGCTTCACGGGCAGCTGAGTTTAGGCACCCAGGGCGTCGACAAGAAGAACCGGGATTGCAGGCTGTCATGGATCGCGGAGAGTTGAATGCACTGCCGTTCTTGCCAGCATGACAACCGCGCCGAGGCGCGCTTTTGCGCTGAGTGCGGTGCGGCCCTGAAGCTCGGCTGCCCGGCCTGCGGCAAAGACAACGCGCCAGAGAGCAAGTTTTGCGACGGCTGCGGCGGCACGCTGGTGGTGGCTGCGAACGCAGCGACAACCGCGCCAGCCGCGTCACCGCACCACTCGCGCCCGAACTTGCGCGACTACACGCCGCCGCACCTGGCGCAGAAGATCCTGCAATCGCACGCCGCGCTGGAAGGTGAACGCAAACAGGTCACGGTCTTGTTCTGCGACATGGCCAATTCGACCGAGCTGGCGCAGCGCCTGGGTGCCGACGCCATGCACGAGCTGCTGAACCAGTTCTTTGCCATGGCACTGGCCGAAGTGCACCGCTTAGAGGGCACCATCAACCAGTTCTTGGGCGACGGCTTCATGGCGCTCTTTGGCGCGCCCGTGGCACACGAGGACCATGTGCGCCGCGCGCTGCTGGCGGCGCTGGGCATCCGCGAAAAGTTGAAAGAGGCTGCTGCCGGCGAAGCCGCCGCATTGAGCCATGTGCGCGTGCGCATGGGCGTGCACATGGGCATGGTGGTGGTGGGCCGCATTGGCGACAACCTGCGCATGGACTACACCGCCGTGGGCGACACCACCAACATCGCCGCTCGGCTGCAAGGGCAGGCCGAGCCCGGGCAGATCTACACCAGCGAAGCGGTGTTCACTGCGGGCCAGCCTTACTTCGAGTTCGCGGGCCTGGGCAGGCTCGCGCTCAAAGGCATCAAAGAGCCGGTGCCGGTGTATGACCTGGTGCGCGCGCATCGCGAAGGGCAAGACTCGCGCTCCAAGCGCCTGGGCATCGGCTCGGCGCTGGTGGGGCGCGAGGCTGAAGTGGCGCAGCTGAGCCAGGCGCTGGTGCGGCTGGCGCAAGGCCAGGGCGGCACGCTGATCCTCACCGGCGAGCCCGGCGCCGGCAAGTCGCGCTTGGTCGCTGAGGTGCGTCGGCAAGTGCCCTCGCAAAGTTTGTTATGGCTGGAAGGCCGCGCCGTGTCGTTCGGCCGCAGCCTGAGCTACTGGCCCTTCATCGAAATCCTGAAGCGCTGTTTTGACATCGATGAAGACGCCGCCGAAGACACCACCTGGCACAAGCTCAGCACAGGTCTGACGGAGCTCTTTGGTGAGCGCGCACTAGCGATGCTGCCCTACCTGGCCACCGTGCTGGCGCTGCGCCTGCCGCCCGAACACGAAGAGCGCGTGAAGTACCTGGACGGCCAGGCGCTGCGCCGCCAGGTCTTCATGTGCATGCGCCAACTCTTCGAGCAGCTGGCGCGGCGCCAGCCCGTGGTGCTGCTACTCGAAGACTGGCACTGGGCCGACCAGTCCTCAGTGGAGCTCGCCGAGCACCTGCTGCCGCTGGCCGACAGCGCGCCGCTGCTGGCCTTCTTCGCCACGCGGCCCGACCCCGAAGGCCCCACCACGCGCATCCGCAGCCTGGCCGCCGAGCACGCCAGCGCGCAGCTTGGCGAGATCACCGTCTCGCCGCTCACCGACGCGCAAAGTGCGGTGCTGGTGGGCAACCTGTTCGGCGCGGCCGATTTGCCTGCCGCGCTGCGCGAGCAGATCTTGCGCAAGACCGAGGGCAACCCGTTCTTCATCGAAGAAGTGTTTCGCACGCTCATCACCGACGGCGTGCTCGTGCGCCGCGCGCGCGACGAAGGCTGGCAGATGGTCAAACACATCGACCAGGTCAACCTGCCCGACACCGTGCAAGGCCTGATCCTGGCGCGCATCGACCGCCTGGACGAAGACGTGAAACAAGCGCTGAAGCTGGCCTCGGTGATCGGGCGCAGCTTCTTCAACCGCGTGCTTGAAGTCATCAGCACGCAGCCCGCGACGCTGGTGGCCAGCGTGGCCGAACTCGAACACGCCGAGCTCATCCGCGAACGTCAGCATGTGCCCGAGATCGAATACATCTTCAAGCACGCGCTGGTTCACGAAGCCGCCTACGGCAGCATGCTGGCCGAGACGCGCAAGCTCATC
>JANOJR010000020.1:0-13062 GCA_031418855.1 Rubrivivax sp.
ACCGTGGGCGCCTACATCGACGACGCCACCATCACCACGCAAATCAAGGGCCGTTTTGTAGAGAACAAGGCCGTCGACGCCATCAGCATCCACATCGAGACGCTCAACGGCACCGTGTTGCTCAGCGGCTTTGCGAAGAACCTCACCGAGCGCGCCACCGCCGAGAGCATTGCGCGCGGCGTGAACGGCGTGAAGGCCGTCAGGAACGAGATCGCGGTACGGCCTTAAGCCTTGAGCGCATGGACCTCGGTGTCCGTGCGCTTGGTTCGTTAGCACTCTTTTCAACAACAAGGTTCACCATGAACACACGATTCATCCTTAGCTCGGCCACGGCCGTACTTGCGTTGTCGCTGAGCGCCTGCGGCAGCATGTCTGAGCGCGACAAGAACACCACCACCGGTGCCGTCATCGGCGGCGCGGCAGGTGCCATCCTCACCGGCGGCAGCACGGCAGGCACCGTGGGCGGCGCGGTGGTGGGGGGCGTCATCGGCAACAAGGTCGACCCCAACAAGAAGTGACGCGTGTGGCGGCTGCGCACGCGTCCCGCATGCGCAGCGGCCACGACGCCGTCAAGTTGCGATGCGCACCGGCAGCAGCCGGTCGTACTCGCGCTTGACCACGGCATAACACTCGCAGGTACGCGCCTCCAGGCCCGGGCGGTCCAGCACGGTGATGCGCCCGCGCGAGTAGCGGATCAGCGCCGCTTGTTGCAACTTGGTCGCACTCTCGGTCACGCTCTCGCGGCGCACACCAAGCATGTTGGCGATGAGCTCTTGCGTCATCACCAACTCTGCGCCCGACAGCCGGTCCAGACTCAAAAGCAACCAGCGGCAGAGCTGCTGGTCCAGCGTATGGTGGCGGTTGCACACCGCCGTTTGTGCCATCTGCGTGATCAAGGCCTGGGTGTAGCGCAGCAGCAGGTGCAGCACGGGCCCGGCGCGGTTGAATTCGTCCTTCATGGCCTGCGCCGGCAAGCGAAAGCCGCGGCCTGCGCTTTGCACCACGGCACGGCTGGGCGTGGACTCACCCCCCATGAAGAGCGAGATGCCGACCAGCCCTTCGCGGCCCACCACGGCAATCTCGGCCGAGGCGCCGTTCTTCATCACGTAGAGCAAGGAGACGATCGCTGTGGTGGGGAAGTAGACGTGGCTGAGCGTGGTGCCGGCTTCGTACAGCACCTGGCCGAGCGTGAGCTCAACGACTTCAAGCTGCGGCAGCCAACGCGCCAATTCGGCCTTAGGCAAGGCCGCGAGCAGCTGGTTCTCCTGGGGCTTTCGGCTTGGCGACATGGTGGGTACCTCTTGCACTTCGCGGCCGACTCGACGACGAGTCAAGCACAACACAAACGCACCGAGCAACTTTAGGCGGCGCGTGCCGGTCTGTATGTTCGACAGCGTACACAGAAAACACTTGGTTCGCGGCGCCACAGCCAGGCTCAGGGTGCGCTGTCGCACAGACCTCGGTGGTGAGCCCCGCTACGCTGCCGGCAGGGGTGAATCACCACCCACTGCGCACGCGAGCGTCGCGGCGCATCCACTTTGAACACCCACCTCACCAAGAAAGCAAACGATGAAACTTACCCCACGCATGCGCCGCCTCGTGCCGGCCGTCTTAGGCTCGCTGATCGCGGCTTCGGCCACCACGGCCCAAGCCCAGATGCAGGACAGCAACTACCCGTATTTCGGCCTCTCGGTCGGGCGCGCGAACGCTCAGTTTGACGAGCGCGCCATCGCCGCGCGCCAGCTCGGCGCCGGGCGCACCATCACGGCGATTTCGGGTGACGACAAGGACACGGCCTACAGGCTTTTTGGCGGCTACCAGTTCCACCGCAATTTCGCACTTGAGCTGGGCTACTTTGACCTGGGCAAGTCCAGCTACAACGCCAGCACCTTGCCTGTGGGTGCCTTGGCCGGCGAGTTGGCCGTGCAGGGCGTGAGCCTTGACTTGGTGGCCACCGTGCCGCTGACGTCGAGTTGGTCCTTGCTCGGCCGCGTGGGCGCGCAACACGCCCGCACCAGCAGCTACTTGTCGGGCACCGGCAGCGTGGTGGTGGTGGCGCCAGACGCCCGCACACGCGACACCAACGCCAAGGTCGGCCTGGGTCTGCAGTACGCGTTCTCGCCGTCGTTCCTGATGCGTGCCGAGGCCGAGCGCTACCGAGTCAGAGATGGCCGCAGCGGCGGCGCCACCGGCAACATCAACGTGGCCTCACTCAGCTTGGTGTTCCCGTTTGGCCGCGCACCGGCGCCGTCGCCGCGTGTCGCGGCGCCGGTCTACGTGCCGCCCGCGCCGATGCCCGCGCCGCCGCCCGTGGTGGTGGCCCAGGCGCCGCCGCCGCCGGTGGTGATGACGCCCGTGCCGCCGCCCGCGCCCGCGCCGATACGCCAGCGTGTGAGCTTCTCGGCCGAGACGCTGTTCGCCTTTGACCGCGCCGAGATTCGCCCCGAGGGCCGCGCCGCGCTGGACAAGTTCGCCAGAGACCTTGACGGCGCGCGCGTCGACACCGTGGTCGTTGAAGGCCACACCGACCGCCTGGGCGCCACGGCCTACAACCAGGCGCTGTCGGTCAAGCGGGCTGAGACAGTGAAGAGCTACCTGGTCGACGCGGTGCGGCTGAGTGCTTCCAACATCAGCGCCGTCGGCAAGGGCGAGTCGCAGCCGGTGACCAAGCCGGGTGAATGCAAAGGCGAGCGCCAGACGCCGGCCTTGATCGCTTGTTTGCAGCCTGACCGGCGTGTGGACGTGGTGATCACGGGCATGCGCTGACGCGCTTGCTGAGAAACAGGCTGACACACAGGCTGTCACACAAGCTGTCACGCAAGCTGTCACGCAAGCGCAGCCTGTTGTCTGACAGACCTGGCGCGCTGCGCTGCCTACGATGCATTGAACCCAGGGCCGCGCAGCGCACCGTCGCAGCGCGGCCCCGCTCAATGCGCCACCCCTGGCACCCACCGTCTGTCATTTCCGGCCGAGCGCCCAAGCGGCCGGGAGGAGTTTTCGATGCAAGCCCACGTGCAAGCCCACATGCAAGCCCACACCCCCCTCCATCCGCGCTGGAGCACGGCCTCGTTTGGTGACGATGCGCAGACCTCACCGATGGAGCTGTCGGCGCTGGGTAGCCATTTGCACACCTGCCGCAGTGCCACCGGGCGCTTGTTTGCGGCGCGTTGCGTGGCCGACACCCTGCACGGCTTTGTGGCCTCACGCATGGTCACCACCGTCGCGGTCGTGGGCGTACTCGCAGCCCTTGGGTGTTTGATGTTGTAGGCCCATGGCGCCTTCAGAGTTGTTGCGCTGGGTGCCAGGCGCACCGCAGCCGCTGCTCGACATCCTGAGCCACGAGCACGGCGCGCTGGAGCCGCCGATACGCTCTGAGATCTTCGGTCTGCAGCGCTTTGCGCAACATGGCCGCAGCTTGGGCGAAACCCATCGCGCGGCGCCGGCGGGGATGCGCAAGCCGAGTTTTTTTCCGCGTCTGCGCAGCAACATCCAGGCGCTGCGCGAGGCCTATCGCTACATCGGCGTGCAGGCCAGCACGGGCTACGACATCAGCCCGGCGGCCGAGTGGCTGCTCGACAACTTCCACCTCATCGAAGCCCAGCTCGAAGAGGTGCACAACGGCTTGCCGCGGCGCTACTTTCGGGCCCTGCCGGTGTTGCTGGACGAGCCGCTGGCGGGGCTGCCACGTGTCTACGGCGTGGCCTGGGCTTTTGTGGCCCACACCGACGGCGCCTTCGACGAAGAGCTGCTGACGCGGTTCCTGTGCGCCTACCAGGAAACGCGCGAGCTGAGCCTGGGTGAGATGTGGGCGCTGCCCACCACCTTGCGCGTGGTGTTGATCGAAAACCTGCGCCGCCTGGCCGAGCGCATGGCCGCCAACAAGGCGGCGCGTGAAATTGCTAACTTGCTATGTGACCGCATCGAGTCGATCACCGCGGCGGCACTTGACGCCGTGCTGGCACTGCTGACGCAGCGTGGCGTCAGCCAAGTCTTCCTGGCGCAGATGGCGCTGCGGGTGCAAGACCACCGCCTGCGCGGCGCGTCACCACCGGCGTTGGCGCTGGGCGTATGGCTGCGTGCGGCCTTGCCCGACCCGGCCGCGATGCAGATGCAGCAGCGCGCCGACCAGACCGCCGACAACCTGAGCGTGAGCAACGCGGTGACGTCCCTGCGCGCGATTGGCGACGTCGACTGGCCCGACATCGTGGCGGGTTCGAGCACGCTCATGCGCATGATGTTGGGCTCGCCTGTCTTTGAGGCCGAGCATGCCGCCACACGCGACCAGGTGCTGCACGGCATTGAGCGCCTGGCCAAGCGCCACCAGCGTGGCGAGGTGACGGTGGCGCAAACGCTGCTGGGCTTGATGCACGCTGCGCGCGACGCCGCTGATCCCGACGCGGTGGCCGCCGTGCCCGGGTATTGGCTCAGCGGCGCGGGGCGTCCCGCGCTGGTGGCCGCACTGGGCTTGCACGAGCGCCGGGCGGTGTCGTGGCGTGAGCTTTCGCAACCACTGGCGTTGCCCGCGTACCTGACGGCCATCGCCGCAGGCACCGTGGCGCTGGTGGCCTGGATGCTGCAAGCCGGTGCTTCCGGCGCCACGTTCACGTGGCCGCTGGTGGCCGCGCTGCTGATGCTCTTTCCGGCCTCGGAGGCCGTGGTCGCGGTCATCAACCGGCTCATCAGCGAATCGCTCAAGCCGAGGCACCTGCCGCGTTTGGCGTTTGCGGCCGGCATCCCCGTCGAGCACCGCGTGCTGGTGGCGGTGCCGGCCATGCTGGGTGGGCCCGAGGCGATCGAAGCGCTGGTGCACCGGCTGGAGTTGCACCACCTTGCGAACCCAGAGCGCCATACGCAGTTTGCGCTGCTCAGCGATATGCCCGACGCCGACAGCCAAGAGCTTGCCAGCGACGCCGAATCGCTGCGTGGGGTGCAGGAACATTTGCAGGCCTTGAACCTTCGCTACCCCGGCGACGCTATCGATCCCAACCACGCGCATGTCGCGCCGCGCTTCATCCTGCTGCACCGCCAGCGCCAGTTGAGCGCCACCGAAGGGCGCTGGATCGGCCCGGAGCGCAAACGCGGCAAGCTCGAAGCGCTGATGGCGGCGCTGGCTGAGGGTTCGACCACGGCCTTCGTCGACCTCGGCGAAGCCTCAAGGCTGGCGCCGAATACGCCCTATGTCGTGACGCTGGACAGCGACACGCAGTTGCCCCCGGGGCGCCTGCGTGAACTGGTGGGCGTGGCCGCACACCCGAGCAACCAGCCGCGCCTGAGTGCGGACGGCCGCCAGGTGCTGGCCGGCTACGGCATCCTGCAGCCGCGCATCAATACACCGCTGCCGTCGCGCGAAGACTTCACGCTCTTTCACTGGCTCTTCGCCGGCCAGTGCGGTGTGGACCCGTACAGCGCGGCCACCTCGGAGGTCTATCAAGACGTATTCGGCGAGGGCACCTTCACCGGCAAGGGGCTGCTCAACGTGCGCGCCATGCACGCCGTCTTGTCAGGCCGCTTGCCGCAGGGCCAGGTGCTGAGCCACGACCTGCTCGAAGGCTCGCTCGCGCGCTGCGCGGCGGTGACCGACATCAGCCTCATCGAAGACGCGCCCTTTCATGCCGACGTGGCCGCCTCGCGCGTGCACCGCTGGACACGCGGTGACTGGCAACTGCTGCCCTTCTTGGGCCACCCCAAGCGCTGGCCGCTGGCCGGCGTCAACCGCTGGAAGATGTTTGACAACCTGCGCCGCTCTTTGGTGGCGCCAATGTCGCTAACACTCTTGTTGTGGGCACTGGCCGGCGCTGGGCCCACGCCGTGGCGCGCCTTGGCACTGGTGTTTGCGGCGTTCACCATCGGCCCGCTGATGGGCGCGGTGGCGGCCTTTTCTCCGAGCCGCGATGACGTTGCCAAGCAGCACTTTTATGCCCAGGCCGGGCGCGACCTCTTGCGCGCGCTCTGCGGCGGCCTGTGGCATGTCGCCATGCTTGCGCAACAGGCCTGGATGGCCGCCGACGCCGTGTTGCGCGCGCTCTACCGGCTGCTCGTCAGCCGCCGCCACCTCTTGCAATGGACGACCGCCGCAGCGGCCCAGGCCGCGGCGCAAACGGGCCTGGTGGCGCTGGGGCGCCAGCACTGGCAGGCACCCGCGCTGGCCGCTGCCTGCTTGGCCACACTGGGGGCCCTCTCCACGCCGTGGCCCTGGCTGGCTGCAGGCTTGTGCGTGCTGTGGGCCTTGGCGCCGCTGTGGACCTGGGTCGTCAGCCGCCCGGGGGCGTGGTGGCGCACATCACACCAAACGACGGACCTGCCATTTCAGGACCATGCCTACTTCGAGAGCATTGCGCGCGACAGCTGGCGCTTCTTCGAGCGCTGTGTCGGGCCGCAAGACCACCACCTGCCGCCCGACAACCTGCAAACCATTCCGCAGGACATGGTGGCGCACCGCACCTCGCCCACCAACATCGGCCTGTATTTGCTGAGCGCGGCTTGTGCGCGTGAGTTCGGCTGGATCACCACGGCGGACTTGGTCCAGCGGCTGCACGACACGCTGGGCACGCTGGACCAGTTGCAGCGCCACCGTGGCCACTTCCTGAACTGGTACGACACGCAGACGCTGGCGCCGCTGCCGCCGATGTACGTCTCCACCGTCGACAGCGGCAACCTCGGTGGGCATCTGCTGGCCGTGGCGCAAGCCTGCCTGGCGAGGGCGCGGCTGGACAAAGAGGCCGAGCTGCGGCCACAACTGCTGGCGCTGGCGCGGCGCTGCGAGCAGCTCGCCACCGAGGCCGACTTCGCTTTCCTCTACCACCGCAAGCGCCACCTCCTGCACCTGGGTTTTCGCGTCGCCGAACAGCAGCTCGACGCCGGCTTTTATGACCTGCTGGCCTCGGAGTCGCGCCTCACCAGCCTGTGGGCCATCGCCAAGGGTGACGTGCCGGTGCGCCACTGGGCCGCGCTGGGGCGGCCGTTCTTCGCCACCGGCGCGCGCGCGGGTCTGCGCTCGTGGTCGGGTTCGATGTTCGAGTACCTGATGCCTGCGCTGGTGCTGACCGAGCCCCACGGCAGCGTGCTGCACGAAGCCTGCCACGCCGCGCTGTGTGAGCAAGTCGCCTATGGCCGCAGCCAGGGCGTGCCCTGGGGTATTTCGGAGTCGGCCTACGCCGGGCGTGACCACACCCTGGCTTATCAATACGCGCCGCAAGGCGTGCCCGCGCTGGCGCTGCGCCGCACGCCGCCGCAAGAGCTGGTCGTAGCCCCCTACGCCACTGTGTTAGCGGCCATGATCGCGCCACGCCGCGCACTGCACAACCTGGCCGCGCTGCAGGCCCTGTCGGCGCGCGGCAGCTTTGGTTTCATCGAGGCGCTGGACTTCACGCCCGCGCGCAAGACGGGTGACGAGGCCTTTGTGCCGGTGGGCACCTTCATGGCCCACCACCAGGGCATGAGCATCGTGGCGCTGGCCAATGTGCTCTTGCACGGTGTGGCCCGCCGCTGGGGCATGGCCAACGCGCACATCGAGGCGGTGGCCTCGCTCTTGCACGAGCGCGCGCCGCGCGAGGTGTCGGTGCTGGGCGCGCCGCTGCCGGGGCCGCCGCCGCTGGGCCAGCAACGCCGCGCGCCGGGGCTGCTGCGCGAGGTCGTGCCCGGCGCCACGGCCTTGTCGCCCACCCACATGCTGGGCAATGGCCGCTACAGCGTGAGCTTGCGCGGCAACGGCGCGGGCGCCAGCCGCTGGGGCAGCCGCGACATCACGCGCTGGCGCGACGACGCCCTGCGCGACGCCTACGGCAGCTTCTTCTATGTGCGCTGGGACCAGCAGCCCGAGCTGGTGTCGATCACCCAGCACCCCGCACCCGACCCGGCGGCGAGCTACCTCAGCATCTTTCACGCTGACCGCGTGTGCTTCGACGCGGCCTGGCCCGAGGTGCAAGCGCACACCACCGTCTGGGTCAGCCCCGAAGACGACATCGAGTTCCGCCAGGTCGAGCTGCGCAACCTGAGCGAGCGCGTGCTGGACATCGAGATCATCTCGGCCTTTGAGGTCACGCTGGCGGACGCGCGCGCCGACGAAGCCCACCCGGCATTCGGCAATCTCTTCGTGCGTGCGCAGTGGCGCGGCGAGCAGCAGGCGCTGGTATTCGAGCGCAAGCCGCGATTGGCCGGCGAGCAAGGCGTGCACGGCGCGCACTTTCTGGCCGAGTCCGACCCGCAGGTGCTGAGCTTGCGTGTGCAGACCGACCGCCAGCGCTGGCTCGGCCGCAACCGCACGGCGCAGCAGCCCCAGGCGTCGCTCGACGAGTTGCCCGCCGACGCCACGGCGCCCGCGAGCGAGCTGGTGACGGGCCTGGATCCGGTGTGCGTGCTGGCCGTGCGCTTACGCATCGCGCCGCACGCCAAAGCCCAGCTGACCTTCGCCACCGCCGCGTCAGAACACGACGCCACCTTGCGCGCGGTGATCGACAAATACCGCCAGCCCAGCCATGTGCAGCGTGCCTCATTGATGTCGGCCACGCTGGCCGGCATCCGGCTGCGCGCCTCGCGCCTGAGCGCTGAAAACTTTGCCGCGATTCAGACGCTGACGAGCGCCATCGAGCTCAGCCTGACACGGCCGCAGGCTGGCGCCAAGCCCATCACCGCCACCACCGCGCCCGTCATCGACCGCCGCCTGCTGTGGCGTCTGGGCGTCTCGGGTGACCGCCCCATCGTGCTGGTGTCGGCCTCGGTGCAACAGGCGCTGAGCCTGCTGCGCACCTTGGCGCAGGCCTTGCTGTTGTGGTCCTGGGGCCGCATTGCTTGCGACCTGGTGGTGCTCAACGCCGAAGCTGCCTCGTACCTGATGCCACTGCACCACGAGCTTGGCGCCTTGTGTGAGCGCCATGTGGCCGAGGGCGCGGCGCAACCGGGGCCGGCATGCACGGGCCTGCATGTCTGGCGCGTGGACGAGCTCTCGGCGGAGGAGCTCAGCACACTGGAAGGCCTGGCGCGCGTGCACCTGCACGCCGACGGCCGCCCGCTGCACCACCACGTGCAAGAGTGGAGCCAGCTGCACGAGTTGGCCCTGGAAGAGCGCCAGGCGACGTCGACCTCGGCACTGATGCTTGCCACCGCAGGCAACGCCACGGCCACGCCGCCTGAGGCCTCGGTCGGCGTGTTCTCAGGCAACGGCGCCGAGTTCCGCTTCGACGTTTCCAGCGCCAAGCGCCCGCAGCGGCCTTGGGTCAACGTGGTGGCCAATGCGGGCTTCGGCACGCAGGTATCCGAGGCCGGTGGCGGCTACACCTGGGCGCTGAACAGCCGCCTGAATCAACTCACCGCCTGGTCCAACGACGCCGTGGCCGACCCACCCTCGGAATGGCTCTTGCTGCAAGACCGCAGCACGCGCGAGGTGTGGAGCGTGTCACCCAGCGCGGGCACGCAGGCCAAGCTGCGCTTTCGAGTGGCGCATGGCCAGGGCTACACCAGCATCAGCCACCGCCGGGGCGAGCTGGAGGTCACGGCCACCTGGTGTGTCGACGCTGAGACGTCCATCAAGCAAGTCCAGCTGCGCCTGCTCAACCGTGGGCATCGCAGGCTGCGCCTGCGTGCGGTGGCCATGCTCGAGTGGCTGATGGGCATGCAGCGCAGTGAGCGCGCCACCGTGCACACGGCGTTGCTGCGCCAGCGGCTTTCACAGCAGGCGCCGCCGCACATGCTGACCGCACTGCTGTGCACGCAACCCGAGCGCGCCGGGGGCTTTGGCGAAGGCACGGCCTTCCTGGCCCTGGCCGACAGCACCGAGGGCGCCGCCGACTGGACCTGTGACCGCCGCGAGCTCTTTGACGCGCGCGGCTGCCTGGTGCTGCCCGACCACTTCGACCAGAAAAGTGGTGTCGGCCTGGACCCCTGCGCGGCGCTGTCCAGCGCGTTTGAGCTTGCGGCGGGCGAGAGCCGCGAGTGCACGTACTTGGTGGGTTATGCGCCCGACCCGGCCGCCGCGCGCGAGCTCGCCACCCTGGCCGCCGCCAAGTCGCCGCGCCAGCGCCTGGAAGCGGCGCGGCAAGGCTGGGACGCGCTGCTCGGCGCCACCACCGTGAGCACGCCCGACCCCTTGTTTGACGCACTCGTCAACCGCTGGCTGCTGTACCAGACGGTGTCGTGCCGGCTGTGGGCGCGCGCGGGCTCTTATCAAGCCGGCGGCGCCTTCGGCTTTCGTGACCAGCTGCAAGATGCCATGGCGCTGACCTGGGCCGCGCCCGTGATGCTGCGCGAGCAGATCCTGCGCTGCGCCTCGCGCCAATTCGTGCAGGGCGACGTGCAGCACTGGTGGCACGAACCCGGCGGCGCTGGCGTGCGCACGCACTTTTCTGACGACCTGCTGTGGCTGCCCCATGCCTGCGTGGAATACGTGCAGGCCACCGGTGACACCGCGCTGCTGGACGCGAGCGTGCCCTTCATCGAAGGCGCCGACATTCCCGAGGGCGCCGAAGACGCCTACTACGCGCCGGCCATCAGCAGCCAAAGCGCCAGCGTCTACGAGCACGGCGCGCTGGCCATCGAGCGCAGCCTGCGCGTGGGCGTGCACGGCCTGCCATTGATGGGCAGCGGTGACTGGAACGACGGCATGAACCGCGTTGGCCATCAGGGGCGTGGTGAGTCGGTGTGGCTGGCCTGGTTCTTGTGCCATCTGGTCGAGCGTTATGCGCCGTTGGCACGCGATCGCGGCGAGGCTGAGCGGGCCGCACGCTGGGAAAGCGCAGCGCTGGGCTGGCGCGCTGCATTGGCCGGCCCCGCATGGGACGGCCAATGGTTCAAACGCGCCTTCTTCGACGACGGCCAGCCGCTGGGTTCGCACAGCAACGCCGAAGCCCGCATCGACCTCATTGCACAGGCCTGGAGCGTGCTGTCAGGTGCTGCGCCAGCAGCCTTGCAGCGCATCGCCTTGACGGCGATACAGGAACAGCTGGTCGACGTGGAAGCCGGGCTCATCCGGCTGCTGCACCCGCCCTTGGTGAATGCCGAGCCGAACGCCGGCTACATCCAGGCCTACCCCAGCGGCGTGCGCGAAAACGGCGGCCAGTATTCGCATGGCGGCGTGTGGGCGCTGATGGCGATGGCCGCGTACGCGCGCGCCCATGCGCCCTCACCCGAGCACAGCGAGGCGGCCTATCGCTACTTCACGTATCTGAGCCCGGCGCACCGCGCACAGCACCCGAGCCTGGGGGGCGCCTACGCCATCGAGCCCTACGTGATGGCGGGCGACGTCTACAGCCACGCGCCCTACACCGGGCGCGGCGGCTGGAGCTGGTACACGGGCGCGGCCGCCTGGATGCACCGCGCTGCCGTGGAGTCGATCTTCGGCCTGCGCATGGACGCGCACACGCTCAGCTTCGAGCCCTGCCTGCCCAGCCACTGGCCGCAGGCCGAGCTGGTGCTCAAGCGCGAGGGGCGCAGGCTGCGCTTTGTCTTCACGCGCGCAGCTGCGGCCGAGCCGGGCAAAGCGCAGGTGCTCATGCCGGGCCAGGCGCTGCGCTGGGTCGAGCTGACGGGTGACCACAGCTTCGTCGTGGCACTGCCATAGCAGGGGGCGGCACGGCACCCGACACCGCCAACGCGGCGCTGTCCTACATAAACGGGCGCCGCTTGCCGATGGCCGCAGCGGGCGTCAATTTCTACATTGCAGACACCGGCTGCATCGATAGCTCATCGGTGTCGGCCGACCCACCAGGAACCCCCATGACCGTCCAGCGCGAACCCACCAAAGTCAAGCCAATGTCCGTACCCGCACATGCACCCATGCTGCTGGACGAGAAAGCCATCGACGCGGCCAGGCGCAGCCTGGATCAAGGCGCGGTGACACCGGGCTACGGCCCGTGGCGCGAAGACATCATCAAGCTGCTCAACGATTCACTGGCCACCGAGCTGGTGTGCGTGCTGCGCTACAAGCGTCACCACTTCACCGCTGATGGCCTGGCCTCACCGAAGATCGCCGAAGAGTTCATGGTGCATGCCAATGAAGAGGCGGCGCATGCCGACCGCTTGGCCACGCGCATCGTGCAGCTCGGGGGTGAGCCTGACTTTTCACCGGACTCACTGCTCAAGCGCAGCCATGCCGCGTACGACGATTCCGCAGACCTGAAATCTATGATTCGCGCCAACCTGATTGCCGAGCGTGTGGCGATTGAGAGTTACAGCCAGATGATTGCCATGATTGGCGACAAAGACTCGACCACACGGCGTTTGCTCGAAGACATTCTGAGCGACGAACAAGACCATGCCGACGAGTTGAAAGACTGGCTCGCCGATTGATGAGTCGCCAAATGCAATTCCAAATGACCTGCCCGTCGGCGTTGGGGCTTTTCATCATTCACCGCAACGCCTGACTTTTTCACGACCCACCTTGATTGGAGAATTGATATGTATTTCCGCACTTCGATGACTGCTGTTTTTGCCGCTCTCGTACTCATCACCGCGTCTGGCTGTGCCGTGACGCGCGGCCAGGAGACCGTGGGCGCCTATGTCGACGACGCCACCATTACGACACGCGTGAAGGCGCGCTTTGTCGAGAACGAACAGGTGGCCGCTTCGAGCATCCGCGTCGAGACCCTGAATGGCACCGTGATGCTGTCAGGCTTTGCCAAGAACATGACCGAGAAGACCACGGCCGAGGCCCTGGCGCTGAAGGTCAGCGGTGTGCGCATGGTGAAGAACGAAATCGCCGTTCGGCCGTAATCGTCTGAACATTGAATTGAATTGCAACCAAAGGAGATGGATATGAACTGGGACCGCATTGAAGGCAATTGGAAACAAGTCACCGGCAAAGCCAAAGAGCAATGGGGCAAATTGACCAGCGACGACTTTGATGTCGTGGCCGGCCGGCGTGACCAGCTCGCGGGCAAGATCCAGGAACGCTACGGCGTGGCCAAGGACGATGCCGAGAAGCAGGTTGCCGCCTGGCAACGCACGGCCACGGACACCTGGTTCGTCAAGGACAAGGCGCGCGGCTGAGAGCCAGCGAAGAGTCCGGCCCGCGTCGCGGGTCGGATCCGCTGTATTCGCAGGCCGCTGCTGGCGGCGGATGGCAAGCCATGC
>JANOJR010000021.1:0-4374 GCA_031418855.1 Rubrivivax sp.
GCACCTGTACATGCCACAAGACAGCGTGGGACCGGTGATGACGCTGGCCAACCAAAAGCGCGGCTTGCAGCTGAACATGGCCTATCACGGGCGCCAGGTCATGCTGACCTACGAGATGCCGCTGGCCGAGATCGTGCTCGACTTCTTTGACAAGCTCAAAAGCGTCTCGCGCGGTTATGCCTCGATGGACTACGAGTTCAAGGAATACCGCGCCGCCGACGTCGTGAAGGTCGACCTGATGATCAACGGCGACCGCGTCGACGCGCTGAGCATCATCGTGCACAAGGCGCAGAGCGTGTACCGCGGCCGCGCCGTGGCGGCCAAGATGCGCACGCAGATCCCGCGCCAGATGTACGACGTGGCGATCCAGGCATCCATCGGCGCGAACATCATTGCGCGTGAAGACATCAAGGCGCTGCGCAAAAACGTGCTGGCAAAATGCTACGGCGGCGACATCACACGCAAGAAAAAGCTGCTCGAAAAACAGAAGGCTGGCAAGAAGCGCATGAAGCAAATCGGCGCTGTGGAAGTGCCGCAAGAGGCCTTCCTTGCCATCCTCCAGGTCGACGACTAAGAAGACACCCTCTTGATGATGAGCTCACTCACTGCCGCGCTGTACGGCGCCCTGATCGTCTACCTTGGCGGCTGGTTCCTGGGCCACTGGACGGGCAACTTCTCGCTGCTGCTGTTCATGCTGACGATGGTCACGCTGCTGTACTGGCTGGCCGAGACCTTCCGTTTTCGCCCGGCGCGTGAGGCGGCGGCTGCGGCACTGGCAGAGCAAGACACCATGCGTCGCGCCGAGCTGGCGAAGATGGGCATCAACAAGGTCGATGGCGACGTCGCCAGTGCGCAGTCCGCACTGCTGATGCAGCCCTGGTGGCTGGACTGGACGGCGGGCCTGTTCCCGGTGATCCTGATCGTCTTCCTGCTGCGCTCGTTTTTGTTCGAGCCCTTCAAGATCCCCTCGGGCTCAATGATCCCCACGCTGATGGTGGGCGACCTCATCCTCGTCAACAAATTCCACTACGGCGTGCGCCTGCCGGTGATCAACAAGAAGATCGTCGCTAACAACGAACCGAAGCGGGGCGACGTGATGGTCTTTCGCTACCCGCCCGACCCGCGCCTGGACTACATCAAACGCGTGGTCGGCCTGCCCGGCGACGAGATCACCTACACGAATCAAAAGCTCAGCGTGAATGGCCAGCCGGTGGCGGTGAATTCGCTTGGCGAGTACTACGACGAAGACAGCCTGCGCTACGCACCGCAGTGGAGCGAGAAGCTGGGCGAGGTAGAACACAAGATCCTCGTCAACCCGCGTTTGCAGGCGGCCTATGGTGGCGACACCAAGAATTTCCCGCACCACGCCAACTGCCGCTACAGCGTCGAGGGCGTGAGCTGCAAGGTGCCTGCGGGCCACTATTTCATGATGGGCGACAACCGCGACAATTCACAGGACTCGCGCTACTGGGGCTTCGTGCCCGACGAAAACATCGTGGGCCGTGCCTTCTTTGTGTGGATGAATTTCGGCAACCTGGGCAGGATAGGCGGCTTTCATTGACCAAGGTCGGCGCGCCGCGCCGGGGCCCAACAGGAGAATCGTGCATGCGCTTCACTTCCCGTGGCAACCACCGTGGCAACCGCCGTGCCAGCCAACGCGGCTTGACGATGTTCGGCCTGATGTTCTGGGGCATCCTGGTTGGCTTCACCGGCTACCTGCTGGTGGTGATCTTGCCTACGCTCAACGAATACTTCACGATCCAGCGTGCCGTCGACAAGATCGCCGCGGCGGCGCCGGCCACGGTGGGCGAGGCGCGCATGGCTTTCGACAAGCAGCGCAACATCGAATACGCCATCGACTCCATCGCGGGCAAAGACCTTGAGATCACCAAAGAGAACGAGAAGGTCGTGATCAAGTTTGCCTACGACAAGCAGATTCCGATTTACGGCGTGGTCTACGTGCTCATCAAGTACCAAGGGCGGTCCCGCTGACGGCTGCGCCAGCGCAGGCGGGCTGCTCCGGGCTCACGATGGACACCACCACCCTTGACCGCCTTCAGCAGCGCTTGGGCTACCGCTTCGGGCAGCAGGGTTTGCTGGCGCGCGCGCTCACGCACTGCAGCTTTGGCGCCGACCACAACGAGCGGCTCGAATTCCTGGGCGACACGGTGCTCAACACGGCCATCTCGGCCATGCTCTTCCAGCGCTTTGCCGGCTCCGACGAAGGCGACCTGTCGCGCGTGCGCGCGCACCTGGTGCGTGAAGACAGCCTGCACCGCGTGGCTCTCACGCTGGCCTTGCCTGAGGTCTTGCGCATGTCCGAAGGCGAAATGCGCGGCGGCGGTGCGCAGCGCCCATCCACCCTGGCTGACGCGCTCGAAGCGGTGATCGGCGCGGTCTTTCTCGATGGCGGCTATGAAGGCGCCCAGGCGCTGGTGCAGCGCCTCTTCGGTGAGCTTGTGGACACCGGCGAGATCGAGAGCTGGAGCAAGGACGCCAAGACCGAGCTTCAGGAATGGCTGCAAGCGCGGCGTTTGGCCGTGCCAAGCTATCGCATCGTGGCCACGCGCGGCCAGGCCCATGCGCAGACCTTTGAAGTTGAAGTTGCTGTGCCGGCGCTTTCAGTGCTGGAGCGCGGCGAAGGCCGCTCGCGGCGCAGCGCCGAACAAGAAGCAGCGCGGCGCTTGCTCGAAGCCCTGAAAACCAACGACCATCCCGGCAGCGCCTTGCGCTCCTGATTGGTTCCACCGGACCTGGCTCGACACCGGGCAAGCCCATGACCACGCCCCCTGCAGACACTTCCGCCGCTGCCGCCCACACACGCTGCGGCCTCATCGCCATCGTCGGCCGCCCCAATGTGGGCAAGTCGACGCTGCTCAATGCCCTGGTCGGGCAGAAGATCAGCATCACCTCGAAAAAAGCGCAGACCACACGCCACCGCATCACCGGCGTGCGCACGCTGGGTGCCAACCAGTTCATCTTTGTCGACACGCCGGGGTTCCAGACGCAGCACGCGGCCGCCTTGAACCGCAACTTGAACCGCACGGTGGTCTCTTCGCTGTCGGACGTTGACGTCGTGCTCTTCGTCGTTGAAGCCTGCCGCTTTGGCGCGCCCGACGACAAGGTCTTGGCGCTGCTGCCACCGGGCAAGCCGGCCTTCCTGATCGCCAACAAGCTCGACACTATTCCCAGCCGCAACGATGTATTGCCCTGGTTGAAGAAGATGCACGAGCACCACGCCTTCAGCGAATTCGTGCCGATGTCGGCGCACAAGGCGGCGGATGTCGAGCGGCTCTTCGGCATCCTGGAGCGCTACCTGCCCGAGCAGCCCTGGCTCTACGAAGAAGACACGCTGACCGACCGCAGTGATCGCTTTCTCGCTTCTGAGATCATTCGCGAAAAGCTCTTTCGCCTGACGGGCGACGAGCTGCCCTACACCTCCACCGTCGTCATCGACAAGTTTGAAGAAGAAGGCAATTTGAAGCGCATCGCCGCGACCATCATCGTCGAGCGCGACGGCCACAAGGGCATGATCATCGGTGATGGTGGCGAGCGCTTGAAGCGCATCGGCAGCGAAGCGCGCCAAGAGCTAGAGCGGCTGATGCAGGCCAAGGTCTTTCTCGAAATCTGGGTCTCGGTGCGCTCGGGCTGGGCCGACGACGAGACCCACTTGCGCAGCTATGGCTACGAGTAAGCGCAAGACAACACCCACGCCCACGCTGCTTGCCTATGTGCTGCACCGCCACGACTGGAGCGAAAGCAGCCTGATCGTCGAGCTCTTCACACGCGAGCGCGGCCGCCTGGTGGTGGCGGCCAAAGGCGCCAAGCGCCCCTACTCGCAGCTGCGCCCGGTCTTGATGCCCTTCCAGCGTGTGCTCGTGCAACTCGGGCGCACACCCGGCGACGACAGCGTTGAGCTCCACAACCTGCGCAGCGCCGAATGGGCCGGCGGCGTGCCGCACATCAGCGGCGCCGCGCTCTTCGCCGGCTTCTACATCAACGAACTGGTGCTCAAGCTGCTGCCGCGCGACGACGCACACGCGACACTCTTCGACGCTTACGTGCAGACGCTGGCCGCGCTGCAACCTGGCGACGACGCGGCCACGCAGCGCGCGCTGCGCGCCTTTGAGCTCAAGCTGCTGCGCGAGCTTGGCTGGCTGCCCGAGCTGCATGTGGTGACGGCCACCGCCGCCCAGGTGCAGGTCGGCTTGAGCTACAGCCTGGGGGCCGACGCTGGCGTGGCGCCCATGCGTGGCGCGGGCGGCGCAGGCATCGGCGGCGCGGTGCTGATCTCACTCGAAGCCGCGCTCGCGCAAAGCGATCTCGGCGTCTTGGCGCAAGCCGCCGCGCCCGCAGCCACCGAGCTGCGTGCGC
>JANOJR010000022.1:0-5706 GCA_031418855.1 Rubrivivax sp.
GATCAGCGTGGCCGCCAGTGGGTGGATCTCGGCGGCAAAGACATGCGCCGCCGCCACCGACGCGACATGCACGATCAGCGGGTGGTCGCTCGGGCGGCCCTTGAGCGCGAAGATGCCAGCCACCGCCGCGTCATCGTCAGCACGTGCGCCCAGGCCGTACACCGTCTCTGTAGGGAAGGCGACCAGGTCGCCTTGCGCCAGGCGCCGAGCGGCGGCGCGCACCTCAGCCTCGACACCGTTCGACATGGTGGTTATCAAAATGGCTCGAAGCCGAGCAGCGCGGCGGCGCGTCGCGCCACGTCGCGCGCTTGCGTGAACGTCGCCGCTGTCACCGTCAGGTGGCCCATCTTGCGGCCCGGCCGGGCCTCGGCCTTGCCGTACAGATGCAAGTGCACGCCGGGCAAGGCCAGCAGCGGCGCCCAGTCGGGCGCGACGCGCTGGCCGGCAGCGTCCAGCGGCCACAGGTCGCCGAGCAAATTGAGCATGAGTGCTGGCGAATGCAGGCGCGGGGCGACCAGCGGCAGGCCGGCCATCGCGCGCACCTGCAAGTCAAATTGCGAGACATCGCAAGCATCGATGCTGTAGTGGCCCGAGTTGTGTGGGCGCGGCGCCATCTCGTTGGCCACCAACTGGCCGCCTTCGAGCACGAAAAATTCGACGCACAGCACGCCGACGTAGCCCATGCCCTCGGCAAGCTTGCGCGCACAGGCTACGGCTTCAGTGGTGGTGGCGGGCAGAACATCAGGTGCGGGCACCTGCGTCAGCGCCAGGATGCCGGCGCGGTGCAGGTTTTGCTGCACGGGCAGCTGCACCATCGTGCCGTCACGGCCGCGCGCGACGATGACGCTGATCTCATGCGCCAACGCCAGCTTCTTCTCCAACAGACACGGCGCCTGCGACAGCGCGGCCCAGGCCGCCGGCAAGGCGGCGGCGTCAACCACGACGAGCTGGCCCTTGCCGTCGTAGCCCAGCTGCGAGGTCTTCAGGATGGCCGGGAAGCGTTCGGCGTCGAACCCTTGCAGGTCTGCGGCCGACGTGACGACCGCGTAGGGCGCGCAAGGCACGGCCATGCTTGTGAAGAACGCCTTTTCGCGTGCGCGGTCCTGGCAAATGCGCACGGCCGCCGCGCCGGGTGCCACGCTCACCTGCTGGGCCAGGGACTCGAGCGCGTCGGCCGGCACGTTCTCGAATTCGGTGGTCACGGCCAGGCACGTCGCGGCCAGCTCGTTCAAGGCCGCCGCGTCGAGATAGGGCGCCTGCAGGTGCACATGCGAAACCAGCCCGGCCGGGCTTTGCGCGTCGGGGTCGAGCACGGCCGTGCGAAAGCCCAGCGTTTGCGCGGCGTGCACGAACATGCGCCCGAGCTGGCCGCCGCCCATCACGCCGAGTGTTAGCGCCCGAGTGCTGGGGGCGGGGGCGGCGCTGGCGTCATTCACGGCACTCAAGGTTTCAGATCCTGCGTCATGGCCCGCGCCGCGGCGGTCTGCGCCGCGCGCCAGGCCAACAAGCGCGCGTGCAAGTCGGCGTCGCCCGCAGCCAGCATGGCCACCGCAAACAGCGCCGCGTTGGCGGCACCCGCCGCGCCGATGGCGAAGGTGGCCACTGGAATGCCCTTGGGCATTTGCACGATGGAGTAAAGGGAATCCAGGCCACTCAGATGCTTGCTAGCCACGGGCACGCCAAGCACCGGCACGGTGGTCTTCGCCGCCAACATGCCCGGCAGATGCGCCGCCCCACCCGCCCCGGCAATGATCGCCCGAATGCCACGCCCTTGCGCCGCCTGCGCGAAAGCGAACATGTCGTCGGGCATGCGATGCGCCGAAAGCACCAGCGATTCGTGTGCGATATTGAAGTGCGTCAGCACCTCGGCAGCGTGGCGCAGGGTGTCCCAGTCGCTGGAGGAGCCCATGGTTAGGGAGATGAGGGGTGGATGAATCATTGACATCTACGAACAGGTTCTTTGCAACACGTGAATCGAAAAGCGTGACCAAGCCTAAAGAGTCCTCGTCAGCGCGGAGAAATACCAGATAGAGCTTCAACGAAACGCAACTGATCTCGCCGATGCGCTTCTAATGAGACAACGGCCTCTTTTAGACTCGATGCAGCGCGGGAATCGTCGCCGAGAGCGCGTGAGACTTGGGATTCGCGATATTTGAGCAGCGCAAGCTCATCGACTGCCATATCTGCTGTGACGCTTCGGATGGCCTCAGCAAGCGTATCGAAGGCGCGCCTGCTCTCCCGCTGGGTTGTTAGAGCGTAAGCATGATCGGCGAGGGCAAGCACGACATGACGTGGTGGCGCAATTTCGCGGAACGCTTCTAGCCATTTCGGCAATCTTTCGGCTACGAATTCGTTTCGATCAAGAAGTAGACTCAACTGCAATTCAATTAGTGGGATGGCCCATCTAAATGATTTAGGTGATTTGGCCGCATCGTAATTAAAACTTGATCGCAGCTCCATCTCCGCTCGTTGAGTCTCAGCAGAGTCGATGGCAGAGGAAATTTCCGACAATCGAAGATTGTGAATTCGAAGGGCCGCTACGTTGTACAGATTTGCGTCAATCGTCAAATCGTCGCCCTCAGCGACTGCGTGCTGCCGCGCAAACTCAAACCACGGTCGCGCCAAGTCGAACCTGTCGCCGAGGTGCAGTCCAGACGCGACAGTTGAACCTACCCGCGAGAGCACCCAGTGCTCACTTTCGGGCGTGGTTGCAAGTAAGTCCCTTGCGTAGGGTGCAACGGCGCCGACGTGGCCGTTATCCAACTCAAGGTGGGCAAGCCAGGAACGAGCCCATCTGGACACCTGAGCCTGCGCAGCTGCATCACCCAGCGCAACTGCACGCCGAAGCTTGTCGCCAGCTAGGTCGGAACGTCCCGAACAAAAGAGGGCAACACCCTCCGCCAAATTGGCTCGTGCCGTGGCGTCGGCGAACAAGCCAGCGGCGCCCGTCTTTCGTATGTCGGCGATCGTCTCAGTAGCCGTCTGCACTTCGCCCTTGCGCGCAAGATGCACTGCAAGTCGCGTTTTTAGGTGCAGCAGCTCCCGTTGTTCGCCGCCTCGGGCTAGCGCGCTGGACAAATATTGAAGAAGTCTCGACACGTTGCGCCCTAGCGTTGCGGCTCCCAGGTAACGCCTTTAGATTACTCCGACGCAGGCGAAATGAGTGCCCTTGAAACGCAAAGGTCCGCCGTAGCTTTCACCACGACGGACCCAGCGACTACGTCAATTACTTGAGGTGGCCGCTGATGAGCTTTGTCATCTCGAACATCGAAACTTGAGCCTTCTTGAAGATTTCCTTGAGCTTCGCGTCGGCGTTGATCATTGTTCTCTTGGCTTTATCTTGAAGATTGTTCTTCTTGATGTATTCCCAGATCTTCTTGGTCACTTCCGTACGCGGAATGGCCTTGTCGCCAATGATCGCTGCCAGCGCGGCACTGGGCGTCATCGCTTTCATAAACGCCGCATTGGGCGCGCGCTTCTTAACCGCAGCCTTTGTGACTGGCTTCGCGGCCTTCTTGGCCGGAGCCGCCTTCTTAACCGGCGCAGCCTTCTTCGCTGCCGGCGCTGCCGCCTTCTTGGCGGGAGCTTTTTTCGCGGGTGCTTTCTTTGCAGTTGCCATCGTTTTCTCCATCAGTTCTGTAGGTTTGGACCTCGGTGTTTTCTGCTCACTAGACCTTGCTTTTGGCAGCTACCCCACCGGGGCGGGCCGATGGTACCGCTGGCGTCCTCCTATGAGAAGCGCTTTTGCGGGGATGTTTCTCCTAGGTGGCCGCAGTGCGGGCGCTACGCAACACCAGGCGTGGCGTTGCGCAGGTGGGCAGGGCTATGCTTGGCAGCCATGAAGATCCTCGCGCGTTGGTAGTTGTTGGCGGCGGCGCTGCTGCTGGTGACCGCCGTCTACCCCGACGTCTCGGTCACGAGCTTCCCCTCGGCGCTGATCGCGGCCTTTGTGCTGGGGCTGCTCAATACGCTCGTGCGGCCGGTGCTGGTGCTGTTGACGCTGCCGGTGACGGTGGTGACGCTGGGCCTGTTTCTGTTCGTCATCAACGCGCTGATGTTCTGGGCTGCGGCTTCTCTACTGGCCGGCTTCAACGTCACCGGCTTTGGCGCGGCCTTGATCGGCTCGCTGCTCTACAGCCTGTGCGGCCTGGTCATCGACGCCGCCATCGAACGCCTGTTCAACCGCGCGGCCGCGTAGGCGCTCGTCGTGGCGCCATACCGGGGCGCACCTCCACGCTGATGGTGTCGAGCAGTCGCTGCTGGGCGTCGCGCACTTCGAGTTGATGGCGCCCCGGCGTCAAGGCCCACCACACGCGCGTGCCCTGTCCCAAACTGACACCGTTGTCCGTCCAACGCCCGGCGGGGCCGTGCAGGCGCAGGCGCTGCGCGGTGATGGGGATATCGGGGTCGAGTGCGAGCACGCTGCCGTCGCGCAAAGGGCCAATGGCGTAGGCCTCGGTGCTCGCCTTTTGGAGCGGCCATCGTGCAACCGGCATGGCCGCGGCGCGCATCGGCGCGGCAGGCAGGCTGTGCACGATCTGCCGCCACACCGGCGCCGCGCCAAGCACGCCGCTCACGCCATGCATGGGCGCGCCGCTCGTGTTGCCGACCCACACGGCGACGGTCAGCGCGCCCGTGCTGCCCACGCACCAGTTGTCGCGCATGTCCTTGCTCGTGCCGGTCTTCACGGCGGCAGCGTGGCGTGTCACCAGCGGGCTGTCGAAGCCAAAGCTGCTGGCGCGCGCGCTACTGTCGCTGAGCATGGCCGTGATGGCCTGCGCGACCTCGGCGTCGAACAGCTTGTGCGATGGCCCCGCCGGCGCCACCAGCTTGACCGGCCGCCATTGCCCGCCATTGGCCAGTGCACGGTAAGCATTCGCCAGGTCCAACAGCGTGACTTCGGCGCTGCCCAGCGCCAGCGCATGGCCGTGAAAGCCCGCACTTTCGCGCAGGCGCAGCCCGGCGCGGTTGAGGGTGTCGAAGAGGGTATCGGCACCTAACATCGCAGCGACGCGCACGGCCGGCACGTTCAAGCTGGACGCCAAGGCCTCGCGCGCACTGACCCAGCCGCGCCATTGGTGGTCGAAGTTTTGCGGCTGGTAGGCGTCGTGGCCGCTGCTCAGCTGCAAGGGCTCGTCACGCAACAGGCTGTCCGGCGTGATGAGGCGGCGCTGCAAGGCCTCGGCGTAGATGAAGGGCTTGAGCGTCGAGCCCGGCTGGCGCCGTGCCAGCACGGCGTCGAGCTCCGCCGCGCCCGCCGCGCCAACCCACGCACGCACCTCACCGCTGGCGTTGTCGAGCACGACCACGGCGCCGTCTTCGACCTCGCGGCCGCGCAGCTCGGCGAGTTGCTGGCGCAGCGCCGCCGTGGCCAGGCGCTGCAAGCCGGCGTCCAGCGTGGTGCGTGTGCCACCACCAGCGGCGAGCCAATAACGTGCAAAGTGTGGTGCGTCATTTTTCGCCCCTTGGTGCGCGCTGGCGGGCGTGGGCCGGCGCAGCAGGGCTTGCGCGACATGGCTGGCAAGGCCTTGGCAGTCGAGCTGCCGCGAACGCATCAGCTCGCAAGCGCGGCGCGTGACCTCGGCCTCGCCGGCGTTGGGCGCACGCACCAGCACGGCCAGCAGCGCGGCGTCGAGCTGGTCCAGGCCCGAGGCATGTTTGCCCAGCAGCTGCTGGGCCGCAGCGCTCACGCCCACGAGTTCGCCG
>JANOJR010000023.1:0-5523 GCA_031418855.1 Rubrivivax sp.
TGGCGGAAGCGGTGAGATTCGAACTCACGGAGGATTTAAACCCTCGCCGGTTTTCAAGACCGGTGCCTTAAACCGCTCGGCCACGCTTCCTTGAGGTGGGGATTCTAGGGGCCGGGCATCGGTGACTGGGCGCAAGCGACCTGGAACAACTCACGCCGGCCGCCATCCACACGCACGGCCGTCAAGGCATCACCCCAAGCGCATCCGGTGTCAAGTCCAAGCAACTGCGGGCGGTTGACGAGGCCCAGCGTGCTCCAGTGCCCGAACGCAATGGCCTCGCCCTGGCTTCGCCGTCCCGGCACGTCAAACCAGGCGTGGTGGCCGGGCAGGGCGGAGTCGAGCGCGCCCTTGGACTTGAAGTCCACGCTGCCCTCAAGCGTGCAAAAGCGCAGCCGCGTGAGCGCGTTGATGATCAGCCGGGCTCGATCGGCACCGGTCAACGCATCGCTCCACTGCCGGGGCTCGTTGCCATACATCTGCGGCAAAAAGTCGCCCAGTGCCTGGCTCGTTAGCAGCGATTGAACCTCGGCCGCCAGCGCCAAAGTCATCGCGCCATCCCACTGCGGCAAGACGCCGGCGTGCACGCACAGCCAACCCTCCACACGGCAAGCCAGCGGCCGCGCGCGCAGCCACTCAAGCCACATCGCACGCTGGGGTGACGCCAGGATCTCGCCGAGCGTGTCGCTGCGGTGGGCCGCGCGCACACCGTAGGCGACGGCCAGCAAATGCAGGTCGTGGTTGCCGAGCAGGCAGGTGGCGGCGTTGCCCAGCGCGAGCAAGCGCTGCAACACGGCGAGTGAGGCCGGGCCGCGGTTGACGAGGTCACCCAGCACCACCAGGTGGTCGCGCGAGGGCGAAAACGCGATGTCGTCGAGCAAGGCGCCCAGTGCAGCATCGCAGCCCTGCACGTCTCCCATCAGATAGACCATGGCCTGATTCTGCTACGCTCGGTCCCCTTTTCTTTCCGTCCGAGCCACGCTCACGGGCGGCGCGCATGGACGTCACGCTGCTCGTTTTCTTGATCGTTCTGAACGGCCTCTTCGCGATGTCCGAAATGGCGCTCACCGCCAGCCGCAAAGCGCGGCTGCAGGTGATGCTGGAGGCGGGTGAGTCGGGCGCGCAGGCGGCGATGGACCTGCACGAGAACCCGACCAAGTTTCTCTCCACGGTGCAGATCGGCATCACCTCCATCGGCGTCTTGAACGGCATCGTGGGCGAGGCGGCGTTTGCCGAGCCGCTGGCCACGTGGCTGGTGGCCACCTTCCAGGTTGCTGAGCGCGCGGCTTCGATCAGCGCCACCGCGCTGGTGGTGATGCTCATCACCGTGCTGACCATCATCTTCGGCGAGCTCGTGCCCAAGCGCCTGGGCCAGATGTACCCCGAGACCGTGGCGCGCATGGTGGCGCGGCCGATGAATGCCATCTCGCTGGCCGCGCGGCCGCTGGTGCTGCTGCTGACGGTGTGCACCAACGCCGTGCTGCACCTGATGGGCATACGCGGCGGGCCCTCGCGCTCGGTGACCGAAGAAGAGATCGCCGCCAGCCTTGAAGAAGGGCTGGACGCCGGTGTCATCGAGGAGCAAGAGCACCAGATGGTGCGCAATGTCTTTCGCCTGGACGACCGCCAGATCGGTTCGATGATGATCCCGCGTGCTGAAATCGAATGGCTAGACGTCGACGCGCCGCATGACAAGCTGCTGCAAGACATCGCCGCCGGCGGCCGCACGCGCTACCCCGTGTGCAGCGGTGGCCTCGACAACGTCATCGGCGTGCTCAATGTCGGCAGCTTGCTGGCACCGCTGGCTCGCGGCGAGAAGCTGCTGCTGCAAGAACACCTGAAGCCACCCGTGTTCGTGCCCGAAACGCTGTCGGGCATGGAGCTGCTGGAGCACTTTCGCCAAACGCGCGCCGAGTTGGTGTTTGTGGTGGACGAGTACGGGGCGGTGCAAGGCGTGATCGCCGAGCGTGACGTCCTCGAAGCCATCACCGGTGAGCTTGGCAACCCCGCCGACGAAGACGCCTGGGCCGTCGAGCGCGACGACGGCAGTTGGCTGCTCGACGGGCTGATCCCGGTGCCGGAACTGAAGGATCGACTTGAACTGAAAGAGCTGCCCGAGGAAGACCGCGGGCGCTACAACACGCTGGCCGGCATGATCATGCTCTTGCTGGGCCGGCTGCCACGCACGACCGACCACGTAGAGTGGGAGGGCTGGCGCTTTGAAGTCGTCGATCTCGACGGCAAACGTGTCGACAAGGTGCTGGTCCAACGCACCACCCCCCTAGGAGAAAAACCATGATCAATCAAAACTTGCACCGCCAGGCGGTGTCGATCGACAGCAATGTCCACCGCAGCACGAAGCTGCAAGTGCCGGTGACCGACTGGTCGCCCACTGCCGGCATCAATTCAACCTTTCTCGCCGCCACAGAGTTTGGCGACGCCTGCCGTGAGTTCCCCATCGTCTTCGTCAACACCGGCAAGGACGACCAAGGCAAGACCATGGTGGCGCCGATCGCCATCCTGGGTGTGACGCAGACCGAGAACCTTTTCGTTGAGAACACCGCCTGGCGCGGCCGCTACATGCCGGCGATCTTGCGTGCCTACCCCTTCTGCACCGGGCGCATTGACGATGAGCGTTTTGCCATCTGCTTTGACGCCGGCTGGTCGGGTGTCTCCACCAGCCAGGGCCAGGCGCTCTTCAACGCCGAGGGCAAGCCCAGTGAGTTGCTTGAGGGCGTGCAAAAGCAGCTCGAAGCCTTTGAAGTCGAGGTGCAGCGCACGCAGCTGCTGTGCCGCAAGCTCGTGGAGCTGGACCTGCTGCGCGACATGCGCATCGACGCCAACTTTGCCGACGGCCGCACGCACAGCGTGGACGGCTTCTTGACGATCGAGCAAGAGCGCATCAGCGCGCTGAGTGACGCGCAAGCACTGGAGCTGCACAAGACCGGCGCGATGGGGCTGATCCATGCGCACTGGATCTCCATGGGCAACATGCGCTTGCTGATGGACTGGCATATCGCGCGCCATCCAGCGTCTGCTGCGGTGGCTGCGCCGGCCACGGCCTGATCCACGCACCGCCTTCATGCCCCGCCTCCAAGTCCAGACACCGAGCCCGCCACCATGACCCTGCTCCTACAAAAACCCGCCGCCAGCGTCACGCCCATCCAGTTGGTGGACCGCGCCAGCTTCACCCGCCACGCGGCCAAGCTGCCCCCCGCCGCACGCCAGTGGCTGGCCACGGTCGGGTTCAGCGGTGCGCCCGACACCCACGCGCTGCTGCCCGACGACAAAGGCCGGCTGGCGGCGGTGTGGGCCGGCGTGTTTGACGCGGCGCACCCGTATGCACTGGGTGCGTTGCCTAACGCTCTACCGGTGGGCACTTACCGCCTGGGCGACGCAGGCTTGGCGGGGGACGACGAAGCCGCCGCGCTGTCATGGTCACTCGGCAGTTATGCCTTTGACCTCTACAAGCCGCGCACACGCGCCACCGCCACCTTGCAGCTCGCCGCCAGCACGACGTCACGCCGTGGCCAGCTGGTGGCCGAGGCCATCAATTCGGCGCGTGACCTCATCAACACCCCCGCCGAACACATGGGCCCGGCCGAGCTGGCCGAGGCCGCCAAGATGGTGGCGCAAGCGCATGGCGCCAAGTTCCGCCAGATCGTGGGTGACGACTTGCTCAAGGCCGGTTTCCCGTCGGTGCACGCCGTGGGCCGCGCCGCCACGCGCGCGCCGCGCTTGATCGAATTCAACTGGGGCCGCCCCAAAGACCGCAAGCTCGTGCTGGTGGGCAAAGGCGTGTGTTTTGACAGTGGCGGCCTGGACATCAAGAGCGCCGAAGGCATGCGCCAGATGAAGAAAGACATGGGTGGTGCGGCCAACGTGTTGGCGCTGGCCCAGCTCATCATGGCGCTGGACCTGCCCGTGCGCTTGCAGGTGCTCATTCCGGCGGTGGAGAACGCCATCGCCGGCAACGCCTACCGCCCGGGCGACGTCATCAAAACACGCAAAGGCCTGCACATCGAGATCGGCAACACCGACGCCGAAGGCCGCGTCATCTTGTGCGACGCCATGGCTTACGGCGCCGAAGGCAAGCCTGAATTGATGATCGATATGGCGACACTCACGGGCGCGGCGCGCGTGGCTCTGGGCGCGCAACTGCCGGCACTTTTTTGCCGCGACATGGCCACCGCGCGCGCACTCGTCGACCGCAGCCTGCGCATCCATGACCCGCTGTGGCACATGCCGCTGTGGCGCGACTATCACGCCGGCATCGAGAGCAGCATTGCCGACATCGTCAACACCGGCCAGGGCTCGCACGGTGGCGCCATCAACGCGGCGATCTTCCTCGAAGACTTTGTGCCGGCCGACCTTGACTGGCTGCACTTTGACATCATGGCGGCCAACACCAGCGCGCGCCCGGGGCGGCCGGTGGGTGGCGAAGCGCAAGCGGTGCGCACGCTGCTGGGTTACCTGGAAGAGCGTTTTTCCAAGCCGCTGCCATAACTCGTTAGCACCAAGGAATCGCCATGTCGGCCACCACTGAAAGCCCGCCCATCCTGACGCACAGCGTGGGCACTGTCTGCGTCATCACCTTGAACCGCCCGGCGTCGCTGAACAGCTTCACGGCAGCGATGCACGCGCTCTTGCTGCCGGCACTTGACGCGGCCGCCAACGACGCCGAAGTTCGCGCCGTGCTCATCACCGGCGCCGGCCGCGGGTTTTGCGCCGGCCAGGACTTGAGCGACGGCATGGGCAGCGATGGCAGTGCGCCCGACGTTGGCGCGGTCATCGAGCGGCTCTACCGCCCGCTGGCAACCCGCATTCGAAGCATGCCCATCCCGGTGCTGGCAGCGGTGAACGGCGTGGCCGCAGGCGCAGGAGCCAACTTCGCGCTGTGCTGCGACATGGTCATCGCCGCGCGCAGCGCCAGCTTCATCCAGGCCTTCAGCAAGATCGGCCTGGTGCCGGACTGCGGCGGCACCTGGCTCTTGCCGCGCCTCATCGGCCGCGCCAAGGCCATGGGCTACGCCATGACGGGCGACAAGATGCCGGCTGAGGAGGCTGAGCGCCTGGGCCTAATCTGGCAATACGTGGACGACGCGGCCTTGATGGACACCGCACTGGCGCTGGCCGCCAAGCTCGCGGCGATGTCGCCCAAAGCCCTGGCCGATACCCGGCGCACGCTTGACGCCGCGACGACGATGGAATTCAGCGAGGCCCTGACCTCCGAGGCCAACACCCAACGCGAACTCGGCCGCGGCCACGACTTCCCCGAAGGCGTGTTGGCCTTCTTCGCCAAGCGCGCACCCAAGTTCACGGACCGCTGATGAACCCGACGCATACACCCCCTCCCCCTGGCAGGGGGAGGGTTGGGGAGGGGGTCGAAAGCCCACCCACCCCCCAACAAGTCGCCCAACCCACCCCCGACCCCAATTGGGCCAACCACCCCGCCAGCAACACGCGGGGCAAGCAGATACAGGCCAACGGCCCCCGCAGCGCGACCCAGCCAAAGACGGGGCGCGA
>JANOJR010000024.1:0-1693 GCA_031418855.1 Rubrivivax sp.
GCTCGTCGCGCGCGGGTTCGTCGCGAGCTGGCCAAGTCGCGCTTCGACAGGGCCTATTTGACCTACATGTCCGGGCAAGCCTTCCCGTGGGCCGACTACCTGCGCTCGGCAGCTGGGCATTTCGGCTGGCGCCATCTCAGCCTGTTGGCGCGGGTCGTCACGTCGCGCCGCGGTTCGTCGCGAGCCGGGTCTTAGGCGGTGTCGGCTTCAGGTGCGTGGCTGCATGCCCCAACTACGCTGACGCCGTCCGAAAGGCCGCGGCCATGGCGTCTTGCTCGCGGGTCGGCACCCCAAGGTGTGCCGCGATCGTTCGCCATTGACGCACGACCGTCATGCAACCGCCGATGATTGCGTCGGCATCGCGAGCGGAGACGCGGAAGTACGGTGCCACAGCGCGCGCGAGATCAAGGTCCATGGCGTTGTCGGCCTGGCTGATGTTCAGTTTCAGTCCATGGGCGTTCGGGACCGGATTCATGTCGAAGGCGGGTGACAGTCGCCACCCCTTGCCGGGCACCAGGATGAAGCCATGATTTCGCAGGTGGTCGTCCGCGTTGGAAACCATCAGGTTGAACACGATCCGAGACCACAGTTGCCGAAGGTCGGCGCCGGTCTGCGCGCCGTGGTCGACCAGGACACGCGCGATCTCGAGGTAGCTCGCGCCCGTTGAAGCATCGTCGCCGTCCTGGTGTCCGGTGAGTGTCATCGCCGACGCAAAATGCAGCCGCCGCCCGGCATCCGTGCGATCAAACCGCTTCACGAGAAAAGTGTGGTGCGGGTTGGCGAACCGGCGCGCCAGACTCTCGGGCACTTGCAGCCCGCAGCCACGCGCCAGCGTGTGCACCACCATTTCCCAGGCACCCACGTCATGCTCGTCGCGCACGCTGGGAAACTTGGCGATCCAGAGGTGGCCGTCGGGGTCAACGACGCTGGCCTTGGGGCGCGCGCCACCCAGCGATCCGCCCGGCGCGATCAGCATGCGCAGCCAGTCATCGCCCTGCGCAGCGGTGTTGTCCTCGTCGCGCTCGAGCGCCAGGCTGGCGGCCTCGAGTTCGCGCAGTTGAACGAATGGCGGCGCGGCAAAGTGGTGCTGGTGGTCCAGAAAGTCACCGGCATCATCGAGGCGGAACCTCAGCGCACCGACACGGAAGGCGTCGTGCACGCCAAGCAGATAGTCCGACTCGACAAGGCGAACGGCCTTGGCGGTGATGCCAGCCCTTTGTTCGCGCTCCAAGCGGCGCCGCATAAGCAGCCTGCCCCAACGATCAGGGCTGGCGTCAGTGAAGACGCCGAAGGTTCCACTGCCCTGCTGCGGGTGCTGAGGGCCTGCGTAGAGACCCAGCCTCAGGTCGAGCTGCAGGTTGGCGCATGCGCGGTCATCGAGTGCCTGCCTGTCGAACTCGAACTCGAATACTTCGCGCCCAGCCCCACGCCGAGCCCGCAACAAGCCAAGTCGAAGCGGAGCAGGTAGCCCGTCCCAGTCGGCATAGACCGCGATCTCGCGTGCGCCGGTGCGGGTGACAGTGCGTACGCCAGTGGCCATGCCTTCAGCCGTGCCGCTTCTTCGGCACCGGTGCTTTCGGCTTGATCAGGTCAGCCAGGGCGCGGGAACTGGTGAAGCCGCTGTCGCCCATCCACGCGCTCGCGTCGTCGGCTGGCTTCGCAGGTGGACGGACGGTCGGCACGGCTGTGCCCG
>JANOJR010000025.1:0-22414 GCA_031418855.1 Rubrivivax sp.
AACGCCTTCCTCGACCAGTCCACACTCGCGCGGCGGCGCCACGCCTGCATGGAAGAGCTGCGGTTGAATCGACGCCTGGCGCCCGAGCTCTACCTCGGCGTCGTCAACATCACCGGCACGCCCGAAGCGCCCGAGCTTGACGGCCCCGGCCCGGTGCTTGACGTCGCGGTGAAGATGCGCGCCTTCGCGCAAGCCGGCTTGTGGGACCGCCTGGCGGCGCGCGGTGCGCTGGAATCCACGCACATCGACGCGCTGGTGGCGGTGCTGGCGGCCTTTCACGCAGCTGCCACTGTCGCCGACGCCCACGGGCGCTTCGGCACACCACAGCAGGTGCGCGCGCCCATGCTGGAGACGCTGCACGAGTTGGCCGCTGCCGACATTGACGCCGACGCCCTGGGCACGCTACGACAACTCGCCCGCTGGGAGGCTGTGGCCTATCCGCGCCTGGCACCGCTGATGGCGCAGCGCCTGCAAGCGGGCCGCGTGCGTGAAGGCCATGGCGACCTGCACCTGGGCAACGTCGCCTTGGTGGACGGCCGCTGCACCGTGTTTGACGGCATCGAGTTCAACGACGACTTTCGCTGGCTCGACACCGTCAGCGAGCTCGCCTTCATGGCCATGGACCTGCACGCGCATGGCCTGCCTGCCCTGGCACACCGGCTGGTGAACGGGTACCTGCAAGCCTGCGGTGACTACGAAGGCGTGCGCCTGCTGCGCTACTACCTGATCTACCGCGCGCTGGTGCGTGCCAAGGTGGCCTTGATGCGTGCGGCGCAGTTGTTGCATGAGCAGTCGTCGGACGAGCACGCCGAGCATGAACGTGCGGCAGCGCTGCGCTACCTCGCCTTGGCGCGCCAGTTCAGCGCGGCCGGTGGCGCCGTGTGCATGATCACGCATGGTTTTTCCGGCAGCGGCAAGACGACGCTGAGCCAGGGCTTGCTGGAGGTCTGCGGCGCCATCCGCGTGCGCGCCGATGTCGAGCGCAAGCGCTTGGCGGGTCTTGGCGCGTTGGCCTCCAGCCACTCGCCTGTGGGCGGCGGCATCTACAGCGAGGCGATGTCGGATGCCACCTACGCTCGACTGTTAGATGCCGGCTGCGCTGTGATCGAAAGCGGCTGGCCTGTCATCCTCGACGCGACCTACTTGCAGCGCGCGCAGCGTGACGACGCCAGGCGGATAGTCGCCGCCTGCGGCGCACCGCTGTTGGTGCTGGACTGCGTGGCCGACGCCACCACGCTGGCCGAGCGCGTGCGCCTGCGTGCCCTGCGTTCGCTACGTGGTGGCGACGCCTCCGAGGCCGATGCCCAGGTGCTGGCCGCGCAACTGCAGTCGGCGCAGCCCTTGCAGGCTGACGAAGCGGAAGGCGTGTTCACCATGCCGGCCTTGGGCGCCCCGGCCAGCGCGTGGGAGCCGCTGCTGCGACGGCTTCGGGCCAGCGCTGTCGTCGCAGCCGCGATGGGGGTGGCCGGCTCCGCTTAGGGAATGCTTATGCGCTACGCCGGCCACCCCCACCCCGGCTGGTTCGGTGGCCGGCGGGGCGCCTCCGAGACCTGTGCTCACGCTGTGGCGCTGCGCAGTCGGTGCGCCTACCGTGTCTGCCGCGACGGCCCAGCGTGCTGGTCACTTCTCGGGCAACACCCTTGCTTCTGACACGTAGGTCGGCGCGTAGGTCGGCACGTATTGACAACAGCTACACGCCAACCTAGCATCCGTGTAGCTGTTGTGTAGCCACTGGACTTCAAATCATGCGTGATGCCGCCATCAACCTTCGTGCGCGCCCCGAGCAGCGCGACGTCATCGACCAGGCGGCGCAGCTGCTGGGCAAGAACCGCTCGGACTTCATGCTCGAGGCTGCCTGCGACAAGGCGCAGGCGGTGCTGCTCGACCAGGTCTTCTTCAAGCTCGACGCCGCGAAGTTCCGCCAGTTCGTCAAGCTGCTCGACGCACCTCCTGCCTCCAACCCAGGGCTAGCGCGCCTCATGGCGGTGCGCCCACCCTGGTCGCGCAAGACGGCCAAGGGCTGAGCTTGGTTCTCGCTTCACCGCAGCCCTTGACGGCCGCGTTTCACCTCGACGACTTCGAGTGCGGCGAGCCCTCGCTGGATGAATGGCTCAAACGCCGGGCCTTGGCTAATCAGTCCAGCGGCGCGAGTCGCACCTTCGTGGTTGTCGACGACGGCGCTCGGGTGCGGGCTTACTACGCTCTGGCCGCTGGCGCGGTGTCGCACCAGTCGGCCACAAGCAAGGTTCGGCGCAACATGCCCGACCCGGTGCCGGTCTTGGTGCTCGCTCGGCTGGCGGTCGATCGCGGCGCCCAGGGACAACAACTCGGCGCGGCGCTGCTGCAAGACGCTGTCAAGCGCGCCGTCAGTGTCGCGAGCAACGCCGGCGTGCGGGCCTTGCTGGTTCACGCCTTGCACGAGCGCGCCAAGAAGTTCTACGAGCGCTACGGGTTTGAGTCTTCAACGACGCACCCCTTGACCCTGATGCTTCGACTGCCTGCAAGTTTGTGAATGGGCCTGCGACGCTGCGCTGCGGGCTCACTCGATGACCTCGGTGGCACGCACCCGCACCGATGGCGGAATCACGATGCCCAGCGTCTTGGCGGTTTTCATGTTGACGATGAAGTCGAAGGCGGTCGGCTGCTCGATCGGCAGATCACCAGGCTTGGCACCTTTGAGGATGCGGTCCACGTAGGTGGCCGAGCGCCGGATGATCGCGTCGCGATCGGGGCCATAGCTGAAGAGCCCGCCTTGCCTCGTGCCACCGCCGACCGTGCTGACGACGGGCCAGCGTTGCACCGCAGCGAGACTCAGGATCGTCGGGTAGAGGGGGTAGAACCACGCGCCCGCCAAGATCACCAGCGCTTGCGTCTTGTCCTTCGCCAAGCGCACAAAAGCCGGCTCGATGTCCTCCGGTCTAGCCAGGTCGACGATGTTAGCTTGGACTCGAAAGCGCTCTGCCGCGTGACGGACACGGGCCACTTGCACGCCGTGACTGGGCGACGTCGAGTCGGCCAGAAACCCAACGCGTTGCAGTTTGGGCTGCACCTCCAGCAGCAATTCGAGCACCTTGTCATTCATCTCGGAGGTGACGTTGCTGAGCCCGGTGATCATGCCGCCAGGGCGCGCCAGACTCGTCACCAAACCCTGCGACAACGGGTCCCCATTCGCCAGAACGATGGGCGTCGTCGGCGCGGCGGCGGCCATCGCTCTTGCCGATGTACCCGGCTCTGCCACGATGACGAGGGGTTTCTTGGCCGCGAGCTCTTGCGCCAGCGCTGGCAGGCGATCCACACGCCCGTCTGCATGCCGTTCTTCAAGCACGTACTGCGCACCCAGCTTCCAGCCCAGCGCAGCCATGCCTTCGTTGAATGCATTCACCCCGCCGCGGCGGGTATCGCGACTGTTGAGGCTCAGCCACCCGATCAGCACCGGCGGACTGGTCTGCGCGCGCAAGGCGCCTAACGCTGCAAGTGCGGGTACGGCCGCGCCGGCCGCGAGCCATCTGCGGCGTGGGTTCATTCGATCACCTCAGTCGCCCGCACCAACATCGACGGCGGCATCGTGATGCCCAGCGTCTTGGCGGTTTTCATGTTCAGGATCAGCTTGAACGTGGTCGGCTGTTCGATGGGCAGCTCGCCGGGCTTGGCGCCTTTGAGAATGCGGTCGACGTAGTAGGCCGAGCGCTGTATCAGCGCTCGCTCGTCGGCGCCAAAGCTGAACAGGCCACCTTGTCTTGGGATCCGGTCGAGGTTGCCAGCCACGGGCCAGCGTTGTGCCAGCGCAGGCTGGATGATCTTGGGCATGTGGGCCTGGAACCATGAGGAAGGCAAGACCACCAGCGCCTGCACTTTGGCTTTCGCCAGCCGCGCTGTCGCAGGTCCGATGTCCTCTGGCTTGGCGATATCGACGATGACCGCTTCGATTCGAAGGCGCTCGGCTGCGCGACGCGCACCGGTCACATTGGTGCCGTGATTGGCACTCGTCGAATCGGCCAGAAACCCGACGCGCCGTAGTTTGGGCAGCGCCTCCACCAGCAATTCAATCGCCTTCTGGCCTGTATCGGTCGAGACATTGCTCAGCCCCGTGAGCATGCCGCCAGGCCGTGCCAGGCTGGTCACCAAGCCCGTCGCCAACGGGTCGCCGAGCGCCAGCACCACGGGTGTTGTCGGCGCGGCCGCCATGGCAGCTCTGGCTGACGATGAGGGCATGGTCACGATGACGGCCGGCTTCTTGGCCGATATCTCTTGCGCCAGTGCCGACAAGAGCTCCACGCGCCCGTCGGCAGAGCGTGCTTCAAACACGTACTGCGCGCCAAGCTTCCAGCCCAGCGCCGCCATGCTTTCGCTGAAGGTCTTGCGCCAGTTCTCACCCGCTTCCTGAGTGCCGGTGCTCAGCCAGCCGATCACCACCGGCACATTGGCCTGCGCGCGCAAGGCGCCCGTCCAAGCCAGCGCGGGAACTGCAGCGCCAGCTGCCAGCCATCTGCGCCGTGTATTCATTCGATCACCTTTGTCGCGCGAACCAAGATCGACGGCGGGAAGGTGATGCCCAGCGTCTTGGCGGTCTTCATGTTGAGGGTGAACTCGAAGATGGTCGGTTGTTCAATGGCCAGTTCACCCGGCTTGGCGCCTTTGAGAATACGGTCGACGTGATGGGCCCCGCGCCGAGCGAGCGCGTAGCCATCGGGCCCATAGCTGAACAGTCCACCTCGCACGGCGATAGCGGGCGCGACGCCAACGACCGGCAAGCGTTGCGCCAGTGCAGAGCTGACGATGGTCTGGAGGCGGGCGTTGAACCAAGCCGAAGGCAAGACCACCACGGCCTGCACTTTGGCCTTGGCCAAGCGCACAAAAGCCGGCTCGATGTCTTGCGGAGCCGCCATCTCGGCAATCACAGCTTCGACGCGGAGGCGCTCGGCCATGCGACGAAACGGCGTCAAGTAAACGCCCCTGGACGCCGCCGTCGCGTCGGCGAGCAACCCGAGACGCTGCAACTTGGGCAGCGACTCGATCAGCAATTCAATGACCTTCTGAGTCGTCTCGGCCGACATGTTGCTCGTGCCGGTGATCATGCCGCCCGGCCGTGCAAGGCTCGTGACCAGGCCCGTCACCAGGGGGTCTCCGTTGACCAAGACCACCGGTGTCTTCGGTGCCGCCTTGTTCGCCGCACCCGCTGCGGCAGAGGGCCAGGCCACGATGACGGCGGGCTTCATGGCCGCAAGCTCAAGTGCCAGCGCCGGCAAACGCTCGACCTGTCCGTCGGCATGCCGTTCTTCAAGCACGTACTGCGCGCCAAGCTTCCAACCCAGCGCGGCCATACCTTCGGTGAAGGCGTTGATCAAGCCGCGCCCGTCACGGGTGGCGTTGGACAGCCAGCCAATCACCACTGGCGGACTCACTTGCGCACGCAGGGTGCCTAACGATGCAAGTGCGGGTACGGCCGCGCCGGCCGCGAGCCATCTGCGACGTGTGTTCATTCGATCACCTCGGTGGCACGCAGCCGCATCGACGGCGGGAACGTGATGCCCAGCGCCTTGGCGGTTTTCAGGTTGAGCACCAGTTCGAAGATGGTCGGTTGCTCGATGGGCAGCTCACCGGCCTTGGCGCCTTTGAGGATGCGATCGACGTAGGTCGCCGCGCGCCGGGTGAGTGCCGTGCGATCCGGGCCATAGCTGAACAGACCGCCAAGTCTCGGGGTATCAGATATTGAACTGACAACCGGCCAGCGTTGCGCCAGCGCAAGCTCCATGATTTTCAGCTGGCGCGAGTAGACCCACCCCGAGGACAAGATCACGAGCGCCTGCACTTTGGCCTTCGCCAAGCGTGCGATTGCCGGCTCGATGTCCTCTGGCCTGGCCATATCGACGATGACGGCCTCGACGCGAAATCGCTCGGCCGCGCGACGAACATTCATGACGTTGGCGCCGTGAACGGCAATCGTCGAGTCGGCCAGAAACCCGACGCGCTGCAGTTTCGGCAGCGACTCCACCAGCAATTCGAGCACCTTCTGATTCAGATCGGCCGTGACGTTGCTCAGCCCTGTGATCATGCCGCCCGGCCGCGCAAGGCTCGTCACCAAACCCGACGACACCGGATCACCGTTGGCCAGAACGATCGGTGTTGTCGGCGCGGCCATGGCCGCGGCTCTTGCGGATGAGGAGGGCATTGCCACGATGACTACAGGCTTCTTTGCCGCGAGCTCTTGCGCCAGCCCTTGCAGGCGATCCACATGTCCGTCCGCATGCCGTTCTTCTAGCAAATACTGGGCGCCAAGCTTCCAGCCCAGTGCAGCCATGCCTTCGTTGAACGCATTCAACCGAGCGAGGCCTCCATCACGACTGGTGGCGCTTAGCCACCCGATCAACACCGGCGGATTGGCCTGCGCGCGCAAGGCGCCCGTCCAGGCCAGCGCGGGCAACGCCGCGCCAGCTGCCAGCCATCTGCGGCGTGTGTTCATTCGATCACCTCGGTCGCACGAAGCAACATCGATGAAGGAAACGTGATGCCCAGCGTCTTGGCGGTTTTCAGGTTGAGCACCAAGCGGAAGGTGGTGGGCTGTTCGATGGGCAGATCGCCAGGCTTGGCGCCTTTGAGGATGCGGTCCACGTAATAGGCCGAGCGCCGGGCCAGCGCCATGGTGTCGGCGCCAAACGTGAACAGCCCGCCATACCGTGCCAGCGAGGACACATTGCCGACGACCGGCCAGCGTTGCGCCATCGCGAGTTGGACGATGGTCGATTGGTGGGTCGAGAACCATGCCGAAGGCAGGAGCACCAGCGCCTGCACCTTGGCACCCGCCAATCGCGCTATCGCCGGCTCAATGTCCTCGGGCTTGGTCATATCGGCGACGACCGTTTCGAGACGAAAGCGCTCGGCCACGCGGCGAGCGTCGCTCACGGTGGCGTCGCGTGAGCGCGAGGTCGCGTCGGCGAGAAACCCCACGCGCTTGAGCAAAGGCCGCGACTCCACCAGCAATTCGATCACCTTCAGACCCGTCTCGGCCGAGACGTTGCTAACGCCCGTCACGAGGCCACCCGGCCTTGCCAGGCTCGTCGCCAAACCCGTGGCCAAGGGATCCCCGTTGAGCTGGACGACAGGGGTCGTCGGCGCGGCTGCGGCCGCAGCTCTTGTTGATATGGAAAGCGTCGCCACGATGAGGGCGGGTTTCTTGGCGGCGAGCTCAAGTGCTAGCGCCGGCAAACGCTCTGCGTAGGCGTCGGCATGCCGTGCCTCAAGCGCGTACTGTTCGCCCAGCTTCCAGCCCAGCGCGGCCATGCCTTCGTTGAAGGCATTCATCTGACCCCGGTCCGCTTCACGACTGGCGATGCCTAGCCAAGCAATCACCACCGGCGGAGCCGCCTGCGCGTGCAGGGCGCCTAACGCTGCAAGTGCGGGTAGGGCCGCGCCGGCCGCCAAGCATCTGCGTCGGGTATTCATTCGATCACCTCGGTGGCACGAAGCCGCACCGATGGCGGGATCGCGATGCCCAGTGTCTTGGCGGTTTTCATGTTGAGCACCATCTCGAAGGTGGTCGGCTGCTCGATGGGCAGGTCACCGGGCTTGGCGCCTTTGAGGATGCGGTCCACGTAATAGGCCGAACGCCGGATCAGCGCATTGCGATCGGGACCATAGCTGAACAGGCCGCCCAGTCTCGGGGTCGCGGGGTCGGTGCCGACAACGGGCCAGCGCTGCGCCAGTGCAAGACCCACGATCTTCGGTTGGTGGGAGTAGAACCACGCCGAAGGCAGCATCACGAGCGCCTGCACTTTGTCCTTGGCCAATCGCGCCATCACCGGCTCGATGTCCTGCGGCCGCGCCATGTCGGCGACCACGGCTTGGACACGGGTGCGCTCGGCTGCGCGACGAGCGTCGGCCACGCTGGCGTCGTAATTGCGGCCCGTTGGATCGGCCAGAAAGCCGATGCGCTGCAGCTTCGGCAACGACTCCACCAGCAATTCGACCACCTTCTGCGTCAATTCGTTGATGACGTTGCTGAGCCCCGTGACCATGCCGCCAGGCCGAGCCAGGCTCTGCACCAGGTCGGTCGATAAGGGCCCACCGTTGGCCAGCACGATGGCTGTGGCCGGCATGGCCGCCGCTGCGGCTCTTGCCGACGAGGAGGGAAGGGCCACGACGAGGGCGGGCTTCTTCGCCGCGAGCTCTTGCGCCAGCGCTGGCAGACGATCGGCGTGCCCATCCGCCCAGCGTTCTTCAAGCACGTATTCGGCGCCCAACTTCCAGCCCAGCGCCGACATGCCTTCGATGAACGCAGCTCGGCTGCCATCGCGGCTGTTGGCGCTTAGCCAGCCGATCAGCACCGGCGGATTCACTTGCGCACGCAGGGTGCCTAACGATGCAAGTGCGGGTAGGGCCGCGCCTGCGGCCAAGTATCTGCGGCGCGGGTTCATTCGATCACCTCGGTGGCACGAAGCCGCATCGACGGCGGGATGGTGATGCCGAGCAGCCTGGCGGTTTTCATGTTGAGGATGAACTCGAAGGTGGTCGGCTGTTCGATGGGCAGGTCACCAGGCTTGGCGCCTTTGAGGATGCGGTCGACGTAGTAGGCCGAGCGGCGGAACAGCGCTACGCGATCGGGACCATAGCTGAACAGACCGCCATGTCTTGGGGTCGTGGAGATGGTGCCAACAACGGGCCAGCGTTGCGCCAACGCAAGTTGCTGGATTTTCGGCGCGTGCGCGCGGAACCAGGAGGCCGACAAGATCACCAGCGCCTGCACTTTGGCCTTTGTCAATCGCGCCATCGCCGGCTCGATGTCCTCCGGCCGGGCCATTTCGGCGATAACGGCTTCGAAGCGAAAGCGCCCGGCCGCGCGACGAATGTTGATCACGTTGGCGTCGTGAGCGCGGATCGTCGGGTCCGCCAGAAACCCCACGCGCTGCAGCTTCGGCAGCGACTCCACCAGCAATTCGACCACCTTCTGATTCAAGTCGACTGAGACGGTGCTGAGCCCTGTGATCATGCCGCCCGGCCGGGCCAGGCTGGTCACCAGGCCCGACGCCAAGGGGTCCCCGCCTGCCAGAACGATGGGCGTCGTCGGCGCGGCCGCGGCCACAGCTCTTGCTGATGAGGAGGGCTGTGCCACGATGACTGCGGGTTTCTTTGCAGCGACCTCTTGTGCCAGCGCCGGCAAGCGCTCCACACGCCCGTCCGCAAATCGCTCTTCAAGCAGATATTGCGAGCCCATCTTCCAGCCCAGCGCAGCCATGCCTTCCTTGAACGCATTCAGCGCTGCGAGGCCTGTCTCGGGACTGGCAGTGTCCAGCCAGCCAATCACCACCGGCGGATTCGTCTGCGCGCGCAAGGCGCCTAACGATGAAAGTGCGGGTAGGGCGGCACCGGCTGCGAGCCACGCGCGGCGTGTGTTCATTCGATCACCTCGGTAGCACGCAGCCGAATCGACGGCGGGATGGTGATGCCGAGCAGCTTGGCGGTTTTCATGTTGAGGACGAACTCGAAGGTGGTCGGCTGTTCGATGGGCAAGTCACCGGGCTTGGCGCCTTTGAGGATGCGGTCCACGTAGTAGGCCGAGCGGCGGATCAACGCCAAGCCATCGGGGCCGTAGCTGAGTAGTCCGCCTTGCCTCGACATCCCAGCCCCACCACCGACCACCGGCCAGTGTTGTGCCAGCGCAAGCTGCCTGATCTTCGGCGCCTGCGCGCTGAACCACGTCGCGGGCAAGATCACCAGCGCCTGCACCTTGGCACCCACCAAGCGCGCAAAAGCCGGCTCGATGTCCTCTGGCTTGGCCATGTCGACGATGACCGCTTCGAAGCGAAAGCGCTCCGCCGCGAGGCGAGCGTTGCTGACGTTGGCATCGCGTCCGGTCGATGTCGAGTCGGCCAGGAACCCGATGCGCCGCAGCTTTGGCATGGCCTCGACCAGCAGCTCGATGACCTTCAAGCTCACGTCGTCCGAGACGCTGCTCACGCCGGTGACCATGCCGCCCGGCCGCGCAAGGCTCTCTACCAAGCCCGTCAGCGGCGAATCACCGCCCGCCCGCACCACCGGTGTCGTTGGCGCGGCGCGGGCCGCGGCGCGCACGGATGCGGAGGGCATGGCCACGATGACGACGGGTTTCTTGGCCGCGAGCTCAAGTGCCAGCGCCGGCAAACGCTCGACCCGCCCGTCCGCATAACGTTCTTCAAGCACGTACTGCACGCCGAGCTTCCAGCCCAGCGCAGCCATGCCTTCGTTGAACGCCTTCAGCGCATGCGGGCCTCGACCGCTGGCGTCCAGCCACCCGATCACCACCGGCGGTTTCACCTGCGCGAGCAAGGTGCCCAACGATGCAAGTGCGGGTAGGGCCACGCCAGCCGCAAGCCATGTGCGGCGGGTATCGGCCAAGCGGGTGTCATGGTTCTTCATGCTGTTCCCCGGGGCGGTACGTGGCAAGTTGGCCGGGCGCATTTCGTTCACACCCACTCACGCGGCGGCTGGCGCGGGCTTCACCTTCACTTTGTCGGCCTTCATTCGTTTCTGCGCGTGCCACATGTCAAAGGCGGTCTGCTCCGCCAGCCACACACGGGCATCGCCGCCGCGTTCAACGCCCAACCATGCCTCCACGCGCAAGGCCATCTCCGGGGAGATCGCTGCCCGACCGTTGAGCACGCGGGAAAGCGCCACACGCGACACACCCAGTTGCTCAGCAGCCTCGGTGACCTTGAGGCCGAGTGCTGGCAGCACATCGTCGCGCAGCGTGAGGCCGGGATGCGGTGGGTCGAACATGCGGGGCATGATGCTTTCCTTCAGTGGTAGTCCTGGTAGTCGACGAGTTCGGCGTCCACACCGATGAAGCGAAATGTCAAACGCCAATGGCCGCTGACCCACACAGACCCATGTCCGCGTAGCCCGCCTTTCAGCGGGTGCAGCCCCCAGCCCGGCAGGTTCATGTCTTGCGGTTTGCTGGCAGCGTTCAGGCGTCGCAGCATGGCCCCGAGGGCGCCCGCTGCGTCAGCGGCCAAGCACCTGCGACGCGGGTTCATTCGATCACCTCGGTGGCGCGAATCAACACCGATGGCGGAATCGTGATGCCCAGCGTCTTGGCGGTTTTCATGTTGATGGCGAACCGAAAGGTGGTCGGCTGTTCGATGGGCAGCTCACCGGGCTTGGCGCCTTTGAGAATGCGGTCCACGTAATGGGCCGAACGCCTGGCGAGCGCCAGGGTATCGGCGCCAAACGTGAACAGGCCGCCTTGGCTTGGGATCGCGGACAAATTTCCGACGACCGGCCAGCGTTGCGCCATCGCGAGCTGGATGATGTTCGATAGGTGACTAGAGAACCACGTGGAAGGCAGGATCACCAATGTCTGAATTTTGGCCTTCGCCAACCGCGCTATCGCCGGCTCGATGTCCTGCGGCGCCGCGATATCGACGATGACGGCTTCGAGGCGAAAGCGCTCGGCCACGCGACGCGCATTGCTCACGATGTCAACGTAGCGGGGAATCTTGGAGTCGGCGAGAAACCCGACGCGTTTGAGCCTGGGCAGCACCTCCGCAAGCAATTCGATCGCCTTCAGACTCGTTTCGCGCGTGACGTTGCTAACCCCCGTCACGAGGCCACCCGGCCGTGCAAGGCTGGCCACCAAGCCCGACGACATGGGGTCACCGTTGGCCATCACGACAGGTGTCGTCGGCGCGGCCGCAGCCGCAGCTTTTGCGGGTGGGGTAAGCGTTGCCACGATGACGGCGGGTTTCTTGGCGGCCAGCTCAAGTGCTAGCGCCGGCAAACGCTCTGGGTAGCCGTCGGCATGCCGTGCTTCAAGCACATACTGCGCCCCCATCTTCCAGCCCAGCGCAGCCATGCCTTCGTTGAAGGCATTGAGCTGATTCCGGTCTGCGTCACGAGTGGCGGCGCCTAGCCAACCGATCACCACCGGCGGATTCGCCTGCGCGCGGAAGGCGCCCATCCATGCCAGTGCGGGTACTGCCGCGCCAGCCGCAAGCCACCGGCGGCGCATTCCGACTGAGTCGAAGCCATTGTTTTTCATCGTGCTCCCTTCACGGCGGACATCGACAAGCCGGCATGCACGACGGTGCCGTGCAATGCTTGCACGGTCACTCAATTCAAGATGGACGCCGGGCCTGCCGCGCCAAGTGTGCGGCAAAACCTGGTCGCTGGGAGCCGCGGCCTCGGCCAAGGCGACTGCGGCGTGCCGCTGCGCCGGGCGCTACCGCGAGGCCTACGCCGAAGGGTGACGCCCGTGGTGGACCGACGCGCTGTGTTCATGCGCCGTCTGGCACGGCGCGCAGCGCGTGGCCGCAGGTTGTGCCGTCAAACGCGCCAGCGAGATGGCGTCGCCGCAGTCGGCGCAGTCGCCGTAGCTGCCGTGGTCTAAGCGCGTTAGCGCCGCTTGCACCTGGGCCAGCTCGTCAAGGTCGCGCTGCTCCTGCGCCTGCGCCACTTCGCCCTGCTGCTCGTCGGCCGCAGCGTCTTTCTGGTCGCTGACTTCGTGCTCGGCACCCGCGTGCGGCTCACGCCGCGCCAGTTCAGCAGCATGCACTTCGGCTTCAAGTTCACTGCGGCGGTACAGCAGCCATTCGCGCAGGGGCTTCAGGTGGGTTTGGGTCGCGAGGTCCATGGTGTGGCTTTCAGGAAGTGATCAAGCTTGACCCGTTGGTCACGCCGGATGTCGCCATTGAAGCGGCCAGCGCGAAAGCCTTCTTGCGCGGCATCAAGCCAAGCCAACGCGGCGCAGGCGCGCGCGCAGTTCATCGATCTGGTCCAGCAATTCGAGCATCACCGCCACGCTGGCCAGCGGGGCTTCAAAGTCGCGTTGCAGGCGGCGGATGCGGCGCACGCGCGCCAGCGCCTCGCCGCTGAAGCGCCAGGGCGGCTGCGCTGCCACGGGTGCCAGCAGGCCCTCGTCCATCAACTCGTGAATGAAGGCGACCTCGCTGCGGCAGGCGGCAGCAAAGTCGTCGATGCCCAGCGCCTGCTCGTCGTCGATGCACACGCCCAGGAGGATGGCAAGCTGGTTCATGCGGCGGCTCCGTGCGGCGCGCGTGGATCGAAGGCCATCTCGCTGGCCATCTGGCGGTAGAGCGCGCGTGCACGTTCGCTGTCGGCCGCCGGCAAGACGACCTCGAGCACGACGTAGGCGTCGCCCGCAGTACCCGTGGCCTGCGCCGCTGGAATGCCGCGCCCACGCAAGCGCAGCCTGCGCCCGCTTTGTGATCCTGGCGGCACGTTCATCTCGACCGTACCGGAGAGAAGGGGCACGGGCACCGAAGCCCCCAGCGCGGCTTCCCATGGCGCCACGGGCAGCGTGGTGTAGAGGTCGCGGCCGTCGACACGCCAGCGTGGGTGCGGCGCGAACTCGACTTCGAGGTAGAGGTCGCCATGGGCGCCGCCACTTCCGCCTTCGATACCGGGCGAGCCCTGGCCCGCCAGGCGGATCTGCTGCCCCGCGCGTATGCCTTTGGGGATCACCACCTGCAGCGTGCGTTCGCGCAGCGCGACACGGCCACGCGCGTCCATCTCGGGGCTGTGCAGCGTCAGCCCGCGCGTGGCGCCATGAAAGGCGTCTTCCAGTGGCACCACGATCTTGGCGTGATGGTCCTGGCCACGCTGGCTGTGCTGCCGCGCGCCGCCGCCGCGCCGCGCGGCGCCGAAGAGTGCTTCGAAGAAGTCACTGTGCGCGCCGACGCCGTCAAAGCCGCCGGGCGCGCCGCTGAACTCGAAGCCACCGTCCCAACCCGGTGGCGGCTGGAAGGGCTGGCCGGCGCGCGCGCCCTGGCCCACACGGTCGTAGGCGGCGCGCTTTTCGGGGTCACGCAAGACCTCGTGCGCTTCGTTGAGCTCTTGCATGCGCGCCGCCGCCTCGGGCGCCTTGTTCAGGTCCGGGTGGTGCTTGCGCGCCAGGCGTCGAAAGGCCTTCTTGATGTCGTCGTCGCTGGCTGTGCGTTCGACGCCGAGCGCCTGGTAGTAGTCCTTGAAGTCCATACCCGCCATTGGCCACGCAGATGGCAGCGCACTCGTTGACGGGCGTCAAGCGCAGCACGCATACGGCTCGATGCAGCGTGCTTGATCTGGCGCAATGCTGCGCGGCTGCCACCGCGTAGAGTGGGCTCGTCGGTGGTGGAAGGGTTCAACCAGACGCTTGCTGACGAAGGTGGGGTTCCCCACTTGTTGGGGAAAGTGACGGTGCCCAGTGCACCGCCAGGGATGAAGACGTCCTCAGACTGCGTCTGCCTGAAATGGCGGATCAGGGGTCTTCGCCAGGGCCCGCCATCTCGCAAGGGGTGGCGGGCTTTCACATTGGGGGCTCCGACTTCTCGCAGACTTCTCATGAGAAACAAAATGGTTCGAGGGCATTTGCATTGCTCCTTCCCCCTTCAAGGGGGAAGGCTGGGATGGGGGTTGAATGCTGACCGCGCCACGCCTGCATTCGACCCCCTCCCCAACCCTCCCCCTGCCAGGGGGAGGGAGCAACGCAGGCGCATCGTTTTTCCGCGAACGCCGGGCGCCGATTGGGGCCTGGGATGCTCTCAGGCGGGCGATTTCCCGCACTTCGCACTTCGCACTTCGCCTCGGCCTCGGCCTCGATGTAGGCGCGGCTCACGCCTTCTAGCGACACCGCCTCGTCGTTGAGCACGATGTCTGGCGGCTCGCCTTCGACCAGCGCCGCCACCGCGTATTCAGGCTGCCAGCGGCGGCGCGGTTGGCAAAGAGCGGCGTCACGAGAACCCCTTGCGGCGCAGCGCAGCGCGGCCGTCGCTGCGTCGCCGCTCAGGGTTCGTCGCTGTCGGCGGCAGGGTCCGCAGGGGCGTGATGCTTGACCTGCCCACGGCGGCGACGCACGTAGTCCTCAAGCTGCCGGTCCATCGCTGCGAAGGATTCGCCCAGCGCAGCGTAGACCTCCGTGTCGGCGTGATGCATGCCGGCCACCAGCACCTGGCCTGGCACGTGCACTTCGATGCGCACGCGGTAGGCATGGCCCGTACGATGGGCGTTAGACGTGCTGTCCACCGTGACGTTGCAGCTTTGGATGTTCGCCGCCCACTGCTCGAATTTGGCGGCGCGGCGGCGGATCTCGGGCTCCAGCGAAGGCAGCGGCGCGAGCTCGCGAAAGTTGATCTGTAGCGCCATCGTCATGGCATCACCCTCCAGCTGCCGTCAGCTTGGCGGCAGGCATTGCCAACGAGGTTCTCGCGTCGGCCCCCTACAAGCCCTTCCACCGTGTACTCGCGGCACGGCCCCTGCGCCGTCTGGTACGTGCGTGTGGGCGTGACCCGGTAGTCGTGGCCGCTGTCGGGGTTGCGCCATGTGGTCGGCACGCCGCTGCGCACGCTCTCCATCGCGTGTGCGGTTTTCAGGCGGTCGTTATCGTCCATCGAGCGGCCAACGTTGCCGCCGATGGCCATGCCCGCGATGGCGCCGATGACGGTGGCCGCCGTGCGACCACTGCCATGGCCGACCTGCGAGCCCAGCGCGCCGCCGAGCACACCGCCGATGACCATGCCGGCCTGCTCTTGCGAGCCCGGGCCGGCACAGCCCGGGGCCAGGAGTGCCGCCGCAGCCACCAGGCACAGCGCGCGACAGCGTGGGGTGAGCTTGGAAGTCATGTCTTTGTTCCTTCACTTGCCGTAAGGGTTGCGTGGGAAGACGGCGGGCTGATCGGGCCCGACTTCGTCGGCCACATCGAAGTAAAAGAACAGCTGGTGGTGGTCACCAGCGTGGATCGTCGTCTGCGCGCGCCGCGTTTGGCCGGTGAACAAGGCTTCAACGCTGTAGCGGCCGCTGGCCAGGTCGATGAAGAGCCAGGGCCCGTCGAGCTTGGCGTCAAAGACGACGCGGCTTTCGCTGTCGAGGATGCGCACCTGCACATCTGCCAGGTGCGCGCCCGAGCGCTTCGCGGCCGTCACCAGCCACAGGCTGAACTGCTCGCGGCGCTCGTGCAAAGCCACCAACTCTTCGGCGCTGACACCGCCCGAGACATGCGCTCGGCCCTGTGCTGTGACGCCGCTGGTGACGGCCAGCGCGGCACCCGTCATCACGGCGAGGATGAGCGCAAACACGCTGCGTTGGAGTGGGTGGCGGCAAAGCATGTGGCGACTCTAGGCAACTGCCAGCACGTCGACATTGACGTGGCTCAGAGGGGCGTCGCGTTCGTACGATCCAGCCACAGCGCGGGACTCGCATGCCGCAGCGGCTTTGCGTAGGATCAATCGGCTCAGGGGCGATCAGCGCGAGCATGCGACGGTCTACCCCGACCCTGTGAGCGTCATGCCTGCAACCCCATTGCCGCGACCGTTGTCGAGCGTGCCGAAACCGCCTAGGCTGCGCAGCGTGCGCAAGGCGCCCGTGGCGCCAGCGTTGAACGAGGCGTGGACCGAAGCCGCAGCGCCGGCCGCAGAAGAGGCGGCGACTCAGCGCCTGGACCGTTTGTGGCACACACAACTGTCGCGCCTGACGGGTGGTCTGTCGCCGGTGTCGCAGTCGCTGGCGCTGGCCGATTGGGCCTGGCACTTGATCTTGTCGCCCGGGCGACAGCTTGAGTTGGCGGCCTTGGCAGCGCAACTGGCGGCTGAACCCTGGCGCAGCCAGCCGGGAGACAGCAAGCCGCCCGACGCCGCTGACGATGACCCACGCTTTCGTCACGAGGCCTGGACGACTTGGCCCTTCAACCTGCTGCGTGCCGGCTTTCGGGGCAGCGAGGCCTTCTGGCGCGAGGCCGCCAGCGTGCCTGGCATGACAGCGCACCACGCCGCGATAACGCAGTTCTATGCCCGCCAATGGCTGGGCATCATGGCGCCGACGAATAGCTTGTTCACCAACCCGGTGGTACTGCAGGACGCCATCGAGTCACGCGGCGTGCACCTCGCGCAGGGCGCGCTGAACTGGCTGCACGATGTGGCTGGCACGCCAGAGCAGACAGCAGAGCAGGCAGCGGACAGCGCCGTGCCGCGCTTCGAGGTCGGCCGCGACGTGGCGTTGACGCCGGGCAAGGTGGTGCTGCGAAATCGGCTGATCGAACTCATCCGCTACGACGCGCAGACCGAGCGCGTGCACCCCGAGCCGCTGCTGATCGTGCCGTCGTGGATCATGAAGTACTACATCCTCGACCTCTCGCCGCACAACTCCATGGTGCGATACCTCGTCGAGCAAGGGCACACCGTCTACATGATCTCGTGGCGCAACCCCGACGCCGACGACCGCGATCTGACGATGGACGACTACCTTCGGTTGGGTGTCTTCGAGGCGCTGCGCGTGATCGCCACACTCGGCGGTGGCGGTGGCGGTGGTGGTCGCAAGCGGCACGCGGTGCACGCCGTGGGTTACTGCCTGGGCGGCACGCTGCTGGCGATTGCGGCCGCCGCGCTGGGGCGCAGTGCCGGGGTTGCGGACATGGCGGCCTTGCCGCCCTTGAAGTCGATCACGCTGCTGGCGGCGCAGACCGACTTCTCCGAGCCCGGTGAACTGGGCCTGTTCATCGATGAGAGCCAGGTCCACTTCCTGGACGACGTGACCCGGGGCCCGGGCTATCTCACGGGCCGCCAGATGGCGGACACGTTCCAGTTTCTGCATTCGCGCGATTTGGTGTGGACACGCCGCATGCGCGAGTACTTGCTGGGTGAACGCGAACAGCCCAACGACCTGATGGCCTGGAATGCCGACACCACGCGCATGCCCGCGCGCATGCATCGTGAATACCTGACGACCCTGTACCTCAACAACGCCCTGGCCAACAGCAGCTACGTCGCCCTGGGCTTGGCGGTGTCGCTGGCCGATATCCGGCTGCCGGTGTTCATGGTCGGCACCGAACGTGACCATGTCTCGCCGTGGCGTTCGGTTTACAAGCTGCACCATCTGTGTGACGCCGAGATCACCTTCGTGCTGACCCGCGGTGGCCACAACGCGGGCATCGTTTCGGAACCGGGGCACGCGGGACGCAGCTTCCGCGTTGACACAAGACCGGCCGATGCGCCCTGGGTCGAACCGGGCTTGTGGACACGCCAGGCGCCGCAGCGCAGCGGTTCATGGTGGCCGACGTGGCACGGCTGGCTTGCGGCGCGTTCGTCGCCACGGCGGCCAGCGCGGCCGCTGCCGCCGCAAGCGGTGCTGGGCCTGGCGCCCGGTGAGTATGTGTGCCGCACGTTCCCAGACGACGCTGCGCTTTGGCGCTGAACGCGCTGCCTTGGGGTGGTGATGTTGCCTGCCACTTCCAGCACCTGGTTCACTGCCGCTGGCGTGGCGTTTGAGGTGATGACGGCCACGCACGCCAGCGCCGCCGCCATCGCCGGCTTGCAGGATCAGCGCTTGCGCGCGTTGCTCAAGGCGGCGAGGGCGACGCGTCACTACCGGGAGCTGCTGCTTGGCCGGGATCTCGACCACGTCACGCTCTGCATGTTGCCGGCCACGGGCAAAACGGGGTTGATGCAGCACTTCGCCGACTTCGAGGCCGACCCCGGGCTGACTGCGAACGGCCTGCGAACCCTGTGCGCCGACCCACGGCGCATCGCCGAGCTTTATCTGGGTCGCTATGTCGTGTGGGAGAGCTCTGGCAGCACGGGTCAGCCAGGTGTGTTCGTGCAGGACGAGCGGGCGATGGCGGTGTACGACGCGCTGGAGGCGCTGCGCCGCAGCTCACCGCGCTCGTTGGCCCGCTGGCTGGACCCGCTGTACCTGGGCGAGCGTCTTGCCTTCGTCGGCGCGACCGGCGGGCACTTCGCCAACCAGGTCTCGTTGCAGCGGCTGGTCGCTGCAAGTCCTGGGGCCGGCCGGCGCTTGCAGTCGTTTTCGATCCTTCAGCCCATCGCCGCCTTGGTGGAGCAGCTCAACGCCTACGCCCCCACGATCGTTGCCAGTTATCCCACCGCTGCCGGCATGCTGGCCGACGAAGCCCGCTGCGGGCGCTTGCGTGCGCCCGTGCAGGAAGTCTGGACCGGCGGCGAGACGCTGAGCGCCGCCATGCGTCTGCATATCGAGAAGGCCTTCGGCTGCACCTTGAGAAACAGCTACGGCGCCTCCGAGTTTCTGCCCATCGCCTGGGAGTGCGCGCACCAGCGGCTGCATGTCAACGCCGACTGGGTGATCCTGGAAGCTGTGGATGAACGGCACCGCCCGGTGCCTGCGGGGCAGGTGTCACACACGACGCTCTTGACCAACCTGGCCAACCACGTGCAGCCCCTCATCCGCTTCGACATCGGCGACCGCATCGTCTACGACCCGCATCCCTGCCCCTGCGGGTCGGCCTTGCCGACCGTGCAGGTGCAGGGGCGCTGCGACGACGCCCTCATCGAGCGCGACCGTCATGGAGCGCCGGTGACCTTCTTGCCCCTGGCCTTGACGACGCTTCTGGAAGAAGGGGCCGGGGTGTTCGACTTCCAGTTGCGCCAGCATGGCGCGGGCCAATGGAGCCTGGCGCTGGGCCCGGGTACGCCGCAGACGCGGGCGGTGCGCGAACGCTGCCGGGGCCTGCTGGCCGACTTCGCCCGCACCCAAGGTGCTGTGAGACTGCGCATCGTCACCCAGTTGGCCCCTGCGCTGGCCATGGGCCGCAGCGGCAAGTGCAAACGCATCCTGGCTCAAGACGGGCGGCATGCATAGAACAGAGCGGGCACGTCGACGCAAGGCACGATGAGCCAGACCGCCGTGCCGGCCGCTGTCCGTCCGACGCGGTCCTGGTTGACTCGGCCTGCTGGCGACTGCGCAACAAAAAACCCCCAGGGCGTTGATCCCAAGGGGGTTCTTGTTTCGTGGCGTTGACGGGGACGCCCGGGGAAATTCATTTGGTGGAGACGAGGAGGATCGAACTCCTGACCTTCGCATTGCGAACGCGACGCTCTCCCAGCTGAGCTACGCCCCCATCGCGAGCAAGTTTAGCATCGGCTTATTTACCCCAACCCCTGCCCCAACGCCGAGGAAGCGACACCGATGCGACGCCTGACCGACCCTGCCTGGCTAAACCTGCAATACAACAACCGCGCCCGCGTGGCCGACCATGCGCGCGTGCTGGCGGGCTGGGCCGAGGCCTCAGCGCTGGCGCGTGCGCAGGCGCGCTGCGAGCTCGACGTGGCCTATGGCGCGGGGCTGGGTGAGACGCTCGACATCTTCCCTGCCGCCAGTGCCAACGCTCCCGTGTTGGTGTTCATTCACGGCGGCTACTGGCGCGCGCTCGACAAGGCCGACCACAGCTTCGTGGCACCCGCGTTCGCGCAAGACGGCGCGGTGGTGGTGGTGCCCAACTACGCGCTGTGCCCGGCGGTGAGCATCGAGCACATCGCGCAGCAGATGGCCGCGGCACTTGCGTGGACGTATCGAAACATCGCGCGGCACGGCGGTGATCCGCAGCGCATCGTCGTGGTCGGCCACTCGGCCGGCGCGCACCTGGCGGCCATGCTGCTGTGCTGCCGCTGGAAGACGCTGGGTGAGGACTTGCCCGCACAGCTGGTGCACAGCGCGATGGGCATCTCGGGTTTGTATGACCTCGAGCCCGTGCGCCTGACGCCGTTCTTGCAGGCTGACTTGCGGCTCACACCGGCCAACGTCAAGCGTTGCAGCCCGGCCTTCTTCGCGCGGCCCAAGGGAAAGTTCTACGCCACCGTGGGGCTGGAAGAGAGCGAAGAGTTCCTGCGCCACAACCGTTTGATCCGCGACGCCTGGGGCCCGACCACGGTGCCGGTGTGCGAGACGCTTGCGGGTAGCAACCACTTCAACGTGCTGCACAGCCTGGCCGACCCGGCCGGGCGCTTGCATGACCTCGCCTTGAGGCTCTTGGGCAAGGCCTGACAATGCCTGCATGACCCTTGCCGACGACTCCCGCAGCCCTGCTGTTGGCCACCATGTTGACCCCCGGCTGCTGGCCCATCTCAACCCCGAACAGCTTGCCGCCGTCACCTTGCCGGCGGTGCCCGCGCTGATTCTTGCGGGCGCCGGCTCGGGCAAAACACGCGTACTGACGACACGCATCGCCTGGCTCTTGCACACCGGGCAGATGTCGCCCGGCGGCGTGCTCGCCGTGACCTTCACCAACAAGGCCGCGAAGGAGATGCTGACGCGCCTGTCGGCCATGCTGCCGGTGGCAGTGCGCGGCATGTGGATAGGCACCTTTCACGGCCTGTGCAACCGCTTCTTGCGCGCCCATTGGAAGTTAGCAAACCTGCCGCAGGGCTTTCAGATTCTCGACAGCAGCGACCAGCTTTCGGCCGTCAAACGTGTCATCAAAGGCATGAACCTTGACGAAGAGCGCTTTGTGCCCAAGCAGGTGACCTGGTTCATTGCTGGCAACAAGGAGAGCGGCAAACGGCCCAAGGACGTGGAAGTGCAAGACCAGCATGGTGCCAAGCTGGTGCAGGTGTACCAAGCCTACGAAGACCAATGCCAGCGTGAAGGCGTGGTCGACTTCAGTGAGCTGATGCTGCGCAGCTACGAGCTGCTGCGCGACCACGACGCGCTGCGCGAGCACTACCAGGGGCGCTTCAGCCACGTGATGGTCGACGAATTTCAAGACACCAACCGGCTGCAATACGCGTGGTTGAAGATGTTCGCTCCCCCACCCGGCCGGGCGGGTACGTCTGATGCACCGGGCCGCGCGCAAGGCGTGTTCGCGGTGGGCGACGACGACCAAAGCATCTACGCCTTCCGCGGCGCGCGGGTGGGCAACATGGCCGACTTTGAGCGCGAGTACCGCGTGCAGCATCACATCAAGCTGGAGCAGAACTACCGCAGTTGCGGCCACATCCTCGACGCTGCCAACGCGCTGATCACACATAACGCGCAACGTCTGGGGAAGAACTTGCGCACCGACGCGGGTGCGGGCGAGCCGCTGCGCGTGTTTGAAGCCACCAGCGACTTTGCCGAAGCGCAGTGGTTCCTGGAAGAAGCCCAGGCCTTGCACCGCGCCGGGATGGTGCGCAAAGAGATCGCGCTGCTGTACCGCAGCAACGCGCAAAGCCGCGTCATCGAGAGCGCGCTCTTCAATGCCGGTGTGCCTTACCGCGTCTATGGCGGCCTGCGTTTCTTCGAGCGCGCCGAGGTCAAACATGCGCTGGCTTACCTGCGCTTGATTGAGAACCCGAGCGACGACACGAGCTTCTTGCGCGTGGTGAATTTCCCCACACGCGGCATCGGCGCGCGCACGATCGAGTTGTTGCAAGACGCGGCCAGAAATTCGGGCCGCAGCCTCTCACAAAGTGTCGCGGCGGTGGCCGGCAAAGGTGGCGGCAACCTCGTGGCCTTCGTGCAGCTCATCGACACCATGCGCGAAAAAACGCGCGGCCTCACCCTGCGCGAAATCATCGACCACATGCTCCACGAGAGCCGCTTGCTGGACTTCTATCGCAGCGACCGCGAAGGCCAGGACCGCATCGAGAACTTGGAAGAACTGGTTAACGCCGCAGAGTCCTTCGTCACCCAAGAAGGCTTCGGCAAAGACGCCGTGGCGCTGCCC
>JANOJR010000026.1:0-4795 GCA_031418855.1 Rubrivivax sp.
CTTCTCGGCCGCGCGTGACGCCATCAAGTCCATCGCCGATTCCACGCAGTCGCGCAAGTCAAACGGCTGGTGCTCGATGTCCATGCGCCCGGCCTCGATCTTCGAGAAGTCCAGGATGTCGTTGATGATCGTCAGCAGCGAATCACCCGAGTCTCGAATGGTTGATGCGAAGTCGCGCTGCTCGTCGTTCAGCGGTGTGTCGAGCAGCAGCCCGCTCATGCCGATGACGGCGTTCATCGGCGTGCGGATCTCGTGGCTCATGGTCGCCAAGAAGGCGCTCTTGGCTTCGTTCGCACCTTCGGCAGCAGCACGCGCTTCTTGCGCTTCTTTGAACAGCCGCGAGTTCTGGATGGCAATGGCGGCCTGGTCGGCAAAAGTCTTGAGCAGGTTGATCTCGCCCGGCGCAAAACCCGTGGCGGGCCGGCGTGTGACGTGGATGGCGCCCACGCCGCGGTGCTGCCACATCATCGGCGCCACCAGCACCGAGTAGTTGCCGAACTTGCGCGCCAGCTCGCGCAGTGCCCACGGCGCCGACTCGTCGGCCAACACGTCGGTGTAGTTCAGCACCTGCCCTTTGCGCACGGCGTAACCCTGCATCGACTTGGCCACCGGCACCGGGTAGTACGAGGCCACCGCGTCGCGGTTTTCCTGGGTGTAGCCGATGTGCGCTTGCAGCCGCACCACGTCGTCGTCGCCAATCACCGCCACACCGGCTTCTTCGATGTTGAAGACGCGCCGGCAGCTCTGAACAATGCGCTCGAACACCGGCGCGGGGTCGGCCACCGACTGGCTGATGACCTTCAGCACTTCAGCCGTGGCCGTCTGCTGCTCCAGCGCCTCTTTGGTCTCGTTGAAGAGCCGCGCGTTCTGGATCGCGATCACCGCCTGGCTGCCGAAGGTGGTGAGCAGCGCCTGCTCTTTGTCGCTGAACGGCTTGGGCGGCTGGCGCAGCGCGCAGATGCTGCCGATGCCGCGGCCTTCCCAGACCATCGGCACCCACACCACTGAGCAATTGCCGATGCGCTCGACCACGGCACGCACCGTGGGCGGCGCGTCAGCCATGGCCATGGCGTCGGGCACATGCACGGCGCGTTTGTCGGCAATAACGCTTGAAGTGATGGTCTGGTCCAGCGGCTTGGGGAAGGTGGCGGCAATGGCGCCCAGTGCGTCGCCGCGCCAGGCGGCAGCGTGTACCAGGTCGTCGTCACCACGCAGGAAGATGCCTAGCTGTTCGATGGCAAAGAGGTGCTGGCAGCTTTGCAGGATCTTGTCGAACACCGGTGCGGTATCGGCCACCGAGCTGCTGATGACTTGCAACACTTCGGCGGTGGCGGTTTGCTGCTCCAGCGCTTCTTTGGTGTCGTTGAAGAGGCGCACGTTCTGGATGGCGATGACGGCCTGGTCGGCGAAGAGCGCGAGCAAGGCCATCTGCTTGTCGGACAGGGCGCCGGGCTGCGGCGAGGACATCGAGATCACGCCTATCGCCACACCGTCCTGCATCAGTGGCGCCGAGGCGATCGAGCGGAACGACAGCTCGCGCGGCTGTGACGCCCAGAAGCCGTCGGCCTGCGGCGCACGGTTGTCCGCCACTTGCGCGGCGCGGCCGTCGAGCACGGCGCGGCCAACGATGCTGCTGCGGTCGAGTGCTACCACCTCGGGGCCGTGGAATTCGTCGGCGCTAAGGTCGTAGCTACGTGCACGTCGACGCAGGCCGTCGGCGTCGACGGTGCGCAGGGCGGTCTTGCGGCCAAACAGCTGCGCCGCGCTATGCACGATGGCGTCGAACACCGGCTGCACGTCGGCCGGTGAACTGGCGATCACTTTCAAGATCTCGGCGGTCGCGGTCTGGCGCTCCAGCGCTTCTTGCGTCTCGTTGAAGAGCCGCACGTTCTGGATGGCAATCACGGCTTGGTCGGCAAAGGTCTGCAGCAATTCGAGCTGGTGCAGGCTGAACGCCCCGGCGTCTTTGCGTGTGACGCTGATGGTGCCGGTGGCCACGCCGTCTTGCAGCATGGGCACGATCAGAATGGCGCGAAAGCCGCGTTGGCGCGCCACGTCGCGCAGGGCCGCCGCCGAGTCCGGCAGCGCTTCGGTATCGGCCACCGACACGGGCTTGCCGGTGCGTGCCGCCTTCGAGTGCGCCAGGGGCATCGGGAAGGCGTGTCGCAAGGCCTCGTTGCCGGCTTCGTCGGTGCTCGACAGCGCCACCAGATGCAGCTCGTCGCCGACGACGCGGGCCACCGCCGTCGAGAAGCCGCCGATCAGGCGGTAGGCGCTGCGCGCGATGGCGTCGAACACGGGCTGCACGTCCGACGGCGAGCTGGCAATCACCTTCAAGATTTCGGCGGTCGCGGTCTGGCGCTCCAGCGCTTCTTGCGTCTCGTTGAAGAGTCGCGTGTTCTCGATGGCGATGACGGCCTGGTCGGCGAAGGTCGTCAGCATCGAGACCATCTTGTCGGGGAAGGCGCCGGGCACTTTGCGCCCCACGCCGAGCGCGCCGATGGCCCGTCCGTCCTGCATGATGGGCACCACCAGCAGGCTGCGGTAGTTCGCCGCTTTGGCGGCGCCGCCAAGGGCGTAGCCGCTCTCCTGCTCGACATCGGCAATCTGCACCGGCGCGCGCGCCAGGACGCAGCGGCCGTTGGCCGAGCCCGCGTCGGGCGTGCGCGGAAACGATGCGCGCATCACCACTTCGGCTTCAGGCGAGGTGCCGTGGTAGCCCACCAGGTGCAGCTGCTGGCCGTCAAAACGCGTGGTGTAGCCGACCTCGGCGCCGCACAACACACGCGCGCGCTCGGCGACGGCGTCGAACACCGGCGTGGCGTCGGTGGGCGACTGGCTGATGACGCGCAGGATCTCGGCCGTGGCCGTCTGGCGCTCCAGCGCCTCTCGCGTCTCGTTGAAGAGCCGCGTGTTCTCGATGGCAATGACGGCCTGGTCGGCGAAGCTGCGCAGCAGCGCAATTTCCTGCTCGCTGAAGCCCCCGGGCTGCACGCGGTTGACCACCAGCGTGCCCAGCGGCCCGCCTTGCGAGCGCATCGGCACGAGCACAAAACTGCGCACGCCACGCGCGCGCATGGTGGCGCGCACGGTCTCTGGCACGTCGGGGTCGGTTTCGCCGTCGGTAACGTGGATGGGGTCGCCCGACGCCAGGGCCTCTGCCGACCTGCTGGTGGCAACTTGCATTGGATAGAGGGCCCGCAGTCCCGCCTCGCTGGCCGGGTCGCTCAGGCTGTACGCCGCCAGCGTCAAGGTGTCGCCCGACAGCCGCGTCATGTGCGCCCTGGCGGCTCCCATCAAACGCATGGCGCTGGCCACGATGGCGTCGAACACCGGCTGTACGTCCGATGGCGACTGGCTGATGACGCGCAGGATGTCGGCCGTGGCGGTCTGCCGCGCCAGGGCCTGCTGGGCTTCATTGAAGAGGCGCTCGTTCTCGAAGCGGGCGCGGATGGCGCTCAGCAATTCGGCGTGGTAGCGCCTGGAATGCAGCAGCATGACGACCAGGACCAGCATCACCGTGATGGCCATGGCCAGGGTCATGGCGCGGCCGTTGATCAAGGCAGGCACCGAAAACGCCAGCGCCAAGGGCACCGTCAGCGCCCAGCAGGTCGGCGGGTGCATCGACATGGCCGACGTGACCGTGGTCACGTTGACCAACACCATCACCAGCAAGATGGTCAGCCGCGCCGGGTCGTCGTTGAAGTACAGCAGGGCCGCCGCTGCCCACACCAGGCCATGGAACAGGGCCGACAGCGTGAGCGTGCGCGACAAGATGTTAAAACGCGACGCCGCTAACCAGCGCGGAAACACCAGCACCGCCAGCCCCAGGTGCGTGCCGAGCACCGGCAGCGCCAGCAGCAACCAACCCAGCACCGGCGCATGCCCGCGGCTGGATTGCAAAGCCCAGGCGAACAGCAAGGTGCCCAGCAGTGCTGCGCCGACGCCCGCGCGCAGGTTGCGCAGCACCAGCGTGTAGCGCTCGTGTTCGACGTGCGTGTGCAGCGCGGCAGCGGGATCGGCGATGACGCGCGGGCCTTGCCGTTCGATAGCAGGAGCGGCGGCGGGCTTGCGTTTGGGTTGGGGCTGGGAGGTGTTCACGTCAACGTCCCTTGCGTGTTGGCACGCGGTTCAAGGCGTCGACGAGGGCGTCGACGCGAATGGGTTTGGTCACGTAGTCGTCCATGCCTGCGGCCAGACACGCTTCACGGTCGCCGGCCATCGCGTTGGCCGTCATGGCCACGATGCGGGGGCGCTCGTGTGCTTTCCACTTGGACGTTATCTGGCGCGACGCTTCCAGGCCGTCCATCTCGGGCATCTGCACGTCCATCAGCACCAGGTCGTAGGTTTGCTGACTGACGCGCTCGACGGCCTGCACGCCGTTGACGGCGACGTCGGCTTGGTAGCCCATCTGGCTGAGCAGACGCAACGCCAGCTTCTGGTTCACCAGATTGTCTTCGGCTAACAAAATACGTAAGGGGTGGCGGCTGGCCATCTGCGGGTCGATGGCTGCTTTGCCGGTGGGCTTGTCTGCGCTGGCAAGGCTCGCCACGGCCTCGGCGCGGATGTGGAAGCGGAAGGTGCAGCCTTGGCCAGCACCTTCGCTCTCGGCCGTCAAGTCGCCGCCCATGATCTGTGCCAGGCGTTTGCTGATGACGAGGCCCAGGCCCGTGCCACCGTACTTGCGCGTGGTGGATGAGTCGGCCTGGCTGAAGCTTTGGAAGAGTTTGGCCATGCCCTCAGTCGTCAAGCCGATGCCGCTGTCTTTGACGGCCACGTGCAACTCGGCGCCACG
>JANOJR010000027.1:0-25934 GCA_031418855.1 Rubrivivax sp.
CTGCAAGTCATCGCCGATTTCACCAACTTCAACGTCGTCACGAGTGACACGGTGACGGGCACCGTGACCCTGCGCCTGAAAGATGTGCCTTGGGACCAGGCGCTCGACATCATCTTGCAGAGCAAGGGTCTAGGCGTACGCAAGTCCGGCAACGTGTTGTGGATCGCGCCCAAAGACGAGTTGGCAGCGCGTGAACAGGTGGAGCTCGAAGCCAAGAAGAAGGTGGCCGACCTTGAGCCGCTGCGCACGCAGTCCTTCCAGCTGAACTACACCAAAGCCGAAGAGGTTGCGCGCGGCCTCACGGGCCAAGCGCAGGGCCAGAGCGGTGGCGGCGCAACGTCCACGGCAACGCGGCTGCTCTCCCCGCGTGGCAGCGTGATTTTCGAGACACGCACGAACCAGCTCTTCGTGTCCGACATTCCGTCCAAGCTTGAAGAAGTGCAGGCCTTGATCGGCAAGATCGATATCCCCGTGCGTCAAGTCTTGATCGAAGCGCGCATCGTCGAGGCCGACGACAAGTTTGGGCGCACGCTGGGCGTCAAGCTCGGTGCTTCCGACCTGCGTGGCATTCAAGGTGGCGTTCCGGGCTGGAACATTGCCGGTGACAACAACATCGCCCTGGGCGGCAACTACAGCGCCATTGGCTACCAGACGAATCAGTCGCCAAAGGTCGACTTCAGCAATACGCAGTTCGTCAACCTGCCGGCCAACACCTCTAACCTGGGGGGTGTCTCGGCGGCGTCGATTGCGTTCTCGCTCTTCAGCGCGTCGGCCAATCGCTTCCTGAATCTTGAGTTGTCGGCACTGGAAGCCGAAGGCAAAGGCAAGATCGTGTCGAGCCCGCGTGTCATCACGGCCGACCAGGTCAAGGCCTTGATCGAGCAAGGTGAAGAGCTGCCCTACCAGGCCGCCACCTCCAGCGGTGCCACGCAGATCCAATTCCGCAAAGCTAACCTCAAACTTGAGGTGACACCGCAAATCACACCTGAAGGCAACGTCATCCTCGACGTCGACGTCAACAAGGACAGCGTGGGCCGCAACACTGTGGCCGGTTTTGCCATCGACACGAAACACGTCAAGACCCAGGTGTTGGTAGAGAACGGCGGCACCGTGGTGCTCGGCGGTATCTACACACAGACCGAACGCAACGAGGTCAACAAGGTGCCGCTGCTTGGCGATTTGCCGGTACTTGGCTACCTGTTCCAGAACCGCGCACGCTCGGTCAACAAGACCGAACTGCTTGTTTTCATCACGCCCAAGATCGTGACCGATCGGTCGGCCGCACGCTAATGCGAGCGGCTACATGCGCCCAGCCACGGACATCTCAGCGATGAACCTACTGAAGTCAGTTCTCAGCCTTTTCCTACTCACGTTGCTTACCGCCTGCGGCGGTGGTGGCGGCGGTGCTGGCACGCCGATCCTTGGCGGCAGCGGCTCCGCCACGGTCAGCGATGTCGTTGTCGTGCTGAGCTCGCAGACCATCGCCAGCTCAGGCTTGGAGACCGTCACGGCCACCATCACCACGCTCGACGCCAACCGCGCCGCTGTGGGCAATGTGCCGGTCACCGTCTCCATCGACAGCAATGGCATCGTCACGCCCAGCGCCACCAGCACCGACGCTTCGGGAACGCTCACCGCTACCGTGAGCATCGGCGCCGATCGCAGCGCGCGGAGACTTACGGTTACTGCGACTTCAGGGGCGCTTTCTCGTACAGCGTCGTTGAACGTTGTTGGGTCCGATGCCACGGCTTCGGATTTGGTGCTGGTGCTAAGCAGTCTCACCATTTCAAACACCGGCTCACAAACCGTTGCGGCAACTGCCACGGCCCTCGACGCAAAGCGCAACGCGCTCCAGGGGGTGCCGGTGACCATCTCGGTCAACAGCAACGCGGTGGTTACGCCCGTAGGGCCGTTGACCGACGCGTCGGGCGTCCTTCGCGCCACTGTGGGCATTGGCTCTGACCGCAGCAATCGAACGATCACGGTCACCGCCACCTCGGGCACCTTGGTTCGGCAGACGACGCTCGTCGTCTCCGAGGGCGCGGTGGGCGTCGCCGTTGCGGCCGACCTCAGCCTTACGCTCAGCTCAGCCAGCTTGAACAACGGCGGCACCAACACCATCACGGCCACGGCCACGGCCGTTGACGCCAACCGCAACGTTGTCAGCGGCATCCCCATCACTTTCAAGGTTGACGCCAGCGCGGTAGTGGCCGTCAGTGGCGCCACGACCAATGCCGCTGGTGCGGTGGTGGCCACCGTAGGCATAGGCGCTGACCGCTCTAACCGCCTAGTGACGGTGACAGCGACAAGTGGTGCGCTGACAAAAACGGCTTCGTTCCGCGTGATCGGTGCCGACCTCGGCGCGACGTTTGCGTCCCTGGTGGACACAGGTTCACGTGCCAACCGGGTGGAGTACCGGCTCGTGGATACGAACACATTGCCGATGGTCGGTGAGACCATTGTGGTGTCGGCGCCGGGTCTGCCAACGTCCAGTGGCGTGACCGACATCAACGGTAAGTTCGCCTACATCTACGATGCACCGACCGTAACCGGTGTGCTGGCGCTCACCGCATCGGCTGCAGGTGATACTGAGATCACCAGCATCACCGTGCAGACGGCAGGCGGCGGTGTCATTGCCCCTGCCATCGGGCCTGTATTGGGTGCATCACTGGCATCCAATCCCAGTGTCGTGACCGTGAACGCCATCGGCAGCAACAGCAACCAGGTCGAATTGCGCGCGCTCTTTGTTGGCCCGAACAACGCGCCGATCCCTCGTGTTCGCGCGAGATTCGATCTCGACGGCAATGGCAACAGCACCGACGGCGTGGTGTCATGGCTGGGCGGTAGCTACGCCTATGCCGATGTCAACGGCGTCGCGCGCGCGACCTTCACGCCGGGCCAGCGTTCCAGCCCGACCAATGGTGTGGCGCTACGCGTGTGCTACGACCTGGTCGACTTCCCTGTCACGAGTTGCCCGAACGCTACCCGAGCGACTTTGACGGTTGCTCTCGAAGCCTTGTCGGTGAACATCCGCACCAATGAACTCATCAAGGAGGGGTCGGCGAAACTCACCTATATCAAGGAGTTTGTCGTGATGGTCGTGGACTCTGCCGGGCAAGCCAAGGCCGATGTATTGATCACACCGTCAGTCGATTTGCTCGGGTACTCCAAAGGGAGGTACGAATGGAACGGCAAGGCATGGGAGCAAAAGCCCAGCTTGGTCAGTAGTGAGAGCTACAGCTGGAACGCGGCACTTCGCCGCTGGGAATCAGGTGCTCCTGGCTCGACCGCCATGTGCCCGAACGAGGATGCAAACCGAAACGGGAATCGGGAAGCGGCGGACTTTGCACCAGGTTCAGCGCCTCTGCCGCTTGCGAATCGCGGCGAAGACTTGAACTGGAACGGCGAACTTGATCCACGCAAGGCCGATGTCGCGATCAAGATCGTCGGATCACCGAAGACCGATGCGAATGGTCTGGCCATCGTGCAGATTGAGTACGGTAAGAGCGTCGCGAGTTGGGTGTCCTTCAGAATTACGGTCACTGCGTCAGGCGTTTCCGGCAGCGAAGCGCGAGCCTACTTCACAGGTGTCTTACCTTACGCGGCCGACGCGGTGACGAACGAGAACGTGCCGCCAGCCTTCGTCATCAGCCCCTATGGCCGCAGCACGGTGTGCACCGACGACAAATAGTGCGGTGACCTTCTCCCTCGTCGGCATGCCCGGCAGTGGCAAGTCCACGGTCGGGCGGCAGCTGGCGCGCCGGCTGGGCATGGACTTTGTCGACAGCGACAGCGTGATCGAAGCGCGTGTTGGCATGTCCATCCGCGAGTGGTTCTCGCAACATGGCGAAGAGCCGTTTCGCGACCTCGAACAAGACATCATCGAAGAGCTCAGCGGCCGTGCCGGCATCGTGCTGGCCACCGGCGGCGGCGCCGTGCTGCGCCCGTCCAACCGCGACGCGCTGCACTCACGCACCCACGTCGTTTACCTGCGCTCGACCCCGGAAGAGGTCTACCGGCGGCTGCGCCACGACACCCACCGACCACTGCTACAGGTGGACGACCCCTTGAGCCGGCTACGTGAACTCTTTCGCGAGCGTGACCCGCTCTACCGGCGCGCCGCGCACTTCGTCATCGAAGGTGCGCGCCCGTCCCTGCACAGCCTGCTGGGCATGGTGTTGATGCAGCTCGAATTGGCCGGACTCGTCAGCCCCGACCATGTACCCGCCACCGTGGGCGCGGTCCCGGTGCCACCTGCTCAGACATAGCGTTCGAAACCCACCTGACTTCGCGCGACGAGCACAAAAATGGCGCCACCTGGGCGCCGAACTTGTGGCTGGGGATGCTGGTGACTTGGTGGGCGGTGCAGGGTTTGAACCTGCGACCCCTGCCGTGTGAAGGCAGTGCTCTACCGCTGAGCTAACCGCCCGGAATAGGGTGCGCGGAGACGGGTCGCATTATGCCATCGCCGACGCGGCGTCTCGGGGCCACACGGCGCGGCCACGGCTGGCTTGGTCGATGTCGTCGATCAGGGCGGCATGTGCTGCGGCCTCGTCGGCCGCAGCCATTTGCAGCACCAGCGTCAAGCCGCTCAAGTCCACCGCTTCAGCACTGCTGTGATGCTGATGGTCAGTGCCCTGGCTGCTGTCGATCACCAGGCTGTCCTGCCCGCGTGTCATGCGGATGTAGACCTCCGCCAGCAACCCCGCGTCGAGCAAGGCGCCATGCAGCGCGCGGTTGGTGTTGTCAACCTCAAGCCGCTTGCACAGTGCGTCCAGCGAGTTGGCCTTGCCGGGGAACATCTCGCGCGCCATGGTGAGGCTGTCGCGGATGGTGGCCACTTCGGCCACTGGTGCGCGCGACACCCGCGCGAGCTCAGCGTTGAGGAAGCCGATGTCAAAGCTGGCGTTGTGGATGATGAGCTCGGCGCCCCGGATGAACTCGATGAACTCGTCGGCCACCTGCGCAAAGAGAGGCTTGTCGGCAAGGAAGGCTCGTGTGAGGCCGTGCACGCGCTCGGCGTCGGGGTGGCTGGCGCGCTCCGGGTTGAGGTAGTGGTGCAGCGTGCGGCCCGACAAGCGCCGGTTGACCATCTCGATGCAGCCGATCTCTACGATGCGGTCGCCGCCGCGAGCGTCCAGGCCGGTGGTTTCGGTGTCGAGGAAGATTTGTCGCATGCTTGCCATGCTATCTGTCGGCCAAGGTCGCGGCCACGCTGGCCGCCCAGCGGTGGATGGCCACGCCGGCCAGCACCATGGGCACGCAAAGCCATTGACCCATGCTCATGTTGAAGGTTAGCAGCCCGAGGAAGCTGTCGGGTTCGCGGAAGAACTCGGCACTGAAACGCAAGACGCCATAGCCGATCAGGAACATGCCCGAGACCTGCCCGAGTGCGCGCGGTTTTTGCGCGTACCACCAAAGCAGCACGAAGAGAAGCAGCCCTTCCAGGGCCACCTGATAGAGCTGCGAGGGGTGGCGCGGCAGCTCGCTGCCACTCTGCGGGAAGACCATCGCCCAAGGCAGCGCGGGGTCGGCGAAGCGCCCCCAGAGTTCGCCGTTGATGAAGTTACCCACACGCACCGACGCCAAGCCGGTGGGCACGCAGGGCGCCACCAGGTCCATCACGTCGAAGAAAGCGCGCTTGCGGCTGCGCGCATAGAGCGCCAGCGCGATGATCACGCCCAGCAGCCCGCCATGAAAGGCCATGCCGCCCTTCCAAACCATGGCGATTTCCAGCGGGTTGGCCAGGTAGTGCCCGGGCTTGTAGAAAATCACGTAGCCCAGCCGTCCGCCGATGACCACGCCCAGCACGCCCCAGAACAACAGGTCTTCGATGTCGCGCCGCGTCCAGCCTTTGGCGGCGAACCAGGGTAGCTTGGCGCGTTTGGTGGCCAGCCACAGAAAGAGGCCAAAGGCCACCAGGTAGCTCAGTCCGTACCAATGAATTTGCAGCGGGCCCAACGCCAGCGCCACCGGGTTGAACTGGGGATGCACGAGCATCAAACCCCTCCTGAAGAATCGATCGAAGGTGATTGTCGCCGCACGTGTTCGATGAAGCGTGCGACCACCGGCGGCGCACCTTCACGCCACACCAGGCTGGTGTGGCAGCCCAGTGAGGTGCCGCGCACGCGCCGGTACACCACGCCGGGCCGTTGCAGCTGCATCACCGACGCCGGCACCCAAGCCACACCCATGCCGGCGCTGACCAGGTTGACGATGGTCTGCATCTGAATAGCCTCTTGCGCGATGTGCGGCGTGATGCCTTGCGAGCGGTAAAAGCCCAGCACCGCATCAAAGAGCGACGGCGCGATGCGCCGCGGAAAAATCACCAGCGGCTCATTTGCGATGCGCGAGAACGACAGCGTCTTCTGGGCCGCCCGCGCGTGGCCTTCGGGTAAAGCGAGCACCATGGCTTCGGCCAGCGCCAGGTGCGCGTTCAGGCCGGCCGGCGCGGCGCCGGGCGCGTGCAGCACAAAGCCGCAATCGATTTCGTCGGCGGCAAACGCATCGAGCTGCACGTCCAGCGTGGCCTCGCGCAGCTGCATCTGCACCTGGGGCTGCGCGCTGCGAAAGCTGCGCAGCCACTGCGGCAGCGGGCCGTAGGCGATGCTCGACACGAAGGCCAGGCGCACACGGCCGGCCACCCCTTCAGCCGCAGCCTGCGCTTGCTGCGGCAGCGCGTCGGCGAGCTGCACGAGCCGGCGCACTTCGGGCAAGAGTGCTTCCCCGGCGGGGCTCAGGGCGACCGAGCGCTGCGTGCGAATGAAGAGTGGCGCGCCAAGTTTTTTCTCCAGCGCCTGCATGGCTTGGGTCAGCGGCGGCTGCGTCATGTGCAATCGCGCGGCGGCGCGGCCAAAGTGCAGCTCTTCGGCCAAGGCGATGAATTGGCGTAGCGGGCGTAGTTCGATCATTGATTCATCCGGCGTATCAAAAGCGGCGATGCAATCTATTGGACACCAGGTGCCCCGGGCTTCGATACTGCCGTCCTTTATGCAGGAGACCCGCATGGCCAGCAACCGCAGATCCAAAAACATCACCGAAGGCGTGGCGCGCGCGCCCAACCGTTCGATGTACTACGCCATGGGCTACACCGAGGGCGACTTCGGCAAGCCGATGATCGGCGTGGCCAACGGCCACTCGACCATCACGCCCTGCAATTCGGGCCTGCAAAAGCTGGCCGACGCGGCGGTGGATGCACTCAAGAAAGCTGGCGCCAACCCACAAACTTTCGGCACGCCGACCATCAGCGACGGCATGGCCATGGGCACCGAAGGCATGAAGTACAGCCTGGTCTCGCGCGAGGTGATTGCCGACTGCGTCGAGACCTGCGTCGGCGGCCAGTGGATGGACGGCGTGCTCGTCATCGGCGGCTGCGACAAGAACATGCCCGGCGGCATGATGGGCATCTTGCGCGCCAACGTGCCGGCCATCTACGTCTACGGCGGCACCATCATGCCGGGCAAGTACAAAGGGCAAGACCTCGACATCGTCAGCGTCTTCGAGGCCGTGGGCCGGTTTTCGGCCGGCACCTTGAGCGAAGAAGACTTCTGCCAGATCGAGCGCCGCGCCATTCCCGGCAGCGGCTCGTGCGGTGGCATGTACACCGCCAACACCATGAGCTCGGCGTTTGAAGCGCTCGGCATGAGCCTGCCCTTCGCCTCGACCATGGCCAACGTGGAAGACCCCATCGTCGAACACACGCGAGCGGCCGCGCGCGCACTCGTCGAGGCCGTGAAGCTGGACCTGAAGCCACGCGACATCGTGACCAAGAAGTCGATCGAGAACGCGGTGGCGGTGATCATGGCCACGGGCGGCTCGACCAACGCCGTGCTGCACTTCCTGGCCATCGCGCACACCGCCGGTGTCGAATGGAGCATCGACGACTTCGAGCGCATGCGCCGCAAGGTGCCGGTGCTGTGTGACTTGAAACCCAGCGGCAAGTACCTGGCCATCGACCTGCACCGCGCCGGCGGCATCCCGCAGGTGATGAAGATGCTGCTCAAGGCCGGCTTACTGCACGGCGACTGCATCACCATCACCGGCAAGACCGTGGCACAGAACCTGGCCGATGTGCCCGACGTGCCGCGCGCTGACCAGGACGTCATCCGCGCCATCGGCCAGCCGATGTACAAGGAAGGCCACTTGGCGATCTTGAAAGGCAACCTCTCGCCCGAAGGTGCGGTGGCCAAGATCAGCGGTCTGAAGAACCCCGTCATCACTGGCCCGGCGCGCGTGTTTGACGACGAACAAACCGCGCTGGCGGCCATCATGGCCAGCCAAATCAAGGCCGGTGACGTGATGGTGCTGCGCTACCTCGGCCCCAAGGGTGGCCCCGGCATGCCCGAGATGCTGGCACCCACCAGCGCGCTGATTGGCCAAGGCCTGGGCGAGAGCGTGGGCCTCATCACCGATGGCCGTTTCTCGGGCGGCACCTGGGGCATGGTGGTCGGCCATGTCGCACCCGAGGCGGCGGCGGGCGGCAACATTGCGATGATCCATGAGGGTGACTCGATCACCATCGACGCGCACAAGCTGCTCTTGCAGCTGAACATTGATAACGCTGAACTTGAACGGCGCCGTAGCGCCTGGGTCGCGCCCAAGCCGCGCTACACACGTGGCGTGATGGCCAAGTTTGCGCGCCACGCGTCAAGCGCCAGCACGGGGGCGGTGCTCGACGGCGATTGAGGGTTCGTTTCAGGGGCTAGCACGGCATCGCACCCCCATCCCAGCCTTCCCCTTCTTAGGGGGAAGGAGCAATTCAAGGCCCGCGGCGGCGGCCGTCTTCGTTGGTGTCGGGCGACACGTTTTCACGCTGCTCGGGCGTCTGCGCGCGGCGGTGCGCGCCTCGGATGGCTTCCAGGCGTTTGGAGCGGCGCGTGTTCAGCCCCAGGGCTTCCATGTCGCGCTCGCGGCGCTTGACCTTGCGGTCTTCCATCTTGTCCATGGCGCGGCGCTGGGTCAGGCCCGAAGCGTCGGCGAAGGCCCACCACAAGGTGATGGCGGCAAAAGGCAGGGCAACCCACCACCAGCTCATGTCGGTGAAGGGGCCGACTTCGGCGATCTTGAGCACCAGCAGGGCTGTTCCGATCAATACAAACCACATGTGCGGTCCTTCCAGTGATGGCGTGGTGGCGCGACGCGCCCAATGTAGCGCAGTGCCGGCTGCGCGTTAGCGCTATGCCGCAAGCTCGCTCAGTACCCGTGTGGTGGGCACAGCGCGCCCCAAACCCTTGAGCATCAACTCACCCGCGGTTTGTGTCACGAAGGCATCGCCTAGCGCCGCCAACACACGCGGCGCGATAAGGATTTCGCCGCCGGCCGCTTCGCCGCACAGGCGCGCCGACAAGTTGGTGACGTTGCCGATGGCGCCGTAGTCGATGCGCCCCTCAAACCCGATGGCACCGATGGTGGCGTAACCCATGGCGATGCCGATACCGAGCTGCAAGTCGTAGCCACGTTTGCGCCAGCCTGCGGCCAGCGCCGTCATCTGCTGCTGCATCTGCAAGGCCATGCGTGTGGCGCGTGCGGCGGGTTCGGCAATGACCACAGGGTCGTTGAAGAAGACCATGATGCCGTCGCCCGTGAAGCGCTCCAGCGTGCCTTCGAATTCAAGGATCAGCGTGCCCATGGCCTGGTGGTATTCGCGCAGCACGCCCATCACCTCTTCGGGGTCGGCGGTCTCGGTGAAGGCGGTGAAGCCGCGCAGGTCGAGGAAGACGACGGCGATCTCGCGGCGGTGGCTCTTCAGCGGGTCGTCGGCGCCGCCACCCACGATGGCCTCGGCCAGGGCCGGCGAGAAGAAGCGCTTGAGCCGGCCCATGCGCTCGACCTGCGCCACGCCGTCGGCCACGCGTGCTTCGAGCGTTAGATTCCACTGCGCCAGCGCGGCTTTTTGCTGTTGCACTTCGTCATACAGCTGCTTGATGCGCAAGAGCGAGCGCACACGCGCCATCAACTCGGCCTGGTTGATGGGCTTGCTGAGGAAATCATCGGCACCCGCGTCCAGGCCATTGATGCGCTCTTTGGCGGGGTCCAGCGCAGTGACCAACACGATGGGCAGGATGGCGTGCTGCGGGTCGGCGCGCAGCGCGCGGCAGACGTCGTAGCCCGAGATGCCCGGCATCATCACGTCGAGCAGGATCAGGTCGGGTGCATCGTTCGCCACGGCCACCAAGGCTTCTTCGCCCGACGCTGCCGTGCTGATGCGAAAGCCCTTCGCCGCCAGCACGTCGGCCAGCAGCTTGACGTTCTTGGCGACGTCGTCGACGACGAGGATGTGGGCGCTCATCGGGGCTCTATTCGATCAAACGATCGGCGCGCACCAGCAGCGTGCGCGGCACGCTCAGGCCCAGTGCCTTGGCCGTCTTCAAGTTCAACACCAGCTCAAAGGTGGTGGCTTGCTCCACGGGCATGTCGCTGGGTTTGGCGCCGCGCAAGACCTTGGCCACCATGTCGGCGGCGCGGCGGTAGACGTCGGGAAAACTCACGCCGTAGCTCATCAGCGCGCCGGCATCAGCCCATTGCGACTGGCCGAACGCCGAGGGCAGGCGCGCCTTCAGTGCGAGCTGGGGCAGCAACTGGCGCGCCGGCACGAACGCGCCCGAGGCCAACACGATCAGGGCATCGGCGCGCGCCTTTTGCACTTCGGCGAATGCCGCGTCGTAGTCGAAAGGCGGACTCTTGAAGTCCACCACATGCAGCGTCACGCCCAGGCGCGGTGCGGCCGTGCGCAGCGACTCGATTTGCCCGGTCGTGCCTTCGGTTGAAAACACCGCCAACTTGCGCATGGCCGGCAGCCATTCCTTCAGCAGCTCCAGCCGCTTGGCCGGCAGCACGGCTTGCAGCTGCGTCACGCCGGTGATGCGCCCGCCGGGCCGCGACAGGCTGGCCACCAGCCCCGCCGCGACGGGGTCGTAATCGCCCGCGACGACGACGATGGGGGTGTCGCCACCCAGCGCCTTGAAGGCCTGCGCGCTGGCCTCGTTGCCGCCCGTGAAGTGCAGATCGCAACGCAGACGCGCCAGTTCATCGGCCAGCGCCGCAAGGCGTTCGCGCTGGCCGCCGGCGTGGCGCCGCTCGATCGCCAGGTTCGTGCCTTCTGTGAAACCGAGTTCGCGCAAGCGCTGCACAAAGGCCAGCGCGTAGGGCTCCTTGAAACTGTCGATAAGGTTGAGCCAGCCGATGCGCCAGACGCGGCCCACTGGCTGCGCCATGGCGGCCAGGCTTGCGGCCGTGGCGCCGGCAAGGATGACGGCGCGGCGCCGAAGGCGGCCTGGCTTCAACGTGTCCTCCCGTCTTTCAAGAAGCGCTCCACCGTGGCCATGAACGGCTTCAATGAAATCGGTTTCGTGAGGTAGGCATCAAAGCCTGAACTGACGATCTTGTGCTGGTCTTCGGGCATCACCGAAGCCGACACTGCCAGCACTGGCACGCTGTCCAGCGCAGGCATTTTGCGGATGCGGGTCAGCGCCTCGATGCCGTCGATGTCGGGCAGCTGGATGTCCATCAGGATGAGGTCGGGGCTGCCTTCGCAGGCCAGGCGCACACCGTCGAGGCCGTTTACCGCCTCCAGTGTCTCGTAGCCTTTGTGGCGCAGGATGTCGCGCACCAGCTTCATGTTCTTTTCGTTGTCCTCGACGATCAGGATTCGGCTCATGTCATCGCCTCCAGTTCGATCAATGGCAAGGTGACGGTGAAGGTCGAGCCCTTGCCGGGTTCGCTGTCCAGCCGAATGCTGCCGCCATGCAGTTCGACAAAGCGTTTGGCCAGCGACAAGCCCAGGCCCGTGCCTTCGGCCTTGCGCAGGTAGTCGCCGCTGGCCTGGCGGAATTCTTCGAAGACCATGGCCTGCTCGCTAGGTGCGATGCCTACGCCGGTGTCGGTGACGCTGATGTGCACCTGCTCGGGCGTGGCCTGGCCACTCTGTTCGTCGTGGGTCGCTAACTCTCGACGTGCTTGCACTGCCACGCTGCCGCCCGCGGGCGTGAACTTCACCGCATTGCTCAAGAGATTGACCACCACCTGCTTGACCTTGCGCGCGTCGGCCACCCACTCTTCCAGGCCCTCGTCGACCTTCAGCGACAGTGTCAGCCCGTTGCGTTGCGCGCGTTCGCGCACCAGCGTCATCGAGTTGTCCAGCAGCAGCTCGAGGTCGAAGCAGCTGGGCTCAAGCTCCATGCGCCCGGCTTCGATCTTGCTCAGGTCGAGCACGTCGTTGATCAGGGTCAGCAGGTGCTGGCCCGACGAGTGGATGTCTTGCAGGTACTCCATCTGCTTGTCGTTCACGTCGCCAAACATCTGCTCGGTCAGCACCTCGCTGAAGCCGATGATGGCGTTCAGCGGCGTGCGCAGCTCGTGGCTCATGTTGGCCAGGAACTCGCTCTTGTGGCGGTTGGCGACTTCGAGCTGGCGGCTCTTGTCCTGGATTTCGTGGAACAGGCGTGCGTTCTGGATGGCGATGACGGCCTGGTCGGCGAAGGTTTTGAGCAGGCCGATTTCCTTGTCGGAGTACGGCCTCGGTGGCATGCGTGTGAGGAAGATCGACCCGATGCCCTTGCCGTTCCACACCATCGGGGCCTGAAGGTGCGAGAAGTTCGCGTGCATGAACTGCGCCGTGCGCAGCAAGGTGGCAGAAACCTGCGCGCCGTTCAGCACATCGGGCGTGTGCACGACGCGCCGCTCGTGGATCGCCTGCGCTGCCGAGCTGTCCGCCAGTGGCATCGGATACAGGCGTTCGAGTTGTTCGCGACCGCTACCGACAAACGCTGCCAGCCGAAGGTTCGAGTCGTCGCCCACCACCTGGATGCCTATCGTGTCGCTTGTAAACAAGCGGTGGCACGACTCGACGATCTTCTCGAACACCGGCTGCGTGTCGGCCACTGAGCTGCTGATGACTTGCAGCACTTCGGCGGTGGCGGTTTGCTGTTCGAGCGCTTCTTTGGTCTCGCTGATCAGGCGTGCGTTTTCCAGCGCAATCACGGCCTGGTCGGCAAAGGTCTTGAGCAGCGCCGTCTGGCGCGCCGGCACCTCGCCCGGCTGCGGCCAGGCGACGACGATGACGCCTACCGGCAAACCGTCGCGCAGCATGGGCGCACCGATCATGCGGCGCCACTCGCCCATCTTCGCGGTGGTCGCGTCGTAGTTCTTGTCGGCGTGGGTGTCGACGATGGTTTGTGCCTGGCCAGACAGGATGACCCGGCCGGTCAGTAGGGCCTGATTGGGTGGCCCCGGGTACACCCGGCGGGCGTCCGCCAGCGCGTGCTCGGACCAGCCATTTGTGGCAACCAAGTAAACCTGGTGCCCGTCGTAGCGAAACACCGCCGCGAGCGAGGTGCCAAAGAGCCGCATCGCGCTGGCCATGATGGCTTCGAACACCGGCGTCACGTCGGTGGGCGACTCGCTGATGACGCGCAGCACTTCGCTGATGGCGGTCTGGTATTCCAGCGCTTCGCTGACCTCTGCGGTGCGCTGCGCGACCTTGCGCTCCAGCCCCGCATACGACTCCCGCAGTTGCGCGCTCATGCGGTTGAACTGGTCGGCCAGGCCTTCGAGCTCGTCACCGGTCTTGATGACGATCTGCTGGTCGAGCTGGCCCTCGCCGATGCGCCGCGCACCGTCGTCCAGCGTGCGAATAGGCCGCACCATGCCACGCGCCAGCGCACCGGCCGCAAGCGCCGAGACCGCCAGGCCGGCGACCAGCAACAGACCTGTTCGCCATATCGACGCGTTCAGCCGCGCGTAGACCTCGGACACTGGTTGCTCGACGAAGACGCGCCACTCCAGCGCGGCGATGGGTGCGACGGCCGTCAGCACGGTGGTGCCGCTGAGGTCATGCGAGATCATCGCCGGCTCGCCCGACTTGTTGTCGGTCTTCACGGCGTCCTTCACGTGCTCCAGCGCACCGAGGTTGGTCTTGCGCAGCACCAGGCCGATGTCGGGGTCGGCCACCAGGTTGCCAGCCTTGTCGAGCACGTAGGCCTTGCCTTTGCCGTCCTGGCTCTGGCCGACCTTGATGCGCGAGACCACATCCCAGATGAACTTCAGGTTCACCTCGGCCACCGTCACCGGGCCTTTGTCGCCACCCGAGCGGATGGCCACCGTCATGTAGGGCTCGGTCTCCTTACGAAAGTACACGGGGCTGTACCAAGGCTGGCCACGTTTGGCGAGCTTGAAGGCGGGCTCCTCCGAGCGGTCGCGCGCCGAGCCGGTGACGTCCATGCCCAGGCGTGAGACGGCGTTGCGCTCTTTGCCTTCGACATCGAGCAAGGCGATGTCGGTGATCTCGGGCGCCTGGCGCAGCAGCTTCAAGAATTCAACGCGGCGCATCTCGGTGTCGGCCGCGTCAAGCTGCGGCAGCGCGGCATAGGCCAGCTGCTGCGAAATTTGGCGCACGTACTGCTCGATGCGCGAGGCGGCCGCCACCGCCTTTTCATACTGCAAGCTGGCCAGGGCGGCCTTGTTTTCCTGGTACGAGAAGTACAGGTTGATGCCGCTGCTAACGAGCAACACGAGGGTCACCAGCGACAGGATGAGCAGCAGGTATTTGCGAAAGAGGCGGCCGCGGTGGGTGTCGCCAGGGGTGTCGACGGCAGCGGCCGATGGCGGCGTGGCGGCTGCGTCGGCGGGGCTGGCGGGGTTTTTGGCGGGTGTCTGCACGGCACTCATTGGATCACTTCGCCAGCACGCCGCCGACGCTCCTGCCATCTATCGAGACTGAAATCGAGACCGAAACGTTGGCATGGTGGCACTTTATACGCGTGGCACCGTGGCTTGACATATTGATGCACCGCCAGCATGCTTCGATGCATGCGTACCACCGTTCGACTCGACGAGCACCTTCTGGCTGAAGCCAAGAGCCATGCTGCAGCGTCTGGCACGACACTGACTGCCGTGCTCGAGCAGGCCTTGCGCGAGTCACTTGCGCGCCGCAGCGCAGCTGCCCCTGCGAAGCGTACGCGGCTGAAAACTTTTCGCGGCGGGGGCGTGCGCGCCGGGGTCGACCTGGATGACAGCGCTTCACTGCTCGACGTGATGGGCGCGTGAGGTGCTGTTGCCCGATGTGAACGTATTGGTCTATGCCCACCGGGAGGACTCGCCGCACCACGCTGGCTGCCGCGAATGGCTGGAAACACTGCTCAATGGCCAAGAGGCCTACGGGCTGTCCGAACTGGTGCTGAGCGGCTTCGTGCGTGTGGTCACGCACCCCAAGGTCTTCACCAGGCCGAGCCCCTTGGCCGACGCGCTGGAGTTCACCGAGCAACTGCGCGGCCGGCCGAACTGCGTGGCCATCGCCCCCGGGCGGCGGCATTGGCAGATCTTTCGCGAGCTGTGCGTCGAGGCCGGCACCAAAGGCAATCTCGTGCCCGACGCCTACCTGGCGGCCATGGCCATCGAGTCCGGTTGTGAGTGGGTCAGCACCGACCGGGACTTCAGCCGCTTCAAGGGCCTGCGCTGGCGGCATCCGCTGCGTTAAGCGCTGGCTCACTGAATCACCTCGTCAGCGCGCAGCCGCAAGTTCTGCGGCAGGGTCAGACCGAGTGCTTTGGCCGTTAGCAAGTTGATGACGAACTCAAAGCGGGCTGGCCTTTCGATCGGCAGCTCGCCGGGTTTGGCGCCGCGCAGGATCTTGTCGGCCCCCACCACGGCGCGGCCCGCGCCTTGCGCCACGCCCAGTGCCACGTCGAGCTGACCGCAGCCCGTGGCGGGGTCCCACAGCAGCGCGATGCGGCGCAACGTGGGTGCGGCTTCGCGCAACAACGCGATCCACTTGCCAGCCAGCGAGGGCTGGTCGAGAAAGAGCCCGGTGAGGTTGCCACCGGGCCGCCCCAGGCTGGCCGCCAAGCCGGCGCGCACCGGATCGGTTTCGTAGTCGACGGCGACGTTCGGTGTGCTGCGCGTCACCTGGCTGGCCGCACGTACCGCTGCGGCGCCAACGACGATGAGCACCCCGACGCCTTGGTCGATCAGCTCCTGCACCAGGCCAGTCAGGCGCTGTGCATCGTTCTGGCCCGAGCGCAGCAGCACGCTGCTGCCTTCGGCATACCCGAGCTCTTGCCAGGCCGGGCGCAGCACACGCAAGGTGGCGTGATCGGGGTCGATCGTGCGTGGATGCAGATAGCCGATCTTGCCCGGTGGTGCTGGCCGCTGCGCCCAGGCCGGCGCGCCAGAGGCAAGGAGCCAGGCTGCGCTGGTGAAGGATCTGCGGCTCGTCATGTCATGGCTTCCGCTGTCAGCTCTTGATCAGCGCCACCGCCAGCACGCCGGCCCGCGGCGCGCGCCGTGCGAGCTGACGATCGAAGGTGACGAAGCGTTCGCCGTCGCGGCGCTGCGCCGCGTGCAGTGCGTCGGCAAAGTCCAGCCCAGCCTCGAAGCCCTGCAGCGCCTGCTGCGTCAGCACGGGGTCCAGCGCGTCGATGTTTTGCAGCGCCAACAAATCGCGAAAGCTCGCGGCAATGAGCGCCACGTCCAGCCCATAGCTGCCACGCAGCACCCACTCGCACTCCATCAACACCGACGCGGCCACCGTGCACGGCTCGGCAGACACCAGCCGCTCGGCGGCGCGGGCCTGCTTGGCGTCGTCGGCCACGATCAAGCGCAATACGACACTGGTATCCAGCGCGGCCATCAGCGGACGGGGCGGCGCAAGGTTTTCACGGGAGCAGGTGACGCGCGTGGTGAGGCTGGCGCCGGCCCGCGCAGCGCTGCCTCGCGCAACACGGCGGCGTCCATCTGTGCCAGGCTCAGTGCCGGGCCGCGGTAGCCCACGCGTTCGCGGATCAAGGCCAAGCCGCTGGCCAGCGCGACCTTCTGCGTCGGCCCGGCAGGGCGCAGCAGCAAACCTTCGGGCGTGTCATGTACTTCGAGCTGGGTGCCGGGCCCCCAACGCCGGGCGACGCGCAGCTTCTTCGGAATGATGATCTGGCCTTTGCTCGACAACACGGTGGTCTGCATGGTGTGCTCTAAAAAAGTAAGCAAGTGATCTTACTGCGGGCGACGGCCATGGCCTGCCAGCGCCTCACTCAAGCACCTCGTCGGCACGCAACAGCAGTGCACGCGGCAGCACCACACCCATCGCCTTGAGCGCCTTTTGGTTGACGATGAGGTCGAACTTCGTCGGCAGCTCCACCGGCAGATCGGCCGGCCGCGCGCCCTTGAGGATGCGTTCGATGTAGCTCGCCGTGCGCTGCATCAGCGCTTCAAGGTTGGGCCCGTAGTAGAGCGCGCCGCCGGCTTGGATGTGGTGCGGCGTGACGCCGATGGACACCAGCTTGTGCTGGCGCGCATAGGCGGCAATCGGCGCCAACATCGTGCCGACCACGCCTTCGCCGGCCACAAAGAGCGCGTCAGGGCGGCCTGCTGCCACGCGCGCGAGCACCGAGGCCAAGGTATCGCCAGGTGCGACATACACGATGTTCACCGCGATACCCAGTGCCTTGGCGGTGCCCATGTTGGCCGCGCGGTAGATCGCTTTGCCCGACGCTTGCTCGGCGGCAACGATGGTGAAGCGCCTGGCGCTGGGCACGGCCTCTCGCAGGGTCTGCAAGACCTTGCCCGAGACTTCAACGCCGGCCCATGACGTGCCCGTGACGTTGCCGCCCGGCCGCGCGAGGCTTTGCACATAGCCCAGCTCCACCGGCAATGCCGCGCCGATCATCACGATGGGAATGCGCTGCGTGGCGCGCATGGCGGCTTCGATGGGCTCGTTGGTGATGGCCAGGATCAGCTCGACGTTCTCCTGCACAAGCTCTTGCGCCAGGGCGGCGAGCCTGGCTTGGTCGGCCTCGGCAAAGCGCCACGCGATCTTCAGGTCGCGGCCCTCTTCATAGCCGGCAGCCTTCAGCGCGACGCGTATGCCGGTGCCTTCGTAAGCGGCCAGCTGTGACGCGCTGCGGCTGAGCGAGAGCACGCCCACGTGGCGCGTGCTGACGCCACCCGTCGGACCCGGTGTCTGTGCCAGGCTTGGCATGGCCCAGAGCGCCAGCGTCACCGCCACGACGAGCATGCCGTGGAGGTGTTTCATGGCGCGTGGGCCGCTTGCTGATGCATGTTGGCGAACCCTCACGGCGCCTCGATGCGTGGGTCGCCGGCGCGCGCCAGCGCCAGGAAGTGACGCAGGTCCAGCGTGATGAGCCGCGTCAGACCGGCCTTGCGCGCGGCCACGAGGTGCAGGTAGTCGTACACCGCGCCGCCACGCACGCCGCGCGAGCGTGCGTCACGCAGTGCCGCCAACACGTCCTTGCCGGTCAAGGCGACTGTCTTGACGAACGGCATCACGCTCTCATCGAGCAGGCGCAAGGCGGTGTCGGCGTCAAGCTTGCGGGCGCGCTGGCCGCCGGTCAGGATCGAGAACGACTCGGCCAACGCGTGCACGTACAGGCAGTGCCCGCCTTGCGCCACCAGGCGGTCGCAAGCCGCGTGCGCGGCCTCGTCCGGGTCGAGCGACGCCAGGATCACCGAGGTGTCAAGCAACGAGGCTGCGGGCGCGAATGCGCTGGCGGCACGGGCAGCCTTGCTCATCGCCGCAGGTCCCGCCTGGCCTGCGCCTCGCGCTCAGCGCGCACCGCCGCCGCGGCGTCGCTGGGCTTGCCACTGGGCTTGAGCACCAGCCGCGCGCCCTTGCGCGCCAGCGGCTCGGGCGCGGACTCTGGTGTCAGTTCGATGCGTTCGGCCACGACATCGAGCCGCAGGCGCGAGCCGGGGGTGAGGTTGAGACGGCGGCGAACGGACACCGGGACGACGATACGCCCGGCGCTGTCGATGGTGGCGGAGAGGTTCACGATGATGACCTTGTCAGGCAGAGTGGCCGCGAATCTACCATCGAATATGGCAATTTCAATGCCACTTTCGATGTCATTTCAAGTCTCGTTTCCGACACCGCGCTTGGCGCCACCTCACCGCCATCGGCGGTGGCCGAACCCGCCCGGCCTTGGGCCCGGTCAGCCCTCACTCGATCACCTCGTCCGCACGCAGCGGCAGCGATTGCGGCACCGTCAAGCGCAAGGCCTTGGCGGCTTTCAGGTTGATCACCAGTGAGAAGCGGACGGGCTGCTCGACGGGCATGTCGCCCGGCCCGGCGCCGGCCAGAATCCTTTTCACATAGCTCGCGGCGCGGCGGAATTGTTCGAGCTGCAACTGGCCATAGGTCAACACCGCGCCGGCCGCTGCGGCTTCGCGCGAGGTCGTGATGTATGGCAGCGCCCTGGACAGCGCCAGTGCGGCGATGCGCTGGCGTTCGCTGACGAACATGGCGTCGGGCATCGTCATCAGCACCTCGGCGCGGCGCCGCACGACGGTGTCGAACGCGGCGTCCAGGCCCTCGGGTGAGCTCACCTCGATGGCGCTGGCTTCGATGTCCAGGCCGCGCGCCGCGACGCGCAGGACTTCGAACATCTTGGGCCCCGAGACATTGCCTGGATTGACCAGCACCACCAGGCGGCGGGCGCGCGGCAATAACTCGTGCATCAACTGCACGAGTTTGACGACGGTGTCCTCGTTCTGGCTCGACAGCCCGGTGGTGTTGCCGCCGGGCCGCGCATAGCTGGCGATGAGACCGCTGCCCAACGGATCGTTCGTCGCCACGAAGACGATCGGCACCGTCTTGGTCGCCTCTTGCGCGGCGCGCACCGAGGCGATGGTATTGGCCATCAGCACCGCCGGCGCGCGTGCCAGCAATTCGCTGATGAGTGCGGCAAAACGCTCGTAGTGGCCATCGGCATGGCGCTCATCCAGAACGTAGTCCTTGTCCTGCACCATGCCGGCTGTGGCCATGCCCTCGCGAAAGGCTGCGGCGCGCAGCTGTTCGCCTTCGCGCGTGCCCGGCCAGACCCAGGCGACGCGCGGCAGCGCGCGGGTCTGCGCCTGAACCCATAGCGGCAGCCCAGGCCACAGCAGCAAGCAAGCCCAGCCCCGACGCGACAGGTTCACGGGATCACCTCGTCGGCGCGCAGCAGCACCGCAGGCGGGATGGTCAGGCCGAGACGCTTGGCCTCACCGGCGTTGATTACCAGCTCGAACTTGGTCGGCTGCTCCACCGGCAGCTCGGCCGGCTTCGCGCCGCGCAAGATCTTGTCGACGAACTTGGCCGCATAGCCCCAGTTGGCGACAAAGTTGGACGCGTAGCTGAGCAAGCCGCCCGCCACCACATGCTCGCGCAGGCCATAGGCTACGGGCAGCCTTGTCGCCTGCAACAGCGCCTGCAACTGGATGCGTTCGCTGTTGAACATGGGGTCCGAAACCACCGCCACCGCCTGCGCCCGTTGGCTGACGATGGCCTGTGCGGCCGCCGCTAGCTGCGAAGGTGCGCTGACGGCAAAACGCAGCGGCGTGAGCTTGAGCCGTTGGCAGCTGGCCTGTGCGATATCCCAGTTCCTGGCGTAAGAAGGGTGCCGCTCGTTCAGCAGGATGGCGATACGTTGCGACAAGGGCGTCAACTCGTGCAGCACCTCGATCTGCTTGGCCAGGGTTTCCAGCAGGCTGGTGATGCCGGTGATGTTGCCGCCCGGCCTGGCCAGGCTCGTCACCAGGCCGCTCTCAATGACGTTGCTGACATTGGTCAGCACGATGGGAATGCTCTTGGTGGCGCGCTGTGCCGCCTGTGCCGAGACCGCCGCGCCGACCACGATGACCTCGCACTGCGCGGCGATCAGGCCAGCCACCAGCACGTCCAGCCGCTTGATGTCGCTGTCGGCGTAGGCGAATTGGTAGCCGATGTTTTGCCCTTCCTGCCAGCCGCGTTCGCCCATCGCTTGCTTGAAGGCCGCGCCACGCGGCGCGGCCAGTGCGTGAGACAGCACTTCGAGGATGCTGACGCGGCGCATGGCAGCGACAGTCTGTGTGCGGGCGCGCGCATGCATCACCAGCGCCGCCGCGCCGCTGGCCAGGTTGAACGCGCGCCGCGTCGTCACTGAATCACCTCGTCGGCACGTGCGCGCAGCGCCTGCGGCACCGTCACTCCCAGCGTGCCAGCGGTGCGCAGATTGATGACGAATTCGGTGCGCGTGGGCAGCTCGAACGGGATCTGCGCCGGCTTGATTCCGCGCAGCACCTTGTCGACCTGGATCGCGGTGCTGCGCGTCTGGTCCTCCCAGTTGAGCCGGTAGCTCATCAGGCCGCCGGCCTCGGCGAAGTCTCGGTGGTTGAACATGGCCGGAACACGTGCCACCAGCAAGCCTTGCGCGAAGTCGGCGGTCGGGATCAACGCGTTGTTGAAGGCCAGCGCCGCGACACGTTCACCAGCTCGCACCCCGGACAAGACGCGGCGCAGGTCGTCTAGCTGGTCGAGCTCATGCACGCTGGTCACCCAGCGGAGACGCTGCGCTCGCGCCACCGCGCTCGCCACCACATCCGTCAGCGCCTGGCCCTGGCGTTTGGGTTGCAGCACCAGCAATCGCGTCGACGCGGGGCTCATCTCGCGCAGCAGCTCTAGCTGCTTGAACACCGACTCGGTGGCGGCATACGAGACCCCGGTGATGTTGCCGCCGGGCGCGGCCAGCGTGACGGCAAAGCCGGCGGCCACCGGATCGCCAACGCCGGTAACGATGGGCAAGGTGCGTGTCGCCTGCTGCAGGGCATGAGTGGCCGGCGTACCGCGCGTGAGCAAGGCATGCGCGCCAGCCTGCACCAGCGATTGCGCCAGCGCCGGCAGCCGCGCCGCATCGGCGTCGGCAAAGCGCCAGTCGATGACAAGGTTGCGGCCTTCGTGCCAGCCGAGCTTGGCCAGTGCCGGCGGCAATTCGCGCGGCAGGAATTCCCAAACCGCAGGCGTGTCGAACAGCAGCACGCCCAGGCGCCGCGGCGCGCCTTGGGCTCGGGCCGCACACAGCGGCAGCGCGGCCAGCCCTGCCAGTGCTCTGCGCCGCTGCATCACGTGATGACCTCATCCGCACGCAGCAGCAACGACTGCGGAATCGTCAGCTTCAAGGCCTTCGCCGTCTTGGCATTGATGACGAAGCCAAAGGTGCTTGGCCGCTCGACGGGCAGTTCACCGACAGGTGTGCCTTTGACGATGCGGTCGATCTGCGCGGCCACGCGCTGGTAGGTCCAGCGCATGCTCGTGCCATAAGCCATCAGGCCACCGTCTTCCACCTGTTCGCGCCACTCGTAGATGGCGGGCAGGCGGTGTTTGGCGGCCAGCGCGATGATCTCGTGGCGGTCGCGCACGAAGTAGGTGTGGGCGCCGACGAAAAGGCCTGCGGGCCGCCGCGCAGCCATGGCTTCGAACGTCGCGCTGTACTGCTTGTCTTGCACTTTGAAGATCAGCAGCTCGACGCCCAGTTGCGCGGCCGCCGCTTGCACTTCCTGCACCTGCTGCTGCGCGGAAGCGTCGTCGGGGCGCGTCATGTAGGCGAATCGGGTCTGGCCAGGCAGGGCGGCTTTCAGCAGCTCCAGCTTCTTGGCCGCCAGCGTGCCGTCGGGCGCGATCAACACACCAGTGATGTTGCCTCCGGGCCGCGCCAGGCTGCGCACCAGGCCCAGCGCCACGGGGTCGAAATTGCCATACAGCACGATGGGAATGGTTGATGTGGCATCGAGCGCCGCGCGTATCGACGGCAGCGCCACGGCGATGATGACGTCGACCTTGGCCTGCACCAGTTCTTGCGCCAAGGCCGGCAGCCTCGCCGGGTCGCCGCCGGCCCAGCGCCGCTCCACCACCAGGTTGTGGCCTTCGCGGTAACCCAGCTCACTTAGAGCGTTAGGAAAGCCTGCGTAGGTGGGGTCCTGTAGCGACACTGGTGGCGCGGTGGGCCGCAGAACACCCACGCGAACGAGGCGCGGCGCGGCTTGCGCCAGGGCATCGCTGGCAGACGCCAGCCCGAGGCCCAGGCCAGCAAGGAGGCAATCTCGGCGCTGCATCACGTGATCACCCGGTCGGCACGCAGCATGAAGGACGTGGGCAAGTTGATCTCCAGGCTGCGCGCGGTGGCGGCGTTCACCACCAGCTCAAACAGGTTGGGTTGCTCAACGGGCAAGTCGGCCGGCCGCGCGCCTTTGAGCACCTTGTCCACCAACTTCGCTGCACTTCGCAGCTGGCCGTCCAGCGAAGGACCGTAGGCAAACAGCGCGCCGGCATCGGCCATTTGCGCGCGGTGCCCGACGATGGGCAGCCGGTGCTTGCGGCTCAGCTCGGCGAGGCGCTCACGCATATTGAAGGCCAGGCCCGATTCCGTCAGCACCACGTCGGCGCGGCGCGACACCAAGTTGGCCACGGCCGCTTCGAACTCGGTCGGCGTGGCCGCAGTGGCACGCAGCAAGCTCAGCTTGAAGTCGCTTTGCATCGCCGCCAATGCGGTGTTGGCGGCGCGGTCACTGGGGTCGGTGTCGGTACCCAACATGCCGATGCGCTTGGCATTTGGCAGCAACTCTCGCAGCAGTTGCAACCGCTTTGGCGCGAGCGACGCAGCAATGCTGGTGATGCCGGTGGCGTTGCCGCCTGGTCGCGCCAGGCTGGCCACCAGCCCGGCGGCGACGGGGTCGACCCCGCTGGCAAACACGATGGGGATGTTGCCGGCGTGCTGCTTCGCCGCCACCGCAGCCGAGCCCGGTGGGGCGAAGATCAGCTCGGGCTTGCGCGCCACCAGCTCGGCCGCGCGCTGCATCAACGCGGCCTGGTTGTCGTCGGCGTAGGCGCGGTCGTAGACGATGGTCTGGCCCTCGATCCAGCCCATGCGGCGCATGTCGTCAAAGAAGGGCTTGAGCGTTTGCTCTTCTTTGGCGTGTGTGCTGGGGGCGAGCACGCCCACGCGACGCGGGCTAACGCCCAAGGTCTGGGCACGCGGGGCGGATCCAGCCAGGCTAAGGCCAAGGCCCAAGCACCAAGAGGACAGTTGGCGGCGTTTCATCGAATCACCTCATCGGCACGAAGCAGCACGGCTGGCGGCAAGGTCAGTCCCATGGCCTGGGCGGTCTTCAGGTTGATCACGAACTCAAAGCGGTCGGGGCCTTCGATGGGCGTGTCGCCAGCGCGCTGGCCGCGTGCCAGGCGGTCGGCCAGCGGCACGGCGCGGGCGAAGTAGGTCTCTTGCACGGGGCCATAGGTCATGAGCACGCCAGATTCGGCATAGGCACGCAAGAACGAAATCAGCGGTAGCTGGTAGCGCAGCGCGGCCGCAGCCAGCGCGGGTGCGAGCAAAGAGGCACCAGGCGAGCTGAGCTGCACCATGCCGGTCCGTGGCCTGCCCGCCAGGTGGCGCAGGCCTTGGTCAACGTTGGCCATGCGATGCACTTCAAGCACCACCGCGTCGAAGCCCCGCGAGCGGGCCACAGTGCGAGCCACTTCAAGCTGGTTGGCGCCGGTGCTTGGGTCCCACAAGATGGCCAGGCGCTCGATGCCGGGCACGGTTTCGCGCAGCAGGTCGATCCACTTGCCGGCCAGTGCCGGCTGGTCCAGAAACAGGCCCGTGACGTTGCCGCCCGGCTTGGCGTAGCTGGCCGCGTAGCCGGCGCGCACGGGGTCGGTTTCGAGGTCGATGGCGACGATGGGCACGGACTTGGTGGTGAGGCTTGCGGCGCGCACGGCAGAAGCCCCCACCACGATCAGCGCGGCTACGCCTTCGTCGATGAGTTGCTGCGTCAGTGCCGGCAGCTTGGCCGCATCGCCATTGGCCGAGCGCATGAGCAGCGTTTGGCCTTCGACGTAGCCGAGCTTGCGCCACTCCTGGCGCAAGATCATCAGCGTGGGGTGGGTGTCGACCAGCGTGCGCGGGTGCAGGTAGCCGATCTTGGGCGTGGTTGGGCGCGGCTGTGCCTGCGCTGCCGCGGCCAGCGGCCACAGGGCGAGCGCGCGACGCTTCAACGCAGCGCCTCGTAAGCACGGCGCATCGGAGCTTGCGGCACACGCAAGCCGACAGCACGGGCGGCGTTCGTTTTGAGCGTTAGCACCGCGCGTGTGGCGTGGGTCGAAAACGCTTCAAACATAAGTCGACGGGTCGGGTAGGGAACGTGCATCTTCATCCTGACTTGTTTGCGCCGTGGCACCGCCGCTGATGGCGGCGACCGTTGGTGCAACCGCGCCATCGACAGTATCCCGAATGTCGTCTCCGACATGAATGACCCGCGCCGCATCACTGAATCACCTCATCCGCGCGCAGCAGCAGCGAGGGCGGGAGCGTGAGGCCCAGCATACGTGCGGTTTTCAGGTTGATGACCAGTTCGAACTCGGTGGGCTGCATCACGGGCAAGTCGGCTGGCTTGGCGCCCTTGAGTAACTTGTCGACATAGCCGGCCGCGCTGCGGAAGTGCCAGGCCTCGGCGGACAAATAGGACATCAGGCCACCGGCAGCCACGTAAGCGCGTCCACCGAACATCGCTGGCACCTTGTGGCGTTGGGTCAGCTCGACGACGTGTGGCATGTTCTGCCCAAACATCGGGTCGCCCAGCACCAGCAAGGCACTGCCTTTGGCGCGGGCGATCGCGCCGCCTAACTCACCCACTGAGCTGACAGTGACGCGCTCTAGCGCCACGCCCAGCGTGCTGGCGCGTGCCGCCAGTGCGTCGAAGAACAGCTTGTTGGCCGGGTTGGCACTGTTCATCAGCACGCTGACGCGTTTGAGCTGCGGCACGGCTGCCGCGAGCAGCTCCAGTTGTTTGGGCAGGGTCTCGTCGCCCGCTGCCGACGTGCCGGTGAGCAAGCCGCCCGGCCGCGCCAGGCTGGCCACCAGGCCTGCGCCGACGGGGTCGCCAGCGTTGATCATCACGATAGGCACCCCAGGCGCACCGTCGCGCGCGGCGCGGATGGTGATGGTGCCGCTGGCAAGGAGCAGCGCCACCGGCAGGGCCTTGAGTTCGGCGGCGAGTTCGCGCTGTCGCTGCGGGTTGACACCGGCATAGCGGATGTCGATGACGAGGTTCTTGCCTTCGATCCAGCCAAGCTCGCGCAGGCCCGCACGCAAGGCTGCCTGGCGTTGCTCTTCCTGCGGCGTCAGCGTGTCGATGGGCCT
>JANOJR010000028.1:0-4136 GCA_031418855.1 Rubrivivax sp.
AGATCAAGATCATCGTGCTGATGGTCTTCTGGAGCCTGGGTGAGGAGCCCGACGCGCTGATCCTCGACGAGTTGTTTGTCGACCCGCAGGACCGGCTCATTCACTGACCCGGATCGGGCCGCAGCAGCAGCGGCAGCCGCCGCAGCCATATCCCCCCGGCAAGCACTCAGTTCAGCAGCCGGCTCGGTTCACCATCAAGTTTGGCCAGCGCGCTGCGCGTGGCGCGCACTGTCAGCGCTTCGTCTTGCGCCGGCAGCATGAGCCCGGCTTGCAGGAAGGAGGCCAGGCGCTGCTGCTGGAAGAGCACGCAGCGGCCTTTCGTGCTCACAAAGAGCGAAAGCTGCTTGCGCAGACCATGCCAGGCCAGCTGCATGGCGTCGTTGCGGTTGCGGTAGTCCAGCATGTACCAGCTGCCCACCTGCAGCTCGCGCGCCCAGGCCACCATGGCCGGTGTGGGCATCGAGCCGCCGTCGAGCACGACTTCAAGGTCGCCGCTCTCATGGCCCGAGAGGTCAAGCACCATCGACTCGTCGATCTGCACTTCGGCCGCATCGGGCAAGAGCTCTTCGAGTGTTTCCAGCCGCTGCATCAGCTCGGTCAGGCGGTCGTCTGGGATGACTGCGGCCTTGGCGGTGAAGGCCGCGGCCAGCGAGTTGTTGAGCTGCTGGATGTGTTCGTCCTGCCGTGGCGGGTCCATGCCCGCCGCGAGCATGCCTTCGCGCAAGGCCTTGAGCAAAGGCGGCAGCCGGCGAATGACTTCTCCACGCTCTTCACGCGTGACCTTGGCGCTGGCCGACCAGATGAGGTCGGCCGCCGCGCGCGTCATGCGCTTGGTGTGGTTATCTTGCGCGCCGTAGCGCACGGCCGTGGTGGCCAGCACATCGGCCCAAACGTGGAAGAGAAACTGGCGCACCCCTTCTTGCACCGGCACCTCGTTGAGCATGCGGCGCAGCTCGATGGTGTACTGAATGGCCAGCGTCTCGCGCTGCTCAACCTGCTGCGCCAACGAGACGCCCTTTTTGGTGGCCTCGTTTTCGTTCTTGAAGTAATGCTCGAGAAACTTCTCGAACTCGGTGAAGACGGTCTGGAAGACACGCCGGCCGGTGTCGGGGTAGGCCTCCACCACCTGCACCACGCGCTTGACCTCACGCTCCAGCGCGTCGCCCACCCCTTGCGTGCTGCTGTCAAAGCCCATCACGCAGGCACCCATGCGGTCGATCAGGCGCCGCGCCGGGTGGTCCACGGTGGCAAAGAAGTCGGGCTCGGTCACCGCCACGCGCAGCACCGGCATCTGCAAGCGCGCGAACCACACGCGCACCGACGCCGGAATGCGCTCTTCGGTCAGGATGCTTTGAAACAGCAGCGCCACGATCTCGATGGTGGCGCGCTCTTCGGGTGTGGCGGCCGCCTTCTTGAGCGCCTGTTTGCGCTGATGCAACTCGTCGAGCAGCACCGGCGTGGTGATCAGCAAGTTACCCGCGCGCGTGCTCGGCGACAAACGCTCGCGCAGGCCTTGCTCGGCGTGGTCGATGGCGTGTTGCAGCGCTGGCGAGAGGGCATGCGGCGCAGGCGCTGCGGCGCCGTGCACCGTTTGTGCGTGGCCCGCGCCGGCTTGCGGGTTGAAGCTGGGCAGGTGCCGCGCTACCAGCCGATTCAAGCGCCCGAGCACGGCCTCGGCCTGGTCGCGGCTGCGCGCCAGCGGTGACGCGCGCGTCATCAGTCGGGTTTCTTCGGCCACGCCACCGCCGCCGCCGCCACTCAGGTGGCGCGCCAGTGCGGCGTGGTCGTGGCCATGGCCGATGCCGGCCCCGGCGCGCATGTCTTCCAGGTTGCCACGGCCCGAGTTGGGGAAGCCGGCCTGGCTGCTGCTGAAGCCCGCCGAGCTGTAGCCGCCCAGCGGCTGCCACGACGTTGACGGCGGGGCATTGCGCGTGCGGCGGATGGACGGCCGCAGGTCGACCTCGGGCAGCACGCGGCTTTCAACCAGCCAGCGGTTGGTCTCGTGGTACGCCTCTTCCACCAGGAGTGCGAACTCTTCATGCAGCACGGTCTGCATCTCACGCCAGGTCGGGATCGACATGCCGGCACCTCGCCAGGCATCAAAAACGATGCGCGCCAACACATGGGCGCGCAGCAAGTCGTTGGCTTCGAGCTCGTTGCGGCCTTCAAGGTGGGCGATGCGCGTGCGCATGTCCGAAAACTCCCACGAGGCGCGGTCCATCATGGCCAGCGCCAGGCGCGAGGTCACGATCTCCAGCTCGATGGTGTCGTCGTCAACCAGCGTCAAGGACGCCATGCTGCCGTCGCCGCGCGGCGCCTCGCCCATACGCGATGTCGTCACGCCGTGGTTGAGCGCCTTGCGCAGCCCACCCACGATGCCGCGGTGCCACTCTTGCGCGTTCTTGGTGAGCTCGTGCAGCCCATCGCGCCGGCGCATGGCCAGGCCGTGTTCGGCCGGTTTGTCGAGCTGCCCGCGCAGGGTGTCCAGCGTGGCTTGCACCAGCGGCACCAAGCCCTTCACAAGCTCTTCGGTATAACGCCGTCGCGCCTGGCTGGCGAGCTGAAAGGAGTCGGCGCCGGTTGCCATGAGCGGGCTGTGCTGGGGGAGGTACGAAGTTTCGAAGGACTCTACACCACGGCCCCAGCATTCGGGTCGTTCGGATCGCCCGGGCCGGGCTCCTTGCCGCTGTGCTTGATAAGGTCCTCGCGCTTGACTCCCAACCACATGGCAATGCCGGCGGCAACGAAGATCGACGAGTAAATGCCGAACAGGATTCCGATGGTCAACGCCACCGCAAAGTAGTGCAGCGTGGGCCCGCCAAACATCAGCATCGACAGCACCATCATCTGCGTCGAGCCGTGCGTGATGATGGTGCGGCTGGTGGTGCTGGTGATGGCGTGGTCGATGACCTCGTGAGTGCTCATCTTGCGCATCCTGCGGAATGTCTCGCGGATGCGGTCGAAGATCACCACCGACTCGTTCACCGAGTAGCCCAGCACAGCCAGGATCGCCGCCAGCACCGCCAGCGAAAACTCCCACTGGAAGAACGCGAAGAAGCCGAGGATGATGACCACGTCGTGCAGGTTGGCCACGATGCCCGCCACCGAGAACTTCCACTCGAAGCGGAAGGCCAGGTAGGCCATGATGCCCAGCACCGTGAACCCCAGCGCCAACGCGCCGTCGCGTGCCAGTTCGTCGCCTACGGAAGGACCCACGAACTCGGTGCGCATCAAGCGCAGCGGCTCTTCGCCCGACGCCACGCTGCACGAAGGCCGGCTCACCGCCTCGCCCTGCGCCGTGGTGTATTGCTTGGTGCCAGCCGTGCCACCTTCAGCCTTGCACAGCGCTTCAAAGACGCGGCCCGAGACCTCCGTCTGCTTCATGTCGGGGCGCACGGGCAGCCGGATCAGCACGTCGTGCGAGGTGCCGAACTTCTGCACCTGCACTTCGCCAAAACCCATGCCTTCGACGGTGGTGCGCACGCGGTTGATGTCGGCGGCCTTCTGGTACTCCACCTCGACCACCGTGCCGCCAGTGAATTCAACCGAGAAGTGCAGCCCGCGCGTGGCCAGAAAGAAGACGGCGGCGGCGAAGGTCAGGAAGGAGATAACGTTCAAGATCAGCGCATAGCGCATGAACGGAATGTCGCGACGGATTCTGAAGAATTCCATGTGCCTTGCTCCTCAGCGCTTGGGCGTTGCCGCCGCTTTTTTCGGCGCGGCCAGTGCGCTGCTGCGTTCACTGTCGTCGTCATCGGGCGCGGGCGGCAGCGCGCCATTGGGCCGCCAGACCTGACCGATCGACACTGATTTCAACTTCTTCTGCCGGCCATACCAAAGGTTCACCAGGCCGCGCGAGAACATCACGGCCGAGAACATCGAGGTCAGGATGCCCAGGCAGTGCACCACCGCAAAACCGCGCACCGGCCCCGAGCCGAACGTCAGCAGCGCCACGCCGGCGAGGAGCGTGGTGACGTTGGAGTCAAGGATGGTGCCCCAGGCGCGCTCATAGCCCGTGTGGATGGCCACCTGCGGCGAGGCGCCGTTGCGCAGCTCTTCGCGCACACGCTCGTTGATCAGCACGTTGGCGTCGATCGCCATACCGAGCGTGAGCGCAATCGCCGCCATGCCGGGCA
>JANOJR010000029.1:0-2440 GCA_031418855.1 Rubrivivax sp.
CCTGCGCGGCGGCTGCGGCTTCACTTTCGGCAACGGCTGCTCGGAGGGCAGCACCGAGACCAGCCTCTTCGGCAGCGAGAAGAAGCGCACGATCCCCATCAAGGCGCAGGTCTGAGCCATGGGTATCTTCAAGAACCCACCGGTGCCCATGAAGCTCACGCTGCGCGTGTTGGCGCGGCTGCTGAGCTACCCCGACGCCGCCTTGCGCGGCCAGCTGTTGGCGCTGCGCAGCGCACTCGACGCCGAAGCGGCACTCGGCCGCAAGCGCCGGGCCGAGCTGCACGCGCTGATGCGCCAATTGCTAACGTCACAAGCGATGGACAGCGAAGCGGCTTACGTCGAGCTCTTCGACCGCGGCCGCGGCACCGCGCTGCACCTGTTCGAACATGTGCATGGCGACTCGCGTGAGCGTGGGCCGGCGATGGTGGCGCTGATCCAGACCTACGAAGAGGCGGGGCTCTACCTGGCCCCCCGTGAGCTGCCCGACCACCTGGGCGTGGCGCTTGAATACGCCTCGACGCAAGCGCCGGCGCAGGCGCGCGAAGTTCTGCAAGAGATCGCGCACATCCTGCAAGTCATCTTCGCCGCGCTGCTCAAGCGCGAGAGCGCCTACGCCAGCGTGCTGGGTGCCTTGCTCGACCTTGCCGGCGTGGCCGCGCAGGCCGTCAAGTTGCCTGTTGAAGAAGGCTTGGACGACAGCTGGGCCGAGCCGCTGGTGTTCGACGGTTGCTCGGTGGCAGGCCAGGCGCGGCCTGGGCAGCCGCAGCCGATTCAGATCGTCAGATCCAGGCCCAGCACCGGAGCAAGCGCATGAACACCACGCTGAACAACTTTCTCTTTAATGTCTACCCCTACCTGTGCCTGACGGTCTTCTTCATGGGCAGCCTGGCGCGCTTCGACCGCGACCAGTACACGTGGAAGAGCGACTCGTCGCAGTTGCTGCGCAAAGGCCAATTGCGCTGGGGCAGCAACCTCTTTCACGTCGGCATCTTGTTCCTGTTCTTCGGCCATTTGGTCGGCCAGTTGACACCGCACTTCGTCTACGCGCCCTTCATCACCGCGCCACAAAAGCAGATGCTGGCCATCGTCAGCGGCGGCCTGGCCGGCCTGGTGTGTTTCATCGGCTTGAGCATGCTCTTGCACCGGCGCATGTTTGATGCGCGCATCCGCCTCACCAGCCACCGCACCGACCTCGCCATCCTCATCATTCTTTGGCTGCAGCTGTGCCTGGGCTTGGTGACGCTGCCGCTGTCCTTCGCCCACCGCCAGGACGCACAGGCCATGCTGGTACTGGCGAGCTACTTGCAGGGCATCGCCACCTTCCAGCCCGACGCCAGTCTCTTGGTCGGCATCGCCTGGCAATTCAAGCTGCACATGGTGCTGGGCATGACGATCTTCCTGCTGTTCCCCTTCAGCCGCCTGGTGCATGTCTGGAGTGGCCTCGCGACGGTGAGCTACTTGTGGCGGCCCCACCAGATGGTGCGTTCGCGGCGGCTGAACGTGCCGGCTGGGCACGAGCCGCAACGACCTGCGTTGTGAGGCGGCCATGAGCAGCCCCATTGCCCGCATCAACCACGTGGCCCTGCATGCCGAGGGCGAGGCGCTTGACGCGACCACGTTGCGCCAGCGCGCGTGCACCGAACTCTTGCGCCAGGCGGCGATCGGCGCTCAGCTGTTGGCGGCAGACGATGAGCCGCCGGTGGCAGGCGTCATCAGCGAACAGGCCGAGCAGGCGATCGAGGCCTGGCTGGCGGCGGCCGTGCCCGTCGACGAACCGTCAAGTGAAGCCTGCCAGCGCCACCACGCCGCTCATCGTGCGCGTTATGCGGTGGGCGAGCGGCTGCTGCTGCGCCACGTGCTCTTCGCCGTCACGGCGGGTGTGGACGTGACGGCGCTGCGCCAGCGCGCCGAGGCTTGCTTGCTTGAGTTGCGCTGCAACGACGCCGAGCCTGATGCACGTTTTGCGCGTGTGGCGGCGGCGCTGTCGAACTGCCCCAGTGGTGCCGACGGTGGCAGCCTGGGTTGGCTGACCGACGAGGACTGCGCGCCCGAGTTCGCACGCGAGGTCTTCGCGGGCAGCGAAATCGGTGTACTGCCGCGGCTGGTGCGCAGCCGCTTTGGGCTGCACGTCGTTGAGGTGTTAGCACGTACGCCCGGCCAGGACCCAGCGTTCGAGGCGGTGGCCGGCGCCGTGTCACAAGCCCTGCGCCAACAGGCCTTCACCACGGCGCTGCGCCGCACCGTGCAAGGCCTGGCCGAGCAAGTGCACATCGACGGCATGGACTTCGAAGCGAGCCATGCCTGACGAGCTGCTGGCGCGCTTGCGTCGCTTTCATACCGAAGCCTTTGCGCCGCTTCGTTCGCAGTTCGTGAGCCTGGTCGAGCAGGGCCAGCACCCGATGACGCTCTTCATCGGGTGTTCCGATTCACGCCTGGTGCC
>JANOJR010000030.1:0-16148 GCA_031418855.1 Rubrivivax sp.
GGCCGCGCCCGACGCCTCGCTGGCCGTGTCCTACCCGACCGACTTCGGCAAGGGCTTTGGTGGCATCAGCCCCACTTACACCAGCTTCTATTTCCCACGCTCGGTGCTGGACCCCTTCTACCAGACGCAGTTCAAGGAAACCACGCCTGAGTTCGAGCGTCGTGTGGCGGGTGAGATCGAGCTGCGCGAGCGCCAGACCTCGCTGTACCTCATGCAGAACCTGGAAAGCAGTGCGGGCTCATCGTCGAGCAAATGGTCGGGCAACGTCGGCCTGCGCTTGGTGCGCACCGAGGTCAACGCCATGATCGCGACGCCGATCCCGGTGACGGTGTGCAACAAGATCGAGCCCGGCAAGCCGGTGGTGCCCTGCGCGGCCTTTCCCACCGCCATCAATACGGCGGGTGACGGCAGCTCCTTCTCGCTGGGCGGTGCCTGGAGCCCGACCTCGGGCACGGTGTACTACAAGGTGCCCAGCGACAAGACCTTCGACCATGTGCTGCCCAGCCTGAACATGCGCATCGAGCTCGCCCCCAAGCTGATTGGCCGCCTGGGGCTCAGCAAGACCATCGGCCGCCAGAACTACAACGTCTACGGCCTGGGCTTCACCGGCCAGACCTGCACCACCACGGGCTGCACGGTGAACGGCCCGAACCCGGCGCTGGAGCCCATGACCTCGGGCAACCTGGACATGTCGCTCGCCTGGTACTTTGCGCGGCGCTCGCTGGTGTCGGTGAGCATCTTCGACTCGCGCATCAAGGGCTACCCAAAGACGGGTGCGGTGCGGCAGGACGTCACCGTCGATCTGCTCGACACGGTGACCAACACCGTGCGCAACTACTTCATCCTCACCAGCTCGCAGCAAGGCGCCAAGATCCGTGGCGTGGAGCTGGCCTACGAGCAACCCATAGGCGCGGGCTTTGGTGTGCAGGCCAACGTCAGCCGCGCCAGCACGCGCGTGGACGACGGCCGCCCGATGGTGGGTGCCTCGAAGTTCGCGGCCAACCTGGGCGGCTATTTCGAGAACGACACCTTCAGCGCGCGCCTGGTCTACAACCACCGCAGCGAGTACCTCAACAGCACCACCGCGCCTTCGCCCATCGCCAACAGCCAGGGCCTGAGCGTGATCAACGGCGTGACGATGCCGGTGGCGCCCACGGTGGCTGGCCCGGTGTCGAACCTGGCGTTCTCGTTGAACTACAACATCAACAAGGAACTGCAACTCTCGTTCAGCGCCACCAATTTGCTTGACCCCGTGCGCGCGACTTACCGCTACAGCCCTGAGGAGCAGCAGAAGTTGGACGTCAGCGGGCGGCAGTACTACCTGGAGGCGCGGTACAAGTTTTGAGGCGGGTTCGCGCTTGATCGCGTCGCGACGGACCCTTTATCTGGGGCTGTCGCGGTCGATTCTTCGTGGTTGTTTTTCAAGGCAATCCGGCGTTGGCACGGATCCGGACGATGGGGCGCTCTACTTCGCTCATGTCCTCCGTCGCCGGCCTACGGCCGCCGCCTCCCCCTTTACTTCGCTACGTAGAGCGCCCCACCGACCGGATCTGCACCGACGGTGGTCATTCGAGCTGCGAACGCAGCGTCGAACGGCAGCTTCATCGGGCTCGGCTTGACGTCGGGGCCAGCACGCATGTCTTAGCGCGCCTCAATCACGGTGACTTGCGCCGATGACGTGATGGACTTCATGGCGCGAGTGTGCCCGCGTTCAGACCACAGCGGGCGTTTGCATCAAACCTTCCAGCAGCGTCACCGTGCCCGCCGCCGCATCCAGCCTGACCTTGACGCCGATGGGCAGCGCGCGGTTGGGTGTGCCATGGCCGGCGGGCCAGGCGTCGAGCACGGGTTTGCCAAGCGCGTGCAGGTACTCGGCGAGCACGCCACCCGGCGCACCGCCTTCGGTGAAGCTGCCCAGCAGGAAGCCGCTGGCAGCCGCCAGCACGCCGGTCAGCTGCAGCTGACATAACAACCTATCGACACGGTAGGGCTCTTCGTTGATATCTTCCAGAAAGAGGATGGCGCCTTGCGCCTGCACGGCCCAGGGCGTGCCGCTGAGCGCGCCCACGAGGCTCAGGTTGCCGCCGACGAGCGGGCCTTCGCACACGCCTGCTCGCCGCAGCGCCGTGGCCGCGCCGGCGTGCATCGCCAGGCCTGCGGGCATGCCTTCGCGCAGCAGCGTGAACAGCGCTTCGGCGTCGGCCTCGTGGCCTGCGTGCACGAGGTCCGAGGCCGGCATCGGTGCGTGCAAGCTGGGCACGCCGGCGCGGTGCAAGAGCGCATGCAGCGCGGTGATGTCGCTGTAGCCCACCAAGAGTTTGGGCTTGCGCTGGATCAGTGCAACATCGACGTTAGCCAGCAAGCGCATGGCGCCGTAGCCACCGCGCAGGCAGACCACGGCCGCGACCTCGTCGTCAGCAAACGCGGCGTGCAGGTCGGCCAGGCGCTGGCTGTCGGGGCCGGCCAGGTAGCCATGGGCCGTGTCGGTCATGCCGCAACTCGGGTACAGCCGCACGCGCAGGCCGTGGCGCGCGAAGAGCGCTTCGACCAAGGGCAGGCGTTCGGGCGACGCCGGCCCGGCGGGGGCGATGACGCCGACGAGGTCGCCCGCACGCAGCGTCTGAAATGGCTTCACGTCAAGCGCCTTCGAGCCACGGCGCCAGGGCCGCGTCGATGGCAGCGCCCAATGCTGGCAGCCGCCACGTTGTGGCCAGGTCGGGGTGGGGCGCATAGCGGTCACCCAGATTGCTGAGCAGGGCCACGACGTAGTGGCGCTTGAGTGGTGCGCGGCCGCGCACGATGCCGGCGTCGCTGGCGTAGTTTTCGGTGGTGCCGGTCTTGTGCGCGAAGCGCAGTTCATCGGGGATGCCCGGCACCCAGCCCGGCAGTTTGGTGTGCGAGGTCGACGACAGAATCTCGCCGAGTTTTTGCGCTTCCAGCAGTGCGCGCAAGCGCCCACGGCTGGCTTCGCTAACGAGCATGGCACTCGCATGCAGCCAAGGCGCTCGCGGCGCCTGCGCGTCCAAAAGCCACATCAGCCGCACGCTGTCCCAGGCCGTCATCTGGATCATGCTGACGCCTGCACCCGCACCGTTGCCCCAGCCGCCATTCGCTTGCGTGCCGCGCAGTTGCAGCGTCGGCAGCCCGCAGGCGGCCAGGCGGTCGTGCAGCTTGTCGATATAGCCCAGGCGGTGCAGCAGCGCCACCATCTCGGTGGTGGCGTCGTTGTCGCTCACGGTGATCATGATGTCCATGGCGCGCTCGGGCCAGGGCGTCTTGCCGTCGTCCACGGCCATCGCTACGCCCACGGCGACGATCATCTTCAAGAGCGATGCCGGGTAGGGTGCGACGAAGCGGTGCGGGCCTTGGCCGAAGAGTGGCGTCCAGTGCAGCTGTGTCCAGTCGGCGTCGGGCCACCACAGGAACGACTCGCCTTTGGCGTTGCGCTGGTCGGCGACAAAGCGCACGTTGGTCACCGCGCCGGCGTGGCTGTCCATCGCCGCCACCAGGCCTTGCGGGTGCTCGCGCGAGAACAGCACGTTGGCCCACACCGGTGGCTTGTTAGAAGGGAAGGCAGCGACGGCGAGGTCGATGCTTGGGAAGTGCGTCAGCGCCTTGCCAGCGCGCTTGCCGTCGGCGGTGTTGGCGAAGTCTTGTGCCCGCACGGCAGCGAGCAGGGCCTGGGCGAGTTGATCGTGGGTCATGGGTGTTGTGTCGCGATGTCAGCGGCACCAAGTGTGCCGCTGAATGAGAACGGGGCCGCAAGCGGCCCCGTGTTGCTAACCCTGCGAGGTGATCACCAGAACTTGTAGTTCAAGCGCAGTGTGTAGGCACGGCCACGCGGGTCACCAACACGAGCGTCCCAGCCCGCGCCGGCAATGTTGTCGACGTTGTGAAGCGAGAACGGCGGGTCGCTGTCGAACAGGTTCTTCACACCCGCAGTGACACTGAGATTCTTGATCCCGGTGTACGTCACCGACGCGTTGAACAGCGAGTACGACGACACCTGCGATTGGAAGCCCTTGCTTTGCAAGTTCACGCCACTGCCGAAGCCGTCGACCTCTTCGCGGTAGCCGGACTTGTAGTCCTGCGAAAGCGTGGCACTCCACACACCACGGGTCCAGGTCACGCTGGCGTTGTGCTTCCAGCGCAGCTTCAGGTCCCACAAGTAGCTGCTGTCGCCGAACTCGCCCACACGCTGTGACCACGGCTCGCTGGGGCCCAGGCGGGTGAGGTACTGGTCGAGATAGGTGCCGTCAAGCTTGGCGGTGAAGCGCCCGGCATCGGTTCTGAAGTTGAGCGTGACGTTGACGTCAGCGCCACGAACCTTGTCGCCGCCGACGTTGATAAAGCCCGCGCGCACGTACTCGATGACGTTGGTCGTCGGGTTGCGGATGATCAGGTTGCCCAGCGTCTGGTAATTGGCCAGGATGTAGGCAGGTGTCTGCACCCCGATGCGATCACTGATCTCTACGTCAAAGACATCCAGACTTGCGCTGAACATGTCGTTGGGTGCGACCACAAACCCGACCGAGTATTGCTTGGATTTCTCTGGCTGGAGGTTCGGGTTGCTGCCCGAGCGCGTGAGCGGGCGAATCTTGCAGAAGCTCACGTTGCCCGGGTTCTTCGGGCAGAACTCGGGGTCATCCACATCGCTGTTGAATTGGCCACGTGACTCGCCTGCATACAGCGGGCCAAAGTCCGGAGCGTGGAAGCCCGTGTTGTAGGAGCCACGGACGATCATCTCTTTGGCCGGCTGCCAACGCAGGGCGACCTTGGGATTGGTGGTGCTGCCGAAGTCGCTGTACTTGTCGTGGCGCACCGCAAGCTGCGCTTCCAGGTCCTTCATGATGGGCACGTTGAGCTCGGCGAAAACCGCTTTGACGTCGCGTGAGACCTTGGGCAGGGCGGCCGGTGAGCCCGCACCGATCAAGGCCGGAACTCCCACGGTGCCATCCGAAAACTGGAGCGACTCTTTGCGCAGGTCAACGCCCACCGCACCCGTGAGTGTGCCGGCAGGCAGCTTGAACAGGTCGCCCGAAATCACGCCGTCGAGCTGGTTGAGCTTGACCTCACCGCCATACAGCGGGCCGCGGTACTTGGCGCTGTCGAGCAAGTCCAGTGCAGCCTGGGTCTGCTTCTGGCCGGGCAACAGAAAGGGGTTGACAAGGCCGGTTTCCATCACCGCCTTGAGTTTGGTCTCGATGAAGTAGCCGTCAAGGTAGGTGGTGTCGGCTTTGGCGCCGGCACTGGACAAGCCAATGCGGTAATCCCATCCGCCGAGCACGCCCTCAAGCCCCAGCAGCCCGCGGTAGGTCTTGCTCTCAGTGCTTTGCTCGCGGTAGCCGCAATCGTTGCAGCGCCAACGGATACGGATCGGTTTGGTGTTGTCGTAGCCGGGCACCTGGCCCGTCAGATCCAGGTAGTAAGGCGCCTTAACAGGGTTGCCTGCGGCGTCCCGGACGACGTTGCCAGCCAGGTCGCGCTGGAACACCGGGTAGTTGGCGCCGCGTGCTTCGGTCGTTAGCTGGTTGGGCGTGTATTGCACGTCAGAGGTCACGCGCGAGCCCGTGAACTCCAGGATCGCCGTATGGTCGCGGCCCAGCTTGAGCATGCCGCGACTCACCAGATTGAGCCGCTCTACCGGCTGCTGCAGGCTCCAGTCGCGGCCGTAGTCGTAGGAGCAGGCCTGCTGCGCGTTGTTGAAGCCGGTGATGTCGCCGCGGTAAGGCAGCTGGCCCGTGACGGTCTCGCACTTGCCTTGCAGAGCCAGCAAGTTGACGCGGTTTTGGTTCGTCGTGCTGCCGGCAATTCGGTAGCTCGCCGGCAGCGCCGTACCTGCGGCAGCCGCGATGTTGGCGAAAGGCGTGCCGGTGGTATCCATCGCCAGCCCGCGCAGGGGCTGGTAGCCGTTGTTGAAGTCGCGCTGGTTGCCGCGCAGGCGGTCTTGTTTGCTGTAGCCCAGGCTCGCCAGGAAGTTGAAGCCCGTGGTGTCGAGGTTGCCTGCGCCGAAGGTCAAGCCGCCGTTGTAGACGTTGCCGCCGCCGGCCTCAGTAGCGTCGACCGTGGTGCTGATCTCCAGGCCTGAATAGGTCTTCTTCAGTATGAAGTTCATGACGCCGCCAATGGCGTCGGTGCCGTAAATGGCGGAGGCACCGTCCTTCAGGATTTCGATGCGGTCGATGGCGGCGAAAGGAATCGAGTTCAGGTCAACCGACCTGCCGCCCAAGCCATGCGGCGAAATACGGCGGCCGTTGAGCAGCACCAGCGTGTTCTGTGCGCCCAATCCACGAAGGTTGGCGGCCGACGAGCCGTTGTTGGTGCCGCGGCCCGAATTGATCAGGCTGTTGAGGAAGTCACCGCCCTGGTTGCTGATCATGTTGTCAACGCCGGTGCCGTTGGAGGCAAGCGACTGAACCAGCTGTTCGGTGCTGGTGATGCCGGCCTTGACGATGTCTTCCGCGCGAATGACTTGGATCGGCAGGGCGCCTTCACTTTGGATGCGCTTGATGCTTGAACCCGTAATCTCGACGCGCTGCTCGGGCGCGGTCTGCGCGAACGTGGGGGGCACGATGCCAGCCAAGATCAGGCTGGAGGCAAGGGCTTTGAGCTTCATGGGGGCTATTCCTTTTGTGGTGCATCTTGTGTGGCGAACGGTAGCGGCCCGCGCGTGCTGCGCGCCGCTTGTCCGGACCACTTTATTGTCGGCGCAGTTCGGTCGACGCCACGCCAGCGTAGGTGATTTCCAACAGCGGTACCGCCGTTGCGGCATGCGTGAAAACCCGCAAAGACACCGCGCATCTTCGCTGTCGATTCTCAAAGTATCTTGAGGTGTGGACCTCAGGCCCCTGGAATAGAGCGTGGGATTGCGCCGCCGGTCTGCTTGACCGCACGGCGCACGACTCTGGCGCGACATGGACTTCACAGTCCATGCCCCGAGCCCGCCTTTGCCGCGTTCGCCGCGTCTGTCTCGCCAGGAGCCCCCACCATGCCGTCCACCACCGCTCTGCGCCCGACCCCCGTTGCTGCCGCTGCGGCACTCTTGATGTTCGCCAGCGCCGCCCAGGCGCAGACCGCGCCCACGCAAGACACGTCCACCAGCACCGCCAGCACACAAGAGACGCGGCGCACGTCGGCCGCGCCCGAGACGGTGACGGTGACGGCCACGCGGCGCAACGAGACGGCGGCCAAGGTGCCGTTCAACATCACCGCCATCACCGAAGAGGTGCTGCGTGAAGAGAACATCACCGACATCAAGAAGCTGATTCAGCAAAGCGTGGGCATCAATGCGCCAGAAACGTCGGCGCGCTTTGCGGATTCGGTGACGGTGCGCGGCCTGAACGTCTCGCCGGTGAACGCCAACAACCTGGAGCAGTTCGTCAAGAGCACGCTGTCGTACTACCTTGACGACACGCCGCTGCCCAACATCGGGCTGCGCATCAAAGACATCGCGCGTGTGGAAACGCTGCTCGGCCCGCAGGGCACGCTGTACGGCGCCGGCGCCCTGGGCGGCACGGTGCGCTACATCACCAACAAGCCGCGCCTGGGCAAGACCGAGGCCAAGATCAATACGGGCTTTTATCAAGTCAAGGACGGCGGCGTGTCCAACGACACCGACGTGATGTTCAACCTGCCGCTGGGGGACTCGGTGGCGCTGCGCGCGTCGCTGTCGCGGCTGGACGAAAAGGGCTGGATCGACCGCATCAGCAACCCGCCGTGGCGTACCGGCAACTTCGCCTGGACGACCAAGCCCGTTGCTGGGCAAAACGTCTACGAAGACGACGACTGGCAGAAGGTCGACGGCGGGCGTGTGTCGCTGCTGTGGCAGGTCAAGCCGGGTTTGCAGGTGCTACTTGCAGTCACCTCACAAGACCAGTTAGCGCATGGCACCAGCGCGGTGAGCCGCCTGCCGCTGGCGGTGGCCAATGCACGCACGTTGGCCGAGCGTGACCTGGCTTGGAAGAACCCGCAGTGGGAGGCCAAAGACCAGCCTTGCTTCCCGAACTGCACCTACAAGACCGAATCGCAGTCGCCCTATGCGGTGAACGACCACAGCATCCTGTCGCGCTACCCCGAGTACGCCGACCGCAAGCTGCGTATGAGCTCGATCGACATCGACTGGGACCTCGGGTTTGCCAACCTGCATTCGTCGACCTCGAAGTTCAAAGACAGCCGCATCGGCCAGGCCGACTACGCCAGCCAGGGCTGGAGCTTCTACGCGCCCGAGAGCCCCATCCTGGGCGGCTTTGACGTCGGTGGCCGCATCACCACCGACCGCTCGGCCACCATGAGCTTCGATAACACCTACTCGGGCACCAGCCACGAGACGCGGCTAACGTCCAAAGGTGACGGGGCCTGGGACTGGATTGCGGGCATCTACCACACCAGCCAAAAGCGCAACCTGCGCTTCTCGGAATTCCTGCCGGGGCTGGACGCTTACCTGGGCCGCGACAAGGCGGCCAAGAGCCCGTCGGTGGACGAGGGCTACGCCGAAGACCTGGGCAGCAAGTACACCGAAACGGCGGTCTTCGGCGAGGTCGGCTACCGCATCACGCCGCAGTGGCGTGTCAACCTGGGCGCGCGCACCTTCAAGTACGACGACACCGCCAACGTGCTCATCGTCGACTACGCTGGCGGCGCGGTCGACAACCAATACACCGCCAGCGGCGGGGGCGACGGCAAGGCTTACTACAAGCTCAACACCAGCTACCAGCTGAGCGAGAACCTGCTGGGCTACGCCACCTTCTCGCAGGGCTTTCGCCGTGGTGGCACCAATCCCTTCCGCGACCGCGGCACCACGCGCATCGTGACCGCCGAGGCCAAGGAGTACCAGCCCGACTCGACCGACAACGTCGAGCTCGGCTTGAAGGGTTACCTCTTCAACCGCCAGCTCTATCTGGAAACGGCGCTCTATCAGATCGACTGGAAGAACCCGCAAACCTACCGCTCGCAAGACGTGAGCGGCTTCCCCGTTAACGGCACCGCCAACGGGCCCGACGCGCAGTCCAAAGGCTGGGAGTTCTCGGCGCGCTGGAAGGTGAGCAACGCCTGGCAGCTGAGCTACAGCACGGCCACCACCGAAGGCAAGTGGGTCGACACCAAGACGCATTGTGCCTCTACGTGGCCGGCACCAGCTGCCGCACCTGGAGCGCAGGCGGCCTGCTCGGCGGCGCGCCGAATTGGAAGCACAACCTGGGCGTGCGCTTCAACCATACCTTCGCCAACGACCTCTATTTCTGGTCCTCGCTGAGCGCGCGCTACACCGGCCCGGTCCAGGTCGACCGCTCTGACTCGGCGATCGACAACACGACGATCCAGAAGTACGTCTCGACCACACGCTACAACGCCAGCATGGGTGTCTCCAAAGACAACTGGGACGCGCAACTGTGGGTCTCTAACCTGAGCAACCTGCGCGTGGTGTCGTCGGTGCAAGCGGCGGGCTTGATGGGCCCGCGCGAGATTTCGCCGCAACCGCGCACCATGGGCGTGAACCTGTCGTACCGCTTCAAGTAGGTGCCGCAAGCCGGCGCGCCCACCCGCTACCCCTGGCCTTGGTTCCGCGACCAAGTCTGGGGCGGCCAGGGCTGGGTCGACAACGCCACACCCGGTGCCGGCCCGGGTGCGTCACCCGCGAGTGACGCCCACTACGGCCCCGAAGCGCGCACCCATACCGCCACGCGGTTTTGGGCCAGCGTCTTCGGCGTGCTGGCTTTGCTGGCCTGGGCTGGCGTGGTGTGGGGTGAAGACATCTGGGCGCAGCTCGGCGCTTCGTTCAGCGCCTTGGTGCTCAGCGCGATGGCCTTGTTTGCGCTGCACACGGCCATCGCCAACCAGTGGCGGCGTGTCGACTGGGACGAAGGCGGCCTGAGTGACGCCAGCTACTTCGGCGTTCGGCGTGTGCCCTGGGCTGCCGTCAGCGAGTTGAAGCGCGTCAACAGCGCACTGGCACGCCAGGGCAGCTACGACCGCGCGCGCGGCGGCGTCTCGCGTGCCACCAGCGCCACGCTGCGCCCGCGTGACATTTGGGTCTGGCAGCTGCTCGCCGCACAAGGCCAGTCGCTGCTGGACTTCACCGAACCCGACAAGGGCGACGTGCACCCGGCTTTTGATGCGCTGGTGCACCGCCTTGAGCAGCACGTGCAAACGCTGACGCCAAAGAAGCCACGCAGCGCGAGCGCTGCACGCGGCTGATACCCTCTCCTCTGCGAATCAGCACCACCCCTCAACACAACGGTTAGCCACCCTGAACACGCCCACACGCCCCACGCACATGAACCCCTGGCGCTGGATCCCGACGCTGTACTTCAGCCAGGGCATCCCGTATGTGGTGGTGATGACGCTGGCCGTCGTGATGTACAAAAACCTCGGCGTGGGCAACACCGAGATTGCGCTCTACACGAGCTGGCTCTACCTGCCCTGGGTCATCAAGCCGCTGTGGAGCCCGCTGGTGGATTTGCTGGGCAGCAAGCGGCGCTGGATCGTGGTCTTGCAATTCCTCATCGGCGCCGCGCTGGCGTGCATTGCGCTCACCGTGCCGGGCAGTGATTTCCTGCGCGTCACGCTGGCCATCTTCTGGCTCATGGCCTTCGCCTCGGCCACGCACGACATCGCCGCCGACGGTTTTTACATGCTCGCCATGAGCGAAAAATCGCAGGCCGCGTACGTGGGCGTGCGCAGCACTTTCTACCGACTGGCGATGATTGCCGGCCAAGGCGGGCTGGTGTATCTGGCCGGCATGTGGACCGACCGCACCGGCCAGGCAAGCACGGCCTGGGCCATGGTCTTCGCCGTGTTAGCGGCAGGTTTTGGCCTGGCCGCACTGTGGCACTTGTGGGCCCTGCCGCGGCCGCCGCTGGATAAGCCCGCACCTCGCAGCGGCACCTTCTGGGTCGACTTCGGCACCGTCTTCGCCGCCTTCTTTCGTCAGAGCGACATATTGCGTGTGCTGGCCTTCTTGGTGCTGTATCGCTTCGCCGAAGCCCAGCTCTTGAAGCTCGTCACGCCCTTCATGCTCGACCCGCTGAGTGCCGGCGGCCTGGGCCTGAAGACGCAAGACGTGGGCATCGCCTACGGCACGGTGGGCATCATCGCGCTCACGCTAGGCGGCCTGCTCGGCGGCTGGGTCATCTCGCGCGCGGGCCTGCGCCGCACGCTGTGGCCGTTGATGATCAGCATGCACGCGCCCAACACCGTGTTCATCGCGCTGGCCATGTGGCAGCCGCAAACCCTGTGGCTGGTGAGTGCGGCGGTGGCGATCGAGCAGTTCGGCTACGGCTTTGGTTTCACCGCCTACATGGTCTTCATGTTGATGGTGGCCAGCGGGCCCGGCGGTACGAATCCGCACAAGACAGCGCACTACGCGCTGTGCACCGGCTTCATGGCGCTGGGGATGATGCTGCCGGGCATGTGGGCGGGCTGGCTGCAGCAGCAGCTGGGCTACGTCAACTTTTTCATCTGGGCCTGCGTGGCGACGGTGCCTTCGTTTGTGGCGGCGGCGTTTGTGCGTGTTGATGCGGGGTTTGGGCAGCGCTCGTCGGACTGAGCGCCTGTAATGGGCGCGGGCGCAGCCCGCCGCAGCTTGACGACGTCGTGCGGCGCACTTGGTCCACCTGTGAGGTCGGGGTTAGCGCGACGGCGCCTCCGCCTTCGCCGCCTGCTTTGCCGGCGGCGCAAACCGCCGCCCCGGTTTCGCCGCCGCCTCAAACATCGGCGACACGCGCGCGAGTTTGCTTTCGATGTCGGCAATGCGTGCCGGCCCGGCGGGGTGGGTGGAGAGCATCGCCGGCGGCGCGCCGCCGCCCGTACCCATCATCTTTTGCCACAGCGTGACGCCTTTGCGCGGGTCGTAGCCGGCGCGTGCCGCCATCACCAGGCCCAGGCCGTCGGCCTCGGTTTCGTCGTCGCGGCTGTACTTCAGCGAGAGCAGTTTGCTGCCCAGTTGCGCACCGATATCACCGAGCTGGCCCAGGCCGAAGAGCGCCGCGCCCAGGCGCAGCGCGCCGTTGGTGACGGCGTTCTTGCCCATCTGCTCGCGCGCGTGTTCCAAGAGCGCGTGCGCGGCTTCGTGGCCCATGATCATGGCGACTTCGTCGTCGTCGAGTTGCAGCTCGGACAAGATGCCGAAATAGAACGCGATCTTCCCGCCGGGCATGCAAAAGGCGTTGATGCTGCGGCTGCCGATGAGGTTGACTTCCCACTGCCAATCGCGCGCGCGCTCGTTGCACTCGGGTGTGAAGGGGATGATGCGTTCGGCGATGAAGCGCAGGCGCTGCATCTGTGGGTGCTCTTGCGGCGCCAGCGCGTTCTGGCCCTTGGCCTGCGTCAGCATCTGGCGGTACTGCTGCCCTGCACCTTGCTCCACCTGTTCTGCCGAGATGGCTTTCGTGAAGCCGGAGCGTTTGCATTCGGGGATGTTGGCCGCAGCCGGCAGCGCCGCACCCAGGCCGCCGGCCAACATGAGGCGGCTGAAGAGGCGCCGCGAGGGGCTGGCACAGCGGCAAACCGGGCTTGGCGGCGCGGCCACGTCGGCGTCGGTGTGAAACGGTCGGTGCATGTGCAATCCTTGTTAGCTGCGGCTGGCGAGTACCGCGCGCCAATTTTAGGAGCGTGGCGCCAGCAATCGCGTCGCCGCCAGCGTGGCCAGTGCCGACAACACCAGGCAGCCAAGGATCACCCCGGCATAACTGCCCGTGCGGTCAAACACCACGCCCGCCATCCAGGGCCCGAGCAGGTTGCCCAAGGCTGCGCCTGAGTAGAGCGTACCGATGATGCCCGACACCGCGCGCGCGCCGAAGTAGTCCATGCACAGGGCAGGCATCAGCGAGACGATGCCGCCGTAGGCCAGGCCGATCCACAGCGCAAAGAGGGCCAGTGCGGCGTAGCCACCCGCCGCCCACCACACCAGGTAGGCCAGGCCCATGGCCGCCTGCATCAACACCAGCGTGCGCGCGCGGCCCAGGCGGTCGGCCAGCGCGCCGATGACAAAGCGCCCGATGAGGCTGCCCAGGCCAATGAGGCCGACCAGCCCGACGGCGCGCGCGTCATCGATGCCGAGGTCGCGCGCGGCGGCCGAGACATGCGCAAAGGGGATGAACATGCTCGGGCTGGCGATCAGGCAGCCCAGATACAGCCAGCGGAATTCGCGGCTGCGCATGGCCTGGCGCAAGCTCATGCCGGGCACGGCCTGCCCGGTGCCGACGCGGGCCACGGGCGCGCTTTGCAGCGACAGCGTGGCCGCCAGGCCGAGCACGAGCACCACCAGCGCCATCACGCGCATGGCGTCGCGCCAGCTCATCACGCCGATGACGATCGCCACGAGCACCGGCATGACGATGGTGCCCGCGCCGATGCCCGCACTGGCCAGGCCCGCCGCCAACCCGCGCCGCGCCGTAAACCAGGGTTGCACGCAGCCAATGGCCGGTGTGTAGACCAGCGCGATGCCCACGCCGACGCCGACACCGTAGGCCAGGTAGATGATCTCGATGCGCTGCGCGAAGCTGCCGCCCAGCAGCCCGAGCGCGATGCAGACCATGCCGCTGCTTGTGACCGCGCGTGGGCCGAAGCGGTCGGCCAACATGCCGCCGCCAGCGCCGAGGATGAAATACACCAGCCCCGAGAGGCCGAACACCAGCGAGACCTCGGCGCGTGGCGCCTTGAAGTCGAGTGTGAAACTCTCAAAGAACGCGGCGAAGGAATAGGCCACGCCGAAGATCAGCGCCAGCGCAAAGAAGGTGGCCCAGACGACGCGCCAGGCGCCGGGTGGTTCTTGCGCGGCCATCAAGTGCTAACTTCCAAAGCACGCACCGTCCCGCGCAGCATCCACAGCAGCACCAGCGCCGGCAGCGCCACCACCGTGCTGACGATGAAGAAGACCGGCCAGCCGATACTCTGCGCCAGCACACCCGCCAGCGGCCCGACCCAGACGCGGCCCACCGAGGCAAAGGCGCTGAGCAGCGCGAACTGCGTGGCGGTGAATCGCTGTTGGCACAGGCTCATCAAGAAAGCCACAAAAGCAGCGGTGCCCATGCCGCCAGAGACGTTCTCGAAGGCCACCACCATCAGCAGGCCACCGTCCACCGGCGTGGCCATCGCGAGCTTGACGAAGCCCCAGTCGAAGGCCGGGATGGAGAGGCCCGGCAGCGCGCCTTTGCCGTGCACCGCGAGCCACCAAAAACCGAGGTTGCTAAGCAGCTGCAAGACGCCAAAGAACATCAGCGCGCGCCACAGCCCCAGCTTCAACATCAGCACGCCACCGAGCAGCGCGCCGCCGATCGTCAGCCACAAACCGATGAGCTTGTTGACGACGCCGACCTCGGCCGAGCTGTACTGCATGCTCGTCAACAGGAACGGCGTCATCAGCGAGCCGGCAAACGCATCCCCCAATTTGTAGAGCACGATGAAGAGCAAGAAGCCCGCCGCGCCGCGTTGGCTGAAGTAGTTGCGCAGGCCTCTCAGCAAGGTCTCAAAACGCGCCCGCCGCGCGGCCCAGGCGGCCAGCGGCAGCGTCAACGCAATGCCCAAGAGCAGCGCGACGAGATCGACCCAGCGCTTTTGCAAAGCCACCGGCATGGTGCTGCCGTCGAGCAGAGGTGCCAGCAGCGCAGCCGCCAGGCCGGGGCCGAAGCGGTCACTCAGCACATAGCCCACGACGACGGCCAGCACCACCGCCGCAAAGCCGATCAGGTCTCGCCGCGCGGCGCTGCGTGGGGCGGCGTCAGTGGCCAGCTTGGGCAGGCGCGGCAAGGCCAGCGCCGAGAACACGGCGGCCACGAGCATCAGCACGGCCATCACGCGGTAGACCTCGGGCCAGCTCCAGCCGCCGCCTTGCGCGGCGTCGGTCCAGATCATGGCCACGCCGCCCGAAAGAATCATCGCCAGGCGGTAGCCCATGACGTTGAGCGAAGCACCCAGGCCACGCTCGGGTGCCGGCAACAGCTCCGTGCGGTAGGCGTCGATGACGACGTCTTGCGAGGCCGAGATGAAGGCCACCGCCACGGCCATCAAGGCAAACGCGCGCGTGGCGTCAGTGGGCGAGATGGAGGCCAGCAGCACCAGCGCGCCGGCCATCAAGAGCTGCGTCAACACCAGCCAGCCGCGGCGGCGGCCCAGCCAGGGCAGATCGAAGCGGTCCATCAACGGCGCCCACAGGAATTTGAAGGTGTAGGGCAGGCCGACCAGGCTCATGAAGCCAATGGCGGCGATGTCCAAACCCGAGGTCGACAGCCACGCCTGCATGGCCTGGCCGGTGAGTGCTAACGGCAAACCGGAGGCGAAGCCCAGCACGGTGACGACCGCCGCGCGCCACCAGGCGGCCAGGGTGTGATCGGGGTGGTGGGGCGCGTGGCCGGCTGCGGCGGGGGTATCGGGCATCGGGCGATTCTAGGAACGCCCGGGTGCACGGCGTCTCAGGGCGGCAGCCGACCCCGTGGCCGTAGTCGCCCCACGTCCGCCACGCGGCCCGGCTGTGGCGAGGGCGTCAGGCCGTGCTGGTGGGCGTGAACTCGTCCGCGCCACCGGCCACCAAAGACGCGCGGCCCACCAACAGCGGGTCGGCGGTGCCGATGAGGGCTTGCGCCTTGTTGGGGTAAGGCATGCGTTGCAGCAAGTAGCGCAGCGCGTTCAGGCGTGCGCGCTTCTTGCAATCGCTCTTGATCACGGTCCAGGGGGCGTCGGACGTGTCGGTGTGCAGAAACAGGCCTTCCTTGGCGCGTGTGTAGTCGTCCCATTTGTCCAGGCTGGCCAGGTCGACGGGGCTCAGTTTCCACAGTTTCAAGGGGTGCGCCTTGCGCTCCTTGAAGCGGCGGCGCTGCTCGGCACGGCACGGCTGACGCTAAACCAGAACTTGAACAGGCGCACGCCGCTGCGTACCAGATGGCGTTCAAATTCGGGCGCCTGGCGCAAAAACTCGTCGTACTCGGCTTCGCTGCAAAAGCCCATCACGCTCTCTACGCCGGCGCGGTTGTACCAACTGCGGTCGAACATCACGATCTCGCCGGCCGGAGGCAGATGGCTGATGTCGCGCTGGAAGTGCCACTGGCCCTTTTCTACGTCACTGGGTTTTTCAAGCGCCACCACGCGCGCGCCGCGCGGGGTCAGATGTTCCATGAAGCGCTTGATGGTGCCGCCCTTGCCGGCGGCGTCGCGGCCTT
>JANOJR010000031.1:0-3302 GCA_031418855.1 Rubrivivax sp.
TGTTCAAAACAAACCACTCCGTCGCTCATCACAGCGCGGGTCAATGCCAAAGCCCGCATCACGCACGCGTTGATCGTCGCCAAGGGACACCTGGAACCACTGGCATTCGTTGGTGACGAAGCGCCAGGACCAGACCTCGCCGCCGGCCCAACCGCCACGGCGGCGCTCGCCGGGGCGGCCCAGCGTGCGCAGCAATTCATCCCGGCTCATGCCGGGTGCGCGGGCCTGAAAGGCGTGCAGGCGCGGCTCTTCCAGGGCTTGAAGCCAGTCGACAACGCGGCCGTTGGCGTCGACGTCCACCATCCATGTCTCGCGCCCCATCGGGCCGCGGGCGAACTCCAGCCGCGTGCCGCCGCCGGGCAGTGCGTGGCGCGCGTTGGGCTGGCCCAAGACGCGTGCCACCTCGGCCTCAGCCTGGCCGACTTGCAGCGCCGGCGCGCCGAAACCGGCGCAGCCAGCCAGGCCTGCTAACAGGATAAGGACGCTGACAGCGAAGACACCTTTCACAGCGGCCGCTCGCTCGCCTGCGCCAAGTAAAACCACTCGTTGCCGGACAGGGCACTCACATCGGGGAAGACGATGTGGCCATCCTGCGGTGCGCGCAGCTCGCTGCCGTCGTGGCGCTGGGCTATGAGCTCGCCTTCGCGCAAGGGGTCGAAGCTGGTCCAGCTGCGCACGAAGTGGTCGCCTTCGTGCAAGCGGTCGATGACGGTGGCGAGCTTGAGGCATTCAAACGGCCCGCTTGGCGGCGCCAGCGGCAAATCGGCCAAGCCCAGCAGCGCGATGGTTTGGCGGATGGCGCGGTAGGCCACTTCGGGTGCTTGCGGGTCGTCATGCTGGCCGCATTCGAGTGTCACCGCGTAGCCACCCTGGCTGCGCATGTACTCGGTGGTGCCGATGCCGTAGGCGGGGTCGTCGCGCACGGCGTCCAGGGCGGCGCCGGCGTCGAGCGCGCGCTGGCGCCGGCGTGCCACGCCACCGGCGTAGGCCGGCATCCAGCCTTCGACGACGCGGTTCACACCCAGGTGCGCAGTCAGTGCTGTCTCTTCAGCTTCACGCGCAAAGGGCTCCAGCGTGCCGTAGTTGTTGGCCGGGCCACGCAGCACGAAAGGCCGCCCGGGGCTGCGAAAGGAGTGCAGGTCCAAGAGGGCGTCGTGCGCAGCCAGCCACGGGCACAGCACGTTGGCGATGCGGCCCTCAAAGTCTTGCGCGGTGTCAGGTTGCAGTCGCCGGTTGAGGTTGCGCTCACCCGTACGCCTGGCGTTAGCGTAGGCCAGCGGGTTGCACACCGGCACCATCGTGAGCGTGCCGCGCGTCAGCTCCCATTCACCACGCGCGAGCTCAGCGAGCACGCGCTCAATGCCGCGAGTGCCGCAGGTTTCGTTGCCATGCACAGCGCCGGTGACGATGAGCTTGGGGCCGGGGTTGAGGGCCGCGAACTGGTGGGCGTGCAGGGAAGTGATGGACGGACTCATGGCGTGAAATTCTAGGCGTCGCGCGCTGCCGACAGCGGGTACTAGCCCCGGCTGTGCTGCGGCCCTGCAGCGGCTACCCTGGGCCCGGCATTTCGACCTATCCATGAGCGGTGGCCTGCGGGCCCAAGAAAGCACACCATGAACTTCAAGCGCACACGCATTGCCCATGCTGCCTCGTTGAGCGTCTTGCTCCTGGGCGCTGGCTGGGCCCAGGCGCAGACTGCCGCGCCGGCGGAACAAGCGGTGGTCGTCACCGGCATTCGCGCCTCGCTCGAATCGGCCATCAATATCAAGCTCAATGCCACGGCCAATGTCGACGCCATCACGGCGATCGACGTGGGCAAGATGCCCGACAAGAACCTGGCCGATTCACTGCAGCGTGTGGTCGGCGTGGCGGTGCGCACCGATTACGACGAAGCCGAGAAGGTCAGCATGCGCGGCACCAACCCGGACATGAGCCTGATCCTCTTCAACGGCCACACCGTCAGCGGCGGCGACTGGTACGTGAGCGACCAACTCTCCAGCAGCCGCAGCACGTCGCTCAGCTTGATGCCCAGCTCGGTGCTGAACCAGGCCTTGGTCTACAAGACCTCGCAAGCCAACTTGGTCGACGGCGGCCTGGCCGGCACCATCAACGTCACCACGCGCAAGCCGCTGGACGAGAAGAAAAGGTTCGGCGGCGTCATCAGCCTGGGCGGCGTGTATGCCGACTTGCCCGACAAGACCAGCCCGCAGCTCAACGCGAGCATGAACTGGAAGAACGAAGGCAATACCTTCGGCCTGATCGGGCAGGTGTTCGCCGAGAAGCGCTACATCCGCCGCGACAGCGTCTCGCGCTTTGCCTACGCTGGCGGCAGCGGCTGGGACGTCATCAACACCGCCACCATGCTGGGCATCACCGACGCCTCACTCGCCGGCACCAACCTGAAGGCCGCCGACCTCAACGGTGTGCGCCTGCCCGGCAGCCTGAGCAGCGAATTCGTCGAAGGGGTGCGCGACCGCAAGGGCGGCATGCTGGCCTTGCAGGCGCGGCCGAGCGACAAACTCGAAGTTGGGCTGACGGGTTTTTATTCGACCATGAACGCCAACAACTATGGCCGCCTGAACTCCGGCGCCATGTTCAATATGTTCAACGGCTCGGCCAACCCCACCGGCACCGGCGCGCCGTTCACGGCGTCTAACGGTCAACGTGTGTATGCCTCCATCACCAACCCGGTGATCATCGAAGAGACCACGCTGTACGGCGACAAGCTGCGCATCTTGAAGAGCGCCGACATCAAGTTCGCGCCGGGTGTGACGCCGCAGTACATCGGCAACTCCGAAGCCTCACTGCGCACGGGCGCGACAGCCAGCAGCGGCTTTCTCGACCTGGACGGCACCTACAAGGCCAGCAAGGACCTGACCGTCAAGGGCCTGCTCAGCACCACGCGCGGTATCGGCTCGACCACGCTCGACCAGACCCTCACCTACGCGCGCTACGGCACCGGCACGAGCTACAGCCTCAATGGCCCTAACGGTGTACCGGATGTGACTTACTTCGGTGTGGGCCCCAACACACCGGTGGCCAATGCCGACGGCAGCGGCTACCGGCTGATCGGCCGCGGTATCGGACACTACGAAACCATCGACCGTGAAAGCAGCGTGGCCCTGGACGCCACCTACGTGCAAGACAAAGGCCTGCTCACAACGATGGAGTTCGGCGCCCGCCATGCCGACCACCGGCGCAACCTGAACCGCTTTGCGCCGACCTGGGCCTCGAGCACGCTGGCCGCGCCCGACGCCTCGCTGGCCGTGTCCTACCCGACCGACTTCGGCAAGGGCTTTGGT
>JANOJR010000032.1:0-2610 GCA_031418855.1 Rubrivivax sp.
GCCAAGGCCAACCCCGGGCGCGCCAGCTTCGCCTCAGGCGGCATCGGCTCGTCGACGCACCTATGCGGGGAGTTGCTCAATTCGGTGGCCGGCCTCGACCTGCTGCACGTGCCCTACAAAGGCAGCGCGCCAGCGGTGACCGACCTCATCGGCGGCCAGACGCACCTGCTCATCGACGTCGGCTCGGTGCTGCTACCGCACATCAAGAGCGGCCGCTTGAAGGCCTTGGCGGTGACCGGCCCTACGCGCGACAGCAACCTGCCCGAGGTGCTGACCGTGCGCGAGCAAGGCCTGCCTGGGCTCGAGGCCGCCGGCTACCAAGGCCTGGTGGCCCCGGCCGGCGTGCCGCGTGAAGTGATCGAGCGCATCTCGACCGAGCTGCGCCGTGTGCTGGCTAACCCCGAGGTGCGCGCCAAGTTCGCGGCCGGCGGCGCTGAAGTGATGCCACGCGGCGCGACGGAATTTGCGGCCTACGTTAAGGCCGAGAGCGAGCGCTGGTCGGCGCTCATCACGCAGCGTGGGATCAAGGTGGAGTGACGCTGCAACCCGTGCCTCCACAAGCGATGTCCGGCGCCCAAGCGCAGCGCACAAGCAACTCAGTCATCGCCATCGGCCAGCTGCGCATGCACTGGACCATCGAAGCGAACATGGCCGAGATGCTCGGCGCCATCGAATTCGCGCACGGCCAGGGCGCCACGCTGTGCGCCTTCGCCGAACTGGCCGTCACCGGCTTTCACCGCCAGATCGTGGCGCTGGCCAAGCCCGAACTCATCGCACCCGAAGTGGCGCGGCTGCAAGCGTTATGCGCCCAGCTGAAGATGGCGGTGGCTGTCGGCGCGCCGGCCTTTGCTGGTGCCGACGCGCGCTACAACAGCCACCTCTTCATCAACGAGCGCGGCGAGCTTGTGGGCGAGGTGTCGAAGATCGGCCTGACCGCGCCGGAAGCGAGCTTCTTTCGCCCCGGTACGCAGCGGCCGGTGGCCACGCTGCAAGGCCAGCGCTGCACGGCGGTCATCTGCCGTGAGATCGAAGACCACGCCGCTATTTGTGCGCAGCTGCCGCGCGGCAGCGTCGACATCGTGCTCTGGCCAGGGCAGATGCGGCCCGACCCCGACAAGCCTGTGGCCGACCCACCAGCGCATGTGCAAGACGCGCAGCGCCTGGCCGCGGACCTGAATGCTTACGTCGTGCAGACGAACTGGCCCAACGCGCTGAACCGCCCGGAAGAGAGTGAACACACCGGGCGCAGCGCCGTCATCGCCCCGGATGGCGAGCTCTTGTTTCGGCTGCCCGAGCAAGCCAGTGGCCTCGGTATCTTCACGCTGGGTGCACGTAGCTTCGTGTGGCACCCGCGGCTGTAGACGCGGGGCTCAAGGGCAACTCTCAGAAGCTCAATCGAGCTTGATACCCAGCCGCGTGATGACCGGCCCCCAGCGCTTCACGTCGGCGTCGATCTGGCGCTTGAAGTCGGCCGCGCTGCCGCCCACGACCGTCAGGCCTTGCGCGTCGAGCGCCTGGCGCACGGCGGGTTCGGCGAGCACAGCGTTGGCGTCGGTGTTGACCTTCTGCACGACAGCGTCGGGTGTGCCCGCCGCCATGAAAAGGCCGTTCCAGGCCAGCGACTCAACGTTGGCGTAGCCGCTGCCCGACAAGGCCGGCAAGTCCTTCAGTGAGTCGGGCCGCGTCGTGCTGCTAACGGCCAACATACGCGCCTTGTTGTTTCGCACATGCGGCAGCAGCGCGGGTGCGACCATGAAGGTGGCGTCGACCTCGCCCTGCGCCAGCGCCATGGCCGCCGGCGGCGAGCCGTTGAAGGGCACATGCGTGGCGGCAAAACCGGCCTCGCTCATGAAGAGCTCCATCGTCAAATGCGCCGAGCTGCCGTTGCCCAGTGACGAGTAGTTCACACGGCCACCCTGCGCCTTGGCCCAGGCCACAAACTCGGCCACGGTCTTGGCCGGCACCTTGTCGGCGTTCACCGCCAGCACATTGGGCTGGCTCGTGGTCATGATCACAGCCACCAGGTCCTTGGCCGGGTCGTAAGGCATCTTGCGGTAGAGAAACGGGCCGAAGGCAATGGGCCCATTGAAGCCCACCGCCAGCGTATGTCCGTCGTTAGCTTTGGCTGCCACGTCCATGCCGAGCATGCCGCCCGCGCCGGGCTTGTTCTCCACCACCACCGGCTGCGCCCAGCGCGCGGCCAAGCGCTCGCTCATGCTGCGTGCGATGAGGTCCAGTGAGCTGCCCGGGCCCGTGGGGACGACGATCTTCACCGGCCTGGTGGGCCAGGTTTGGGCGAGGGCGGGCAGTGTGGTGGCGCACAGCGCCAGGGTCAGGAAAAGTTGCCGACGTTGCATGGTGCGGATGAAGCCACAAGATTGGGGACGCGCATCGTATTCCAGCGCCCACGCCCACGACACGGCGCGCGGACATGCGCGCGGGCTGGCGCGGCCGTTGGGAGAGCGGTTCCGCTCATGTCCTCCGAAGCCGGCCTGAACGGCCGCTTTCTCCCCCTTTACTTCGCTCCACCCCAAACCCAACGCCCTCGCCAGCCGGCAGCGCTGCGGCGATCGTGAAACCGACGCGGCGCCGAGTCGTCGATCCGAGTGC
>JANOJR010000033.1:0-15588 GCA_031418855.1 Rubrivivax sp.
GTCGGTCACGCGCAGCGCGACGTTGCTTTGCAGCTCGCGATCCAAGCGGTCGCGGATCTGGCGGCTGGTCACGAACTTGCCTTCGCGCCCGGCCAGGGGTGAGTTGTTGACGCAGAAGTTCATCGTCAGCGTGGGCTCGTCAATCACCAGCATGGGCAGCGGGCGTGGGTTCTCCAGGCTGGTCAGGGTGACGCCGATGCCGATGCCTTCGATGCCATTAACGAGCACGATGTCACCAGGGCCTGCGAGCTCGGTCTGTTGGCGCTCCAGCCCTTCAAAGGTCAAGACCTGATTCACGCGCGCCTTGATCGGCGTCGAGTCGGGGCCCGAGTACAGCGCCACGTCTTGCATGGGCCGCAAGGTGCCGCAGTTGATGCGGCCGATGCCGATGCGCCCGACGTAGGTGGAGTAGTCCAGCGAGCAGATCTGCAACTGCAGCGGCTCGTCGGGCGAGCCTTCGTGCGCGGAGACGTGTTCCAGGATGGCGTCAAACAGCGGCGACAGGTCGGTGCCGAGCTCACCTTGCGTCAGGCTTGCCCAGCCGTTCAGGCCCGAGGCGAAGATGATGGGAAAGTCGAGCTGCGCTTCGGTGGCGCCGAGTTTGTCGAAGAGATCAAACGTGGCGTTGATGACGAAGTCAGCGCGCGCGCCCGGGCGGTCGACCTTGTTCACCACCACGATGGGCTTCAAGCCAAGTGCGAGTGCCTTGCGCGTGACGAAGCGCGTTTGCGGCATCGGGCCTTCAACCGCGTCGACCAGCAGCAGCACGCTGTCGACCATCGACAGCACGCGCTCTACCTCACCGCCAAAGTCGGCGTGGCCGGGGGTGTCGACGATGTTGATGTGGGTGCCCTTCCACATCACGGCGCAGTTCTTGGCCAGGATGGTGATGCCACGTTCGCGCTCGATGTCGTTGCTGTCCATCACGCGCTCGGTGACCTTTTCGTTTTCACGGAAGGTGCCGCTTTGGCGCAGCAGCTGGTCGACCAGCGTGGTCTTGCCGTGGTCGACGTGGGCAATGATGGCAACGTTTCGGATCTGACGGGTCATGGTGCGTCAAGCGGCAAGCGCCTGTACCTCTGGTGGGCTGAGTAAACGGTCGGCGATGAGTTCGCCGCTAGCGATGTGGGCCGTGCCGAGAAAGTGGCCGGCGCCGGTGTTGGCGGTGGTGCTGGCGCTGCTCCCAGCGGTCGGTGGGCCGTAGACACGCACGGCGCTGGCGTCGGGATTGGCCACACGCCGGCGCATGCCGCTGAGGAACTTGGCGGCTTCATCGCCATCGAGCGCCACCGCCGGCCAGTCGGCCACCAGCACGTCGGGCCTTAACAAGCAGCCGTCGCGCTCAGCTTCGCTCATAGCTTCGAAGGCTTCCAGCGTCACCGCCTTGTTCAAATCGAGCGCGCCGCTGCCCGTGCGGCGCAGTGCCGACAGGTGCGCGCCGCAGCCCAAGGTCGCGCCGATGTCTTCGGCCAGCGTGCGGATGTAGGTGCCTTTGCTGCACCTCACGTCAATGGTTAGCAGCGGAGCTTGCCAGTCGATGATGTCGAGCTGATGAATGATCACGGCACGCGCTGGCCGATCAATTTCGATGCCCTTGCGGGCGTATTCGTAGAGCGCCCTACCCTGGTGTTTGACGGCCGAATGCATGGGCGGCGTTTGCATCAGCGCGCCGGTGTGCGCCGCGACGGCGGCGTCAATCTGCGCGCGTGTGACGTTCGCCTCGCGCTCTTCGACGAGCTCACCTTCACCGTCGGCGGTTGTCGTGCGCTGGCCCAGGCGCACGGTGGCGAGGTAGCGTTTGTCGGCATCCAGACTCACCTGCGCGAACTTGGTGGCGGCGCCAAACGCCAGCGGCAGCAAGCCGGTGGCCAAGGGGTCGAGCGTGCCCGTGTGGCCGCCCTTTTCGGCGCGCAACATGCCCTTGGTTTTTTGCAGCGCGTCGTTGCTGGTCCAGCCCAAAGGCTTGTCGAGCAGCAACACGCCGTGCACAGGCCGGCGGGTTCTCTTGCCCCCTCCCCCTTGCAGGGGGAGGGTTGGGGAGGGGGTTGAATGCATCCCGGGCGCAGGCGGCATTTCACCCCCATCCCAGCCTTCCCCCTGGGAGGGGGAAGGAGCTAAACCCTGCGCTGTCGTCATCAATCTTCCTTCGCCCGCGTGGCATTCGCCCGCGCGATCAAGGCTGACAGGTCGGCTGCATGTTCGGTCGTCTTGTCAAAGTGGAAATGCAGCGTCGGCACGGTGTGTGTCGAAAGCAGTTTGAAGAGGCCGTTGCGCAAGAAACCCGCCGCTTCATTCAAGGCCAGCGCTGTGGCTTCAGCGTCACCCACCAGCACCGAGAAGTAGATCTTCGCGTGCGCGTAGTCGGGCGTGACCTCGACACTATTGATGGTGACCATGCCGACGCGCGGATCCTTGAGCTCGCGCACCAAGGTGGCCACATCGCGCTGGATCTGGTCGGCCACGCGGTGGCCACGGTTGGGGATGCTTCGTTTGTGTCGCATAAGGTTTTGGCCTTCCACAAACGACAAGCCCCGCTGGTGAGAGCGGGGCTTGTCGAAGGGACAGCGCCCGCACTACAGGGTGCGTGCAACTTCCTTCACTTCGAAGAATTCAAGCTGGTCGAGCTCTTTGATGTCGTTGTAGTTCTTCAGCTTGATACCGCACTCGAAGCCTTCCTTGACTTCGCGCACGTCGTCTTTCAGGCGCTTCACCGATTCAACTTCGCCGGTGTAGATCACGATGTTGTCGCGCAGCAGGCGGAAGCGCGCGTTGCGTGTGACCTGGCCGGCGGTGATCATGCAACCCGCCACCGTGCCGATCTTGCTGGCCACGAAGACGGTGCGGATCTCGGCCGTGCCGATCGTCTCTTCACGCTGCTCGGGTGCGAGCATGCCGGTCATCGCCGCCTTCACTTCGTCGACCGCGTCGTAGATGATGTTGTAGTAGCGAATCTCGACGCCGTTGCCCTCGGCAAGCTTTCTGGCACCCGCATCGGCGCGGGTGTTGAAACCGATGATCACGGCCTTGGAGGCGATGGCCAGGTTGACGTCCGACTCGCTGATGCCACCCACCGCGCCGTGCACGATCTGCACCTTGACCTCGGCCGTGCTGAGCTTGACCAGGCTTTGCGCCAGGGCCTCTTGCGAGCCCTGCACGTCGGCCTTGACGATGAGCGACAGCGTTTGCGCCGCACCTTCGCCCAGGTTTTCGAACATGCCTTCGAGCTTGGCGGCCTGGCGACGGTTGAGGTTGACCTCGCGGTACTTGCCTTGGCGGAAGGTGGCAATTTCACGGGCGCGGCGCTCGTCCATCAGCACCATGAATTCATCACCCGCTTGAGGCACTTCAGTGAGGCCTTGAATCTCCACCGGCAAGGACGGGCCGGCTTCGTCGATGGACTTGCCGTCTTCGTCGAGCATGGCGCGCACGCGGCCGTAGCTGCTGCCTGCGAGCACGATGTCGCCCTTGCGCAGCGTGCCGCTTTGCACCAGCACGGTCGCGACGGGGCCGCGGCCTTTGTCGAGCTTGGCTTCGATCACCAGGCCCTTGGCGGCTGCGGCCGTGGGCGCTTTGAGCTCCAGCACTTCGGCTTGCAAGAGCACTTGCTCCAACAAAGCATCCACGCCAACACCCGTCTTGGCCGAGACCGAGACGAAGGGTGATTCACCACCGAACTCTTCGGGCACCACGCCTTCGGCGACGAGCTCACTGCGCACACGCTCGAGGTTAGCGTCGGGCTTGTCAATCTTGTTGATGGCCACCACGATGGGCACGCCCGCCGCCTTGGCGTGGGCGATGGCTTCTTTGGTCTGCGGCATCACGCCGTCGTCAGCCGCCACCACGAGGATGACGATGTCGGTGGCTTTGGCGCCGCGCGCACGCATGGCCGTGAAGGCCGCGTGGCCTGGAGTGTCCAGGAAGGTGATCATGCCGCGCGGCGTTTCAACGTGGTACGCGCCGATGTGCTGCGTGATGCCACCGGCTTCACCCGCCGCCACACGGGCGCGGCGGATGTAGTCCAAGAGCGAAGTCTTGCCGTGGTCGACGTGGCCCATCACGGTGACGACAGGCGCGCGCTGCAACTGCTCGGCGCTTTGTGCGGCTTGTTCTTCTTCGGTGAAAGCTTCGGGGTCGTCGAGCTTGGCGGCCAGCGCTTTGTGGCCCATCTCTTCGACGACGATCAACGCCGTCTCTTGGTCAAGCTGCTGGTTGATGGTGACCATCTGGCCGAGCTTCATCAACTGCTTGATGACCTCGCTGGCCTTGACCGACATCTTGTGCGCCAGATCGGCCACGCTGATGGTTTCAGGCACGTGCACCTCTTGCACGGTGGCTTCCGCGCTCTGCGCGAACTGTTGGCCTTCGTCACCACGCTCACCACGGCGGCCACCTCGGGGGGCGCGCCAGCCGGGGCGCGAACCGCCATCGTTGCGGGTCTTGAGCGCACGCTTCTTGGCGGCGTCGTCAGCCCAGCTCGATGAGAGCTTCTCGGACTTGACCTGCTTCTTGTCGCCAGGCTTGGCCACCACCGCGCCGGGCGCGCCGGGCACCGCCTTGGGCTTGTGGATCGTGCCTTTGATGGCCTCTTTGGCCACCGCGCCGGGCGCGGGCTTGGCCTCTTCGGGCTTTTTTGCGACCAACGTTTTCTTCGGCGCCGACATCATGGCGCGAATGGCCGCAGCCTCGGTCTCAGCGACCTTGCGCCGGCGATCGGATTCGACCTGGCGCGCGGAGTCCTCAGCAGCCTTGTCAGCAGCCTTCACCACGCGGATCGCGGGTTTGGCCGGCTCGACGGGCTTGACGGCTTCCACAGGCGCAGCGGCCACCACCGGTGGCTCAGCGGCAGCGGCAGCAGCGGCAGCAGCCGTTGCAGCGGCCGACTTCTTCTTCGTCGACGTGGGTGCCGGCGTCGCCGTTGTCGCAGTTGCCACGCTGGCTGCCGCAGCTTCTGCCGCCACACGTGCGGATTCGGCTGCAGCATGTGCCGCAGCTTCAGCAGCCTCAGCGGCACCACGCTCGCGACGCTCCGCGTCTTCACGCGCCTGACGCTCGGCGTCTTCGGCCGCGTGGCGCGCCGCCAGCTCGGCCAGCAAACGGCTCTCTTCGGCCGCGCGCTCGGCTTCCAGCTCCTCGGCGCTTGGGCCGGCGGGCTCTTCGACAGCAGGCGCATCGTCACGCTTGATGAAGGTGCGCTTCTTGCGCACTTCCACCTGGATGGTGCGCGCCTTGCCGCTGGCGTCAGCTTGTTTGATCTCGCTGGTGGACTTTTTCGTCAGCGTGATCTTCTTGCGCTCGGTGCTGAGCACGGTGCCATGCGCCGTGCGCAGGAAGTCGAGCAAGCGCTCCTTGTCGGCTTCGGTCAGGGCGTCTTCAAGCGTTTGCTTGGCCACACCTGCCGATTGCAGTTGCTCGAGCAACGCCTGCGGCGGGCGGTTCAGCTGCACGGCGAACTGGGCGACGGTGGTCACGGCCATGTGTCGGGTTTCCTTTGGAGCGGGTATGGGTTGCGGCGTTTCAGGGTGGCGCGATGTCAGGCCGTGAACCAATGTTCACGCGCCTTCATGATCAACTCGCGCGCCTGCGCGTCGTCCATGCCGGTCATCTCTGTCAGCTCGTCGACGGCGAGGTCGGCGAAATCGTCACGCGTGTGGATGCCACCGCCCGAAAGCTTGGCAATCATGTCGGGCGTTAGCCCGGTGAGGTCACGCAGGTCTTGCGAGACTTCTTCAACGCGCTCTTCGCGTGCAATTTCCATCGTCAACAAAGCATCCTTGGCGCGTGTGCGCAGCTCTTGCACGGTGTCTTCGTCGAAGCTCTCGATCTCGAGCATCTCTTGCAGCGGCACGTAGGCCACTTCTTCCAGGCTGGTGAAGCCTTCGGCGATGAGGATGTCGGCAACTTCGGCGTCAACGTCGAGCTTCTCAACGAAGAGCGCGCGCACCTTGTCGGACTCTTCAGTGACCTTGGCCTGCGACTCTTCGGCGGTCATGATGTTGATACGCCAACCCGTGAGTTCCGAAGCCAGGCGCACGTTCTGGCCGCCGCGGCCGATGGCGATGGCCAGGTTCTCTTCGTCGACCACCACGTCCATGGCATGGCGCTCTTCGTCGACGACGATGGACTGCACGTTGGCCGGCGCCAGCGCGCCGATAACGAACTGCGCCGGGTCGTCGCTCCACAGCACGATGTCGACACGTTCACCAGCAAGCTCGGTGGTGACGCCGTTGACGCGCGAGCCGCGGACACCGACGCAGGTGCCGATGGGGTCGACGCGGCGGTCGTGTGAGACGACGGCGATCTTGGCGCGTGAGCCGGCGTCGCGCGCGCAGCTCTTGATCTCCAACAGACCTTGTTCGATCTCAGGCACTTCTTGCGCGAAGAGCTCGATCATGAAACCCGGCGCGCTGCGCGACAGCATGATCTGCGCGCCGCGCTGGGTGGGGTCGATGCCCATGATCAAAGCGCGCACACGGTCGCCCGTGCGCAGGTTTTCTTTCGGAATCGTCTCGGGGCGCTTCAAGCGGCCTTCGACGCGACCCGACTCAACAATGATGTCGCCCTTGTCCATGCGCTTGACGGTGCCGACAAAGATCTTGTCGCCACGCGACAGGAAGTCATTGAGCAGTTGCTCACGCTCGGCATCGCGGATCTTTTGCAGGATGACTTGCTTGGCGGCTTGCGCGCCGATGCGCCCGATGGGCACCGACTCCATCGCTTCTTCGATGTAGTCGCCCTCTTCGATGTCGGGAATGCGGTCCAGCGCGTCGGAGAGCATCTCTTCGGCGTCGGGGTTTTGCAGCCCGGCTTCGTTGGGTACGACCAGCCAGCGACGGAAAGTCTCGTAGTCACCGGTATCGCGGTCAACCGCAACGCGGATGTCCCACTCAGCCCCGTTGAGTTTTTTCGTCGCCGACGCGAGTGCCGCCTCGACGGCGCCAAACACCGTGTCAAGGTCGACCGTTTTCTCGCGCGAAATTGCGTCCACGAGCATCAACATTTCGCGATTCATCTAACCGAGCCTCCATGCGCCTCGGGCTGGCTTGTTCCCACGGGGGAAACACCGCGCCCTTTGAAATCCACCACTGGCACGAGACGTGCCTCTTTCAATTCACTCAAATTGAAGCCGAGCTCTTGCTCGACCTCAGCGTCGGTCTGCGTTTTGGCTCCAAGCTTCGCCTTGGCCCGGCGCTTGGAATCCGCAGTCTTGACCACCAATTGAAGCGTCCAGGAACCCGGCGCGCCTTGCAACTGGCCGCGGAAATTCTTGCGCCCTTGAAACGGCAGCTTGAGGGTGAGATTCACCTCATGGCCGACGAAACGCTCGAAGTCCGCCTCGACCCGCAGCGGGCGGTCCAAACCGGGCGACGAGACTTCGAGGCGGGAATACTCCAGGCCCTCGACTTCAAGCACGTACTGCAATTGGCGCGTGACCTGCTCGCAGTCGCCGACTTGCACGAATTCACTCTCACCCGCCGGATAAGCCTGCCCCGGCCGACGGTCGATCGTGATGCGCAGCAAACCGCGAGGCGCGTTCTCAACGTCGACCAAATCAAAGTTAAGACCCGCCACCGTCGCCTCGATCGCCTGGCGCCAGCCCACGCGCGCGGCCGCCTCCAGGGGGGCCTCGTCGTGCAGCACAGGGCGCGCAGTGCGAGGCGTGCGTGCTGTGCGTGGGGTGGGTTTGATCGCCAAAAGCTTGAGTCCGTGTTCGTCCGTGTGCTTACATCCGAGCCTGCAACGAGCCTGCAGATCACCCGGTGCAAAGACGATCAGCCAAAAAAAATGGGCTGGAAGACTCCGCCCAATCTTGTGTCACGGCCTATCCAAACGCCTAGCAATCCCCGGGAAAGGCGCATTATAGCCGCGCCACATGGCACGGGCAATAGTTCACGAGTGTGCGTGCGAGAATCTTCGACGCAATGGCTCCTTCCAAGGTGGTTTAGACATGGGTTTTTTGTCCGGCAAACGATTGCTCATCACCGGCTTGCTGTCCAACCGCTCCATTGCGTATGGCATCGCCCAGGCCTGCCACCGTGAAGGTGCCGAGCTCGCTTTCAGCTACCAGGGCGAGCGCTTCAAAGAGCGCATCACCGAGTTCGCCGCCGAGTTTGGCTCGACGCTTGTCTTTCCCTGTGACGTGGCCGACGACGCGCAGCTTGAGCAGCTCTTCAACGGCCTGGCCCAGGCCTGGCCCGAGTTCGACGGCTTCGTGCACGCCATCGGCTTCGCGCCACGCGAGTCGATCGCGGGCGACTTTCTGGACGGCCTCACGCGCGAGTCTTTCCGCGTCGCGCACGACATCTCGGCGTACAGCTTCCCGGCGATGGCCAAGCTGGCCGCACCGCGCTTGCGCGCGGGTGGCGCATTGCTGACGCTGACCTACCTTGGCGCCATGCGCGCCGTGCCCAACTACAACACCATGGGCCTGGCCAAGGCCTCGCTCGAAGCCAGCGTGCGCTACCTGGCGGCCAGCCTGGGCCCCAAGGGCGTGCGCGTCAACGGCATCTCGGCCGGGCCGATCAAAACGCTGGCGGCCTCGGGGATCAAGGGCTTCGGCAAGATGCTCGAAGCCGTGGCCGAGGGCACGCCGCTCAAACGCAACGTTAGTTTGGACGATGTCGGCAACGTTGCCGCGTTCTTGTTGTCCGACCTGGCGCGTGGCGTCAACGCTGAGATCACCTACGTCGACGGCGGCTTCAGCCAGATGGCAATGTCCGGCTTGGCCGAATAACTCAGCGACTGTGCGTGGTCAGTTTGGCCAGTGACACGGCGCCGCTGACCGCGCGGCGGCGTTTGGCCTGAGCGTCGCTGACGGACTCTTCGTCCAGGCCACTGCCCTGCTCGTCGGACAGGTCGCTGGGCAGCACCGCCGCCTCGCCTGTGCGTCGCATGGCCACGCCCACGGCCAGGATGTCGATCACCAGCAAATGCAGGATGCGGCTGATCATGGGCATCTGCGTGTCGACGTCTTCAACGTGGTCGACGATCAAGGCCACATCGGCCTTGCGCGCCAGCGGTGAGCTGCCGGCCGTGATGGCCACCACCGTGGCGCCGCGGTCGTGCGCGATATCCGCGACGGTCAGCAGCTCGGCAATCTTGCCGCTGCTGCTGACGATGACCACCACGTCACCCGCGCGCAGCACCTTGGCGGCCAGCAACTGCACGCGCGAGTCGGTATAGATCGCCGTGGAGATGCCAAAGCGCAGGAATTTCAGCTGCGCGTCGGCCGCCACCACGACCGAGTGGCCAACGGCATAGAACTCGATGCGCCCTGCGGCCAACAGCAGCTCGATGGCGCGGTCGATGGCATCTCGGTTGAGGTGGTCGCGCACCTGCAAGATGGCCGAGGCCGTATTTCCCAAGACTTTGGCGCCGAGCTCCAGCATGGTGTCTTTGCCGGTGACCTGGGTGTGCGCCACCGGCATGGTGCCGCTGAGCGCGGAGGCCAGGCGCAGCTTGAAGTCCGACAAGCCGTCGCAACCCAGCGAGCGGCAAAAGCGGATCACCGTGGGCTGGCTCACCGCAGCCGCCTTGGCGATCTCGGCAATCGGGTCACCGAGCACGGAGCGCGCGTGCGCCAGCACATGCTCGGCCACCCGGCGCTCGGCCGGTGACAGGTCGCCCAGCGAGCGGCGCACCTGGTCAAGGATGGCCGGCGACTCACTGACGCCGAACTTGGCCAGTTGCGCGTCAAGAATCGCCGCCACACCGGTGAAGGTGGCCTGTTCAGCCGTGATGACGAAGGTCGGAATGCTAGCAAGGTAGCTGCTGAAGCGGCCGCGGTCTTCAAAGCGCGCGCGAAATCCCGAGCGGTCAAAGTATTCGCCCAGCCGCGGCACGATGCCGCCGCCGATGTAGATGCCGCCCATGGCACCGAGCGTCACCGCCACGTTGCCTGCGGCCGTACCCAGCATGGCGCAAAAGGCGTCGAGCGAGTCGCTGCACACGGGGTCACCGCCAGCCAGCGCGCGGCGTGCGATCTCGGGCGCGCGCAGCCGCGTATCGGCCGCACCCGCCTGGCCCGCACGTTCGGCCAGCGCTTCATGAATCAACTCGAGTCCGGGGCCCGACAACAGGCGCTCGAACGAGACGTGGCCATGCTCACGCCATGCGAAACGCAAGATCGCCAGTTCACGCTCGTCACGCGGCGCGAAGCTGACATGCCCGCCTTCCGAGCCGAGTGAGATCCACCCATCGTCGGCAGGAATCAATCCCGAGACGCCCAGGCCGCTGCCCGAGCCGAGCAGACCCACCACGCTGCGTGGCCTGGCACTGCCGCCGCCGACCTGGCGCCGCTCGTGCGTGGACAACTGCGGCAAGGCCATCGCCAGCGCGGTGAAGTCGTTGACCACCAGCAGCGTGTCCAACCCCAAGCGCTGGCGCATCTGCTCGATGGAGAACTGCCAGTGGTAGTTGGTCATGCGCACGTCGTCGCCGGAGACCGGGTTGGCGATGGCGATTGCCGCGTGCTGCACCTGAGGGCTGCCAACCTGGAGCAGGTAGGCGGTCACCGCAGCGTGAAAGTCCTCGTGCTCGGCGCAGCGCAGCGAAGCCGCATGCGCGAAATTGCCGCGCTCCGAGCTCAGCGCAAAGCGCGCGAAGGTGCCGCCGATGTCGGCAATCAGTCGCGGACTTGGGGTGCCGGCCATCATTGCTCCCTTGTGGTGCATCGGCTCAGTGTAGCGTGACTACAAACGCACTGGCGGGCAACCGCGACGGCCTGCACCAGGCGCCGACAGACCGCATACCAGCCAAGTCGCTCACCCGGTAAACTCCAGGATTGTTGCCTCGCTGTAGTTTGGCTACATTGTCAAGCGGCGTTGATCGTCGCCACGATTTGCCCGTCGGCACGCCCCGACCTCACCGCCGACTTCGCTCAAGCCCCCTGACGCCGATCGCATGCCATGAACGTTGCTCTCCCCCATGCAGCCGCAGGCTCAGACCCGTCGCCGCGTTTGGTCGCCGACATCGGCGGCTCGAACGCGCGCTTTGGCTGGCTTGAGCCCGGCGCATGCCGGCCCGCGCATGTCGCCACTCTGGCCGTGGCGCAACACACGGGGCTGGTGGCGACGATGGCGGCCTACCTCGAAGGTGTGCGCGCCACGCTCGGCGCGAACTACCGGCCACCGCACAGCGCCGCGCTGGCGGTGGCCACGGCCGTCAGCGGTGACATCGTCGACTTCACCAACAGCGCCTGGAGCTTTTCGCAGCGGACCCTGCGAAACGCGTTCGCGCTGGACACGCTGGTCGTGCTCAACGACTTCGAAGCGTTGGCACTGGCGCTGCCGCACCTTACGCCAAGCCAGCTGCGTGCCCATGGCGACGTGCCCTCGGGCCGCGGCACCTTGGCGGTCATCGGCCCCGGCACCGGCCTGGGCGTGGCCGGTGTGCTGGCCACGGCACAAGGCCAGGCCATCGCCATCCCCGGCGAAGGCGGTCACGCCACGTTGGCGGCAGCCAATCACTTCGAGGCCGAGTTGCTGGCCATCGTGCGCCGCAGCTTCGAGCATGTCTCTGCCGAGCGGCTACTCTCGGGCATTGGCCTGCCCGTGCTGCATGCTGCGGTGCGCGAGTCGATGTCCGGTACGGCGGGCACGGCGCAGTCGATGCTTGAAGCGCAGCAAATCATTGCCGATGGCCTCTCAGGCGACGCCGTCTGCCGGCGCACGCTGGACGTCTTCTGCGCGCTCCTGGGCAGCTTCGCGGGCAACGTCGCGCTGACCCTGGGCGCGCGTGGCGGCGTCTACATCGGCGGCGGCATCGTGCCTCGGCTGGGCGACGTTTTCTTCAGCTCTGACTTCCGCGCGCGCTTCGAAGGCAAGGGGCGCCTGCGGCCGTATCTGCAGGCGATTCCCACGGCGCTGATCACCGACACCCTGGTCGCGCTGACAGGTGCTGCGGCCGCACTTGATCAACCGCGGCCGACGCCAGCGAGCGCACAAACGGCCTGAGCGGCCACGACCACGCATCACCTACGGTTGGCCGCAGAACGTGTAGTCGGGCTACATCCTCACGTCGAAAGCGCACCAACGAGCGCCGTCGTGACGTGCTTTGGTGATAGCCCTGCCCATGCTGCGGCAAAAACTGCACCAATACGTCGCAAAAGCGCAACGAAAGGGTTCGGATTTCGGGGTTAGCCACTGTTGCGATGGCATCTAGTTTTAGTACACACTGATCTTGGAACCTGCGCTTTGCGCTGTCCTTGTGGTCTGCCGAGTCCTTCGGACGCCACGCGAGACCACGAAATTCAGTCACACCCAGGAGACCACCCATGACAACGTCCAGCACGAAACGCAGTGGCGCGAATCGCCAACTCCCTGGCGCCTTTGCGCTGACCGCCACCGCCAGCGCTGCGGCGCTGATGTTCCTGGCCGCCGGTGCCGCCATGGCCCAGACAGCCCCCGCCACGGGCGTGACCGACACGGTCACGGTGACCGGTATCCGCCGCGGTATTGAGAGCGCGATCTCCGTCAAGCGCAACGCTGACGGCGTGGTCGAGGCGATCTCGGCCGAAGACATCGGCAAGCTGCCCGACACCACCATCGCCGAATCACTGGCTCGCCTGCCCGGCGTGACCACGCAGCGCACGCGCACGGGCGAGGCCTCCACCATCAGCATCCGCGGCCTGGGCCCTGACTTCAACGGCTACTTGATCAACGGCCGCGAGCAAACCAGCGTGGGCGACAGCCGCGCGGTGGACCTGAGCGTCTACCCGTCTGAATTGATCGCTGGCGCCACCATCTACAAGACGGGTGACGCCTCGCTGATGACCGCCGGCTTGGCCGGCACCATCGACAACAAACTCATCGACCCGCTGTCGTTTGGCAAGCGGATTTTCGCCGCGAGCTACCAGGACATTGAGACCGGCAAAGGCCTGGCCGTGGGTGGCAAGGGCAAGCGCTACAGCCTGAGCTACATCGACCAGTTCGCCGACCGCAAAGTCGGCCTGGCGCTGGGCTTTGTGCGCTCGGACGGCACCTCCAGCCAGCTCGAGACCGGTGGCTGGGGTGGCGCCACCGTGCAGGCCACTTTGGCCAATGGCACCGTGGTGCAAGGTGTAAGGGTGCCGGACCCTTTCGGCAACGGCCTGGACTACAAGACGCGCCGCGTCACCGATGCGCGTGACGGTGCTGCGGCCATCCTCACGTTCAAGCCCAACAAAGACGTGACGAGTCAGCTCGACCTGTTCTGGTCGAAGATCGACACCTACACCAAGATCGCGCAATTCCAGGGCGGCCTGGGCGGCCCCATCACCAACGCCACGGTGGTCAGCGGTGTGGCCACCAAGGGCACCTTCGCGGTCGGCGCGGGCCCGACCAACGGCGGCCTGATCGCGCGCAGTGAAGCCATTTTTGACGCCGACAAGATCTTCTCCGCCGGCTGGCGCACCAGCTGGAACATCGCGCCGAGTTGGAGCGCCTCGCTCGATCTGAGCCACAACACGGCCAAGCGCGTCACGCGTGACATCGAAGCCTATGCGGGCATCGCCGTGGCCGATACGCTGACCTTCGACACCACCGGCGGCGGCACACCCCAGTTCACGCTGGGCAAGCCGCTGAACTACACCGACCCCAACCTCATCAAGATCCGCGACCAAACCGGCTGGAGCGGCGTGAACTACGCCGATGGCAGCACCGTGCCGCAGGCCGGCTACTCCAAGGGCCCGACGGTGAACGACAAGGTCAGCGCCGTGCGCGCCGACTTCCGCAAAGATCTGGCCGACGGCGGCATGTTCACCGACCTGCAATTCGGCGCCAACTACAGCAAGCGCAGCAAAGACCGCATCACCGATGAAGGCCTGATCATTTCCGAAGGCAGCGCGGGCCGCGCGCTGATCCCCTTCCCGGCCGGCGCCTACGTGCAAACCAATGTCGGGGGCACCGGCATCAACATGCTCACCTTCGACCCGCAAGCCGGCCTGTGGCCCGGCGCGGCGCTGCTGCGCAAGTACAACGACGACATCTTGTCCAAGAGCTGGGGCGTGCAAGAGAAGGTCTTGACGACCTACCTCAAGGCCAACGTCGACACCAAGATGGGCGGCATCCCGGTGCGCGGCAACGTCGGTGTGCAGATCGTCAACACGGATCAATCGTCATCAGGCTTCCGCGCTGAAGTCGGCTCCAACGTGACGCTGACCAACCCGGCCGGTGCGCTTCGCACCGCAGGCACGACCTACACCGATGTGCTGCCGACCGTGAACCTGTCGGGTGACTTCGGCGGCGGCAACATCTTGCGTGTGGGTGCGGGCCAGCAGATCGCTCGCGCCACGCTGACCGATATGCGCAATTCGTTCGCAGCGTCTGTCAACACCAACGCCGGCCAGGGCACCTTCGGCCGCTTTGTCGGCTCGGCGGGCAACCCCGCGCTGAAGCCGTTCAAGGCGCTGGCGTTTGACGTGTCGTACGAGAAGTACTTCGGCACCCGCGCCTACGTCAGTGCTGCGGCCTTCTACAAAAAGCTCGACAGCTACATCACAACCTCGACCGACATCAACTACGACTTCACCACCTACGCGCAACAGCTGGGGCTGAGGATCCCGACCGCCGGCCCGCGCGGCGTGTTCACGACCTCGGTCAACGGCAGTGGTGGCAATTTGAGTGGCGTCGAGTTGACGGCCTCGGTGCCGTTCAACATGATCTCGCCGGTGCTGGAAGGCTTTGGCGTGACGCTCAGCTACTCGGGCACCGAGAGCTCGGTCAAGCTGCCCAACCTGATTGGCCTGAACCCCAATCAGCAGGTGGTCTACAACGGCATCACCATGCCGCTGCCAGGCCTGTCGAAAGACAACTCCAAGCTGATGCTTTACTACGAGCGCGCGGGCTTCAGCGCCTTTGTCGCCTACAACGACCGCTCGACCTACGTCGGCAGCGTGGCCAACGACTCGGTCGGCGGCTACCCCTCGCTGAAGTACATCCAGGGCTCCGCCTGGGTCTCGGCGCAGGTCGGCTACGAAGCGCAGTCGGGCCCGCTCAAAGGCCTGGGTCTGCGCCTTGAGGGCAACAACCTGAACAAGCCGGTGTACCGCCAGCTCAGGCTCGACGGTACGGTCGATTCGGAGACGCGCACCGGCGCCTCGGTGGCCATCAAGCTCAGCTACAAGCTTCAGTAAGCTCGAGCCCAAAGCAAACAAACCCCTTGCCGAAAGACTTCGGCAGGGGGTTTTTTGTTTGCTGGTTTTCGTTTGCAATACGCTGTGAACCCCAAGCGTGAAGGTACGCACATGAACGCAGTTAGCAAGGTCGTGATCGTGGGCGGTGGCACCTCGGGGTGGATGACCGCGGCGGCGTTGTCCAAGGTGCTCAAAGGCCGCTACGCCATCAGCCTGATCGAGTCGGACGAGATCAGCACCATCGGTGTCGGTGAAGCCACGATCCCGATGATTTCGCTCTTCAACCGCATGCTCGAGCTCGACGAAGACGAGTTTGTGCGCGAGACCCAAGCCTCGTTCAAGCTCGGCATCGAGTTCGTCAACTGGGGCCGCCTGGGCGACCGCTACATCCACGGTTTTGGCGTCATCGGCCAGGACAACTGGACGGTCGATTTTCACCAGTACTGGCTCAAGCAGCACCTCGCCGGCAAGGCCGCTGA